>NZ_AP018316.1:2198926-2461942 GCF_002368115.1 Dolichospermum compactum NIES-806 | reverse complement strand
GCATAAATCCTGCAAATAAACAGATTTTTGATATCTGACGCACCTTACCAATGTGCCAGTTGCGTAAGTCCTGAAATCTTTAGCTGGCATATATAAATTAAACTTATTTAACCACTGTTTATAGCATAATATCTCAGATGAAAGGTTCAAAAGGCAATTAAAAATTTAGAAACATAAGCCTGTCTAGCCCCCGACTTATCCCCCAAGCGAAACATCCACCCTCCCTAACCAGTAATCAGCCATGGCTGGGTTAAATAACCTCAACTCCTGACATCCTTGAGCAGCTACCTCCCACCACCGTTTACTAGCCTTAGCATTTTTCAAAACTCGATAACTCTCCCCCAACCAAAACGCCGCTGGTACGGATTGCAAATAACCGCAATCTGCTAAAAGCTCCCATGCCTTTTTTAAGGCTTCCAGGGCTTCCCGATGTTTACGAGCCAAAATCAACACCTGGCTATGACGCAACCAAGTATCCGCTAACTGGGGTTGTAGTTTTGTCCCCTGCTCGGAAACCTGACAACCCCGTTCAATGTCTGGAAAATGTTCCACCAATACCCTACCGACATAGATGAATTACTGTTCATTCTTAACAAGATGAAGGATAATGCACTGTGTACAGTATAATTCAGGTAAGTTCAGGTATCTGTAAATTATTGTTATAATTTGTTTATTGTCATCCTACAATAAACCTTCTAAAATACGAGGACATCATGACCTTTACCGCAGATCCTCCCTATACACAAACCAGCCTCCCAGATCATACTCAACTACCAGAATCTAACGGACAATTTGTGAAGAATTTCCAGGAACATCCTCAAAGTATTCTACTAACTCAATCTATCATTCCAGTATTACAAAAACTCCACGCTGATGGACAATATGCTATAGGACAAGATAGCGGTATTTATTGGCGAATAACTGAACCACCAGAACGAGGTGCAGAAGCTCCTGATTGGTTTTATGTTCCTCATGTGCCACCATTATTAGATGGTAAAGTCCGACGTTCCTATGTGCTTTGGCAAGAATTTATTGCCCCATTAATTGCTTTAGAATTTGTATCAGGAAATGGCACAGAAGAAAGAGATAAAACACCTTGGCAGGGGAAATTCTGGATTTATGAACAAGTGATTAAACCTGCCTTTTATGGCATTTACGAAGTTAGTAAAGCCAGCGTGGAAGTATATCATCTCATGGAAGGACAATATCATTTATTGCCACCAAATAAACGAGGTCATTATCCGATTACACCTATGGGAGTAGAATTAGGTATTTGGCAAGGAACATATCAAAATATGGAGTTACCTTGGCTGCGTTGGTGGGATTTAGATGGTAATTTATTACTTGATGGTCATGAAACAGCCGAATATGAACGCCAACGGGCTGAATATGAACGCCAACGGGCTGAAAGTGAACGCCAACAGGCTGAATATGAAAAGGAAAAAAGCGATCGCCTCATCGCCCAATTACGCGCTTTAGGAGTAGAACCAGAAGCTTAAAAAAACCCATATCTCCAACTACCAATCGCTAGATTTGCGTGTAATTACCCCACCCATAAACGCCCCTAAAATTGTCCCTGTCCACAGTCCCGCAGTGCTTCCTTGCCAACTTGCACCCGGAGTCACTAAAGCACTACACATTTGTTTAAATCCCCAAGCCTGGTTTTGACACTTTTGGCCATGTTGCATGACGGTGATTTGTCCACCTATTAAAGCAGTAAAAAAACCGGAAGAAAGTGCCAAAAAGGTACAAATAAGAATGTGTTTTTTTATCATATTTTTGTCTCACGCAGAGGCGCAGAGGCGCAAAGGAAGAAATTACGCCTTTTGCTTTTTATCAACCCGTATTTCTCATGCCGGCAGCAATTCCGTTGATGGTTAATAATGCTCCTCGGAGTAATTCTCCTTTGCTATAACGAGAGTGAATTACTCCGGTTGTGGGGGCATTTTTTGATTGACGAAGGCGTTTTAATAGGGAAACTTGGATAAATCCTAAAGGCACAATTGTTCCATTTCTTAATTGTACAGAACGTTGCAATACCGGATCACCATCTAATAGTTTTTGGTGTCCAGTGATTTTTAAAACTAAATCTCTGGTAAGAAAGAATTCGCTGGAAATTTGCTCGAAAACTTTCTCAAATCGCGGTTTGTCTTCCGGGTTAGACAATTCATCAACATAGTGACGTGCCATTTCCATATCTACCTTTGCTAAAGTCATTTCGGCTTTAGAAATTACCATTTTAAAGAATGGCCATTTGAGGTAAAAATAGCGGAGTAATTTCAAATGTTGTTCTGGTTCTGCGTCCAGAAATTCCTGTAAAGCTGTGCCAATTCCATACCAAGAAGGTAATAAGAACCGGGTTTGTGTCCAACTAAATACCCAAGGAATTGCTCTTAAACTACTTAAATCTTTTTTACCAGAGGGACGACGGGCTGGACGAGAACTAATTTGTAATTGGCTGATTTCCTCAATGGGGGTGACTTGGTGGAAGAAGTCAATAAAATCAGGTTGCTCATAAATTAGGTTACGATAGTGCTGACGCGACGCATGAGATAACTCTTCCATGATCTCATTCCAAGGTTCAATATCATCAAATCCTGTTCCTAGTAAACTGGCTTGAATTACTGCTGTGGTGATGGTTTCCAAGTGATACAAAGCCAAGTCTAACAAGGAATATTTAGAAGCTAAGACTTCCCCTTGTTCGGTAATTTTAATCCGTCCACTAATACTGTGGCCGGGTTGGGCTAAAATCGCCTCATAGGCAGGACCACCACCACGACCCACAGAACCGCCTCGTCCGTGAAAAATCCGCAGATTGACACCGTAACCTTCAGCTATTTTCTGAAGTGATTTTTGGGCTTTATGAATTTCCCAGTTACTACTTAAAAAACCCGAATCTTTATTACTATCGGAATACCCCAACATTACTTCTTGTAAGTTAGGATTCAGAATAGCAATAGATGGGGCTGCCTGTTCTTCACTGTTGTTAATTGCGGCATAACCTCCACCCAACATTGCCCGATATAAAGGCAATTCAAACAGTTGTCGCATTACGCCTCTAGAACGTTGTAGATCTTCTACGGTTTCAAACAAAGGAACGATGCGAATTGTCCCGACTGCAACTACAGGATCAAATAAACTCGATTCTTTGGCCAGGAGTAAAACTTCTAGTACGTCGCTAACTTCGCGGCACATACTAATAATATAAGTTTGACAGATTTTAATGCCAAATTCTTGTTGTAGCGATCGCAAAATTCGGAAAGTTTCAATCACATCATTGGTTTTTTCCGAAAATGGTAATTCAGCAGGAATCAATGGCCGTCGAGTTTGCAATTCTGAAGTTAACCAAGCGATTCTCTGTTCTTCTGATAACTCGTTGTACGACTGGGGTAAAAGTTGCAAGTATTCCAGAATCTCATTGATAGCGTCAGCATGACGAGATGATTCTTGACGAATATCTAATTGGGTAAGATTAAAATCAAATATCTCTACTTGACAAATCAGGTTTTCCAATTCTCGACAACTTAAACCTGTTTCCGTTAAATTGCGTTGAATTAACAACAATTCTGTTAAAAATTCTGTCCCCGAACGATACATAGGTGCATCTTCATTGTTTGGGGTTTCCCGATTATATAAAGCCAAATTGCGATCGCGGGTATTTTCCAAACGCTTGAGAATGTAAGATAACTTAAGACGATAAGGCTCTTGGCGGAAACGCAATGCTAAATCATCATACACCCCACTTAATTGTGATTGATCCAACTCCAGAGACTCTAGCAAATCTGGCAGGACATCACTCCAGTGCATAGATACACTCAACAAAGAAACCAACTCTTTAACTGACTTAATATACCGCTCTAACACCATTTTTCGTTGATAACAAGCGGTTTTCCAAGTTACTTCCGGTGTCACCGAAGGATTACCATCTCTATCTGAACCTACCCAAGAACCAAAAGAGCAAAAATTTGTCGTTGGTGGTTGTAACCAGGGAAAAGTTTCTCCCAAAGAATATTTGAAGCGTTTGTATAGTTGCGTAATACCATCAAACAACACTTCTTGAAAGTAGTGAAGAGCATAATCTACTTCATCCAAAACCGTCGGTTTAAACTGATGTAACTCATCAGTCCGCCACCACAGGCGAATTTCTTCCAGTAATCTTTCCTTGACTTCCAAAGTTTCCCAAGGATAGCTACTAGCACGATTTTGGGCTTCATCTAGTTTCTGCAAAAGATGAACCACCTGACGCTGTTTATCCCGGATAGTATGACGGACAATTTCCGTCGGGTGTGCAGTGAAAACTAAGCGGATATCCAGTTGAGAAATTAGACGTTGAATTTGTTGGGGTGGAACATTCAACTTAAATAACAGGGGAAATAAAGCCGCGAAAGTCCCTTTTTGCGGAGTTTCCGATGTCATCAAATCACTACCTATTTCCTTAGTAATAGGCAATTCTTCTTCTCTTTGGTTAGTAGAATAAATTATACTAGGGAAAACCTCATCATCAGTTTCTCCACTATAGCGGTTTAATTGCTGCTTCTGCTCATATTCCTGCTCAATAATATTAATCAACTGAAAATACAACGCAAAGGCCCGCGCCGCACGAATCGCTTCATTGATATTCAATTGTTCAATCAATTCTACAGCCGAGGCTGCTAAGTCATTAGTGGCTTGTCCCTCTGGGGAACATAAGTCCCGCAGTTGACGCAAAAGATCCACCATTTCTTGACCGCATTCTTGACGCAGCACCGACTCCCACAATTCCTCTACTACCTGTAGACGATGACGTAAGAATAATTCTGAGTGTAGCACTGGAAAATCAATATGTTCAGCTTTCATACTTTTCATCATACTCTTAAGATACTCAAAACATCTAACCTACCTTTTTGAGCATCCAATATCAAGCTGTTAGCTTTTTTTTAGGAGCTACTCACAGGTGACTTATCTTCCTTTTAACTGCTTTTGATTCATTTTCAGTAGAGAAGAGGCAAGTAAAATAAACCGCTTCACCAAATTCCTACTAGTTATTTTAGGATAAAGTTCACTTTCACTCAATAGCCAACAGGAGAAAAGCCATAGTAGAAGTCACGGATATTCAGAATCTGAAACTAGATGCTTTTCGAGCCGAAAGAAAGGGAGATTTTGAATTAGCTTTTCATTTGTGGTTCCGTGTAAATGTGGCCGCAGGTGGTGGAGATATGGAAGCCATTAAAGCTATTCGAGAATTACCACTAAATAATCAATTAAGCCGTCAGGAGATAGAAGCGATGTTTTTAGTTAGTGATATCAAGCAAATAAAAGTATATCAAGAAGCAAAGCAGGAAGAAGCAACGACCTTACTTATGCGTCTGTTGTCCAAGTGATTTGGGAAATTGAGTGGTAATTACATCGAAACTATCAGCAACCTCACAATAGAACAACTAGAAGACCTGGGAGAAGCATTATTAGACTTCGTGGAGATTACCGACCTAGAACAATGGCTCAAAGCTCATATAAACCTGATCTAAGCTACTTTTTTTAAATTTTAATTCCACCCTGCGGTACTGGCTTATAATTGCCAAGGGGCTAATGCTCCTGTACTTGTAAGTCCAAGGGGGATAGATGACGATTAAACGGTTGCTGTTAATTGGGCTAACTTTATTAGCGATAATGTTGTCAGGGTTATCTTTATTAAGTAGCTGGCAAAAACCTCAGTTCCAGAGTCGTCTAGAATTGTACCAGACGAATATTGTCTTACAAGCCCAGGCATGGGAATCAGAAGACAGCACCGACGAAAGTATTCAAACACTTCAAGAATCCATTCTCGGTGCTAATCCTAAGATGAGCGCGACAAGGCAATATCGAGAAGCGAGTGAATCTGTCAAAACTAGTTTAGAGGCAACTAAGAAAAAAATAGCAACTCTGCAATCTTCAGCAGCTACTCTAGTTTCTGCAGAAGAAAAAAGTTTACAAAAATCTATCCAACAACAAGAAAAATTCTTAGCAGAAGTAGATTTGCGGCTGGGAATTTTACAAGCACAGCAACAGGAAACAGACAACGCTATTAAAACTTGGAATCAATTACAGCAATCATCAAATATCAATTCTAAATATCTAGAAACTGCTCAAGTATTAAGCGGAATGTGGAGTCAACCTCCTCGTTTATTTCCTAAAGCTGAACAACTAATTCAACAAAATTTAGATAGTTGGTTTCGTTCTACGGCGTTAGAAAAATTATATCAACTTCAACAACGTCAAGAAGCTTTATCCTCTCTGAAAATTGCCCAACAAGCAGCGGCAACCCAAGCATTGTTAAAATTAGCAATAATTGCTACTATCCCCACTTTAACAGCTTTTATTGGACTAATTCTGCTGCTTTCCTTATTGGTTCAACGCTTACTCAAAGGTCGAGAATCCCTATTAGCTACAAACGGCGATTTAGTGTGGTCAACTCCTTGGAATTGGGAAATAATTATTCAGGTTTTTATCCTGGGCTTTTTCTTAATGGGACAGTTATTTATCCCAGCGTTATCATCTATTTTGCCTATTCCTCGGGGTACAGGAAATGCCAGAATTGAGGCTTTTGTGGTTTTAGTCAGTTATCTGTTAGTGGCTTTTGGTTGTTTATCAGTTCTGTATTTTTCGATTAGGCGTTTTTTCCCCCTTCCCGAAAACTGGTTTCGCTTCAATTTCTTCAGTAATTGGTTTTTGTGGGGACTCGGTGGCTATTGTACAGCTTTACCGATTGTGGTAATAGTATCACTGATTAATCAAAAATTATGGCAAGGACAAGGTGGTAGTAATCCACTTTTACAAATGGCACTAGAAAGTCGGGATAATACCGCATTGGGCATATTTTTCTTTACCGCAGCCATAGCTGCACCATTTTTTGAAGAATTCCTATTTCGGGGTTTTTTATTACCATCTTTGACTCGTTATACTTCGGTTTGGGGGGCAATTTTGATCAGTAGTTTGTTGTTTGCGGCTGCTCACCTCAGTTTATCAGAAATACTCCCGCTGACAGCATTAGGAATAGTCTTAGGAATAGTTTACACGCGATCGCGCAATTTACTTTCTTCTATGCTTCTCCATAGTCTCTGGAACAGTGGCACGTTAATTAGTTTGTTTCTTTTAGGAGGTAATAATTAAGTTAGGGAATGGTTATTGCAATACCTTGTGCTGGAAAAAGTCTTGATTTGAGATTTGTAGGTTAGGTTGAAGCATGAAACCTAACAAGTGCGTTGGGTTGCGCTATCGCTTAACTCAACCTTGTATCTTAGAGGTATGTTATTGGTAACTGTTTTTATCCTAACTGCTAACTTCTCAACTACTTCTTAAACAAAAATCTTCCGGATTTCACAATAATAGATATGTAGAAAAATCCATAGTGTTGAATATTTACTGATTTTGATGTTAATTATTACCTGAAATTTAGTGAATATGCGGCATCGATATTTTTCTACAAATTTTGCTATGTCTGATCAAAAAATTTAATATTTTGACGATGGCTTTTTATGAGAATCTTATCATTATTTAAATCATCTATAGGATTACCAGTAAATAAATCTCACCAATTACCAATTACCAATTACCCATTACTAAGGAGTATAGCTCAATATGAGTAATATCAACCCATCTCACACTATGAAACAACTGTTAGCTGGTTATGCTGGAATTATTTTTGGTGGATTTGGGCTACATAAATTCATTCTTGGTTATACCTTAGAAGGTTTTATTATGTTAACAATTTCTGTTATTGGTGGTTCTTTCACCTATGGATTTACATTAATAGTTATGCAGCTTGTTGGTTTGATTGAAGCTATGATCTACTTAAATAAATCTCATGAAGAATTTGTTAATACCTATTTTGTGAATAAGCAGGGTTGGTTTTAGAAAGTTTATCATGTAAAATTAATATGCAGTTGCTTAAATCTAAACAGATGCACTTATTAGTCTTACTAATAATGAGTACGGGATATTTTAGTATAGTATCAGATTGGGAAATTAATTATTTCTGTAAAAGCCTAATTTTGATGTTACCAGTACAATTAACTGCTGTAATTTACGCAGCTAAAATTAAACTATGATTTTTGTGATTTAGATGATTTAGATGATTTTGAGGATTTTAGCGAATTGGGGAGGGAAACTTAATATTGTTCACTTGGTGAAAGTGACAGATTTCGCTTAACCTCAAAGTAGAGACGCTGGTTATTAAGCGTTAAACTAACAAAAGCGAACCTCAAAATTAGCCATGCAACTGATCCCAAAATCTGAAATACTTATAGAATCTGTCCCTCCCACAAAAATACTTAACTCAGAGAAAATTATTTTAGATGTTGGGGGGATGAAGTGCGCTGGATGTGTGAATGCAGTGGAAAAACAGCTTATTCAGCATTCGGGAGTTAAAAGCGTTTGTGTTAATCTGGCAACGGAAGTTGCAGTCGTAGAGGTAGAAATTGGTACTGTAGATGCAGAGGCGTTAGTTCAGGGATTAACGGCTACAGGATTTCCTAGCCAATTACGGACGGCTAAAAGTGCTGGTGATAAATCTGCAATCCCGAATCCAGAAGCAAGACAACGCCAGGAAATGCAGGGGATAGTTAGACAGTTGGGAATTGCTGGTTTATTACTGCTACTATCGGGAATTGGTCATTTTGGTAATATTGGATCTGTTATTTTTCCGTTTTTAAATGATATCTGGTTTCATTGCGGATTGGCGACGATCGCTATTATGATTCCTGGTAGACCAATTTTAGTGGAAGGTTGGCTAGGTTGGCGACGGGGTGCGGCGAATATGAATACTCTCATTGGTTTGGGAACGCTGACAGCCTATACTGCAAGTTTGGTGGCGTTATTGTTTCCCCAAATGGGTTGGGAATGCTTTTTTGATGAACCTGTGATGATGTTGGGTTTTATTCTTTTGGGGAGGACTTTGGAAAAACAGGCTAGAGGACGTGCCGCTAAAGCGTTTCGCCAATTGTTGGCTTTAGCCCCCCAAACAGCCCGGTTAATTATTAACCCAGAACCGGAAAAATTGATTTCTGGGGCTAATATTATGGAAATTCCGGCGGAACAGGTGCGTGTGGGTGAATGGTTGCAGGTGTTACCAGGGGATAAAATTCCGGTAGATGGTGAGGTGCGTTTTGGACAAACTACCATAGATGAATCCATGCTGACAGGGGAAGTAGTACCTGTGATGAAGCAACCGGGAGATCCGGTGACGGGAGGAACTTTAAATCAATCGGGGGCGATCGCTATTCAGGCTACCCGCACTGGTGACGATACAATTCTAGCCCAAATTGTGGCTTTGGTAGAAGCTGCCCAAACTCGCAAAGCCCCAGTCCAAAAATTAGCAGATACGGTGGCTGGGTATTTTACTTATGGTGTCTTAACTGCGGCTGGTTTAACGTTCCTATTTTGGTATTTGCTGGGAACTCACCTCTGGCCAGATGTTACCATGTCCGGGGCGATGGCAATGGCTCACAATATGGGAAATAATCCCCAACATTTAGTCCCGCACACCCAATATTCTGCCCTGTTAATTAGTTTAAAATTAGCGATCGCTGTGATGGTAGTTGCTTGTCCCTGTGCTTTAGGATTAGCTACCCCGACAGCAATTTTGGTAGGAACGGGTATGGGTGCAGAACAGGGACTATTAATCAAAGGTGGGGACGTTTTAGAAAAAGTCCACAAACTAGACACTGTAGTTTTTGATAAAACCGGAACTCTCACCACAGGTAAACCCACTGTCACTGATTGTCTAGTTATTGCCGAATCAACTTTACCATCATCTCTCATTCAACTAGCCGCCGCCGTAGAAAGTGGTACTTATCACCCCCTAGCTACAGCCATTCAGCAAGAAGCCAAAGCCAGAGAGTTAATCATCCCTCATGCTGTAGACTTCCACACCGAACCAGGTATGGGCGTATCCGCTGTCGTCGAGGGAAAAAAAGTTCTTTTAGGTAACTGGGAATGGTTTCATCACCACCAAATCAAGATTAATGAAACAGCAGAACAACAGGGACAAAGACTAGCCACAGACGGAAAAACAGTAATTGGTGTGGCTGTAGATGGAAGTTTAGCGGGATTAATTGCCGTTAGTGATACCCTCAGACCAGATGCGAAAACCGCAGTAGATAAACTCCGCCAAATGGGTTTGCGCGTGATGCTCCTCAGTGGTGATAGATTAGAAGCAGCCAAGGCGATCGCTAAACAACTAGGAATCGCCAACACCGACATCATGGCAGGTATCCCCCCAGCCCAAAAAGCCGCCACCATTCAATCTCTTCAATGTGGGAAAATCAACACATTTGTTGCTATGGTAGGAGATGGCATCAATGACGCTCCAGCCTTATCACAGGCGGATGTTGGTATCGCCCTACATTCGGGAACAGATGTCGCTATGGAAACGGCGGAAATTATTTTAATGCGAAATTCCCTAACCGATGTTGTAAAATCTATTCAGCTAAGTCGAGCCACTTTTAATACCATCCGTCAGAATTTATTTTGGGCTTTTGCCTATAATACAATAGGTATTCCCCTCGCGGCTGGTATATTATTACCAGCCTACGGTTTCGTTTTGGGACCTGCCAGCGCAGCAGCATTAATGGCTTTTAGCTCCGTTAGTGTTGTTACCAACTCAATTTTATTAAGGAGGTTTGTCCCCTAGCAGCACAAAGCGAAAGTTATACTGTGTTCGTGTTGACTTTTGACTTTTAAAGCAAGCGGCAAGGCAGTTAGGACATCAATGAACAGTCAAACTTTTGCTACCAAAGGGGTTTTCTAATGACTCCTGACTCGGTGACTCCTGCTATAGGATTTTTGGCAATTGAGAATGATTGATCAAAGTTTAGGTAATTATCGTACCTATCATGGCAATGGAAGCAGTAAAAAATGAAACCATCTACTGATTATTGAAGATGACCAAGGACTGAAAGAATTTTTTTGGAAAACCCCGTTTATTCTATTGGTAGAGATCGAGATTGCAATATCCGTCTATTCTCCCAGTTTGTTTCCCGTTATCATGCCACATTAGTAAGATTACCGCGCCCCAATAGTCAACGCTATTATTATCGAATTGTAGATGGTGATGCCAAAGGAAAACCCTATTCTAATGGTTTAATGATCAATGGGCGAAAAATTCCCGCTCATAACCTCCGCAATGAAGATGAAGTTATTTTTGCGCCCCAAGTCCGTGCTATCTATTATCTGCTCCAAAATACAGAGATTTTTGCCTCAACAGATGCGATTGAGTACGATATTACATTAATCAACCCCGGCATGACTGAAGATTCAGAAGCATAACAGAATCTTGATTTAATTCCCATTCCTCATTAGGTAAGTAGGTTTGCATTAAAAATTGTCCTTATGGAAAGGCAAGAGTGAAGCAGCTTTTGGCAATTTTACTTTTCTTCACACATTTTAGTTATCTCATGTCCACCTACTTAATAAACAACACGCAATATCAATGAAAATAGCAATTAGTGGTGCAACAGGATTTGTAGGTAGCCGATTGGTAGAAAGACTACACACGGAAGGTCATAGAATTTTGGTATTAACTCGCAATCCTACCTTTGCTCAAAAGGTATTTCCCTCCCCAGTATTTCCTAACTTAGAAATTATTGCCTATACTCCTACTGTATCCGGCACTTGGCAAGATGCTATACCTGGTTGCGACGGAGTCGTGAATTTGGCAGGAGAACCCATTGCTGAGGGACGTTGGACACCAGAACGCAAGCAGGAAATCCTCAACACCCGCAAACTGGGAACACAAAAAATTGTCGAAGCTATAGCTAAGGCTAATCCTCGCCCCAGTGTCCTCGTCAATACTTCGGCTATTGGTTACTACGGAACTAGTGAAACGGCCAGTTTTAATGAAGATAGCGCCTCTGGTAACGACTTTCTCTCTCAAGTCTGTCGAGAATGGGAACAGGAAGCTACTAAGGTAAAAGATACCAGTGTGCGGTTAGTAATTTTACGCTTTGGGATTGTTTTGGGTAATGGTGGCGCTTTAGGGAAAATGATCACCCCCTTTAAACTCTTTGCTGGTGGTCCTATTGGTAGTGGTCGACAGTGGTTTTCCTGGATTCACTTAGATGATATTGTCGGTTTAATTATCCAAGCTTTAACTAAACAAACAATGGAGGGAGTGTATAATGCCACTGCACCTCAACCAGTTCGCATGAATGATTTAAGTACAACTATGGGTAACGTTATGAATCGTCCCTCTTGGTTGCCTGTGCCAGGATTTGCCATAGAAGCTATATTAGGAGACGGGGCGAAGGTGGTTTTGGAAGGACAAAAAGTCTTACCCAAACGCACTTTAGAGTCGGGTTTTGAGTATCAATATCCGAATTTGCAATCAGCACTAACGCAGATTCTCACCTAATTCTTAGTTGATAGATAAGTAGGTTGGGGTTAAAAATTGTCGTTATGGCAAGGGAACAGGAAGGATTAGGGAACAGAAAAGAGGTTGGGGGCAACTTTACTTTTCGTTACATATTACTCTTCGAGAAGCCGCTCCGCGTCTACGGTTTTTTTCCGTTCATCTACTTAGTTCAAAAATTCACAAATGCTATACAAACGTTTTGGTCGGACAGAATTACAAATGCCTGTTTTCTCCTGCGGGGGAATGCGCTATCAATATAAATGGCAGGATGTTACACCTGGGGAAATTCCTACAGATAATCAAGAAAATCTAGAGGCTGTAATTCGTCGTTCTGTAGAATTGGGAATTAATCATATTGAAACTGCACGAGGTTATGGAACATCAGAAATGCAGTTGGGAAAAATCCTGCCTCAGTTTCCTCGTGAAAAATTAATAGTCCAAACTAAAGTTTCTCCTGTTGCAGACTCTCAAAAATTTCGCCAAACGTTTGAAAAATCTTTGGCTTATCTTCAGTTAGATTATGTTGATTTATTTGGTTTGCACGGCATTAATAATGCAGAAATTTGGGATTATAGTATTCGTGAAGGTGGTTGTTTAGAAGTAGCAAGACAATTACAGTCTGAGGGTAAAATTAAATTTATTGGCTTTTCTACTCATGCTCCTCTAGATATAATTTTGCAAGCAATTAATAGTAATCAATTTGATTATGTGAATTTGCACTGGTACTATATTAATCGCCAGAATTGGGCTGCTATTGAAGCTGCAAATAAATTAGATATGGGTGTATTTATTATTAGCCCTTCTAATAAAGGCGGGTTATTATATCAACCTTCAGAAAAATTAGTTGATTTGTGTGCGCCTTTGAGTCCAATGGTGTTTAATGATTTATTTTGTTTAAGTCATCCTCAAGTGCATACTTTGAGTATAGGTGCAGCCAAACCAACTGATTTTGATGAGCATTTAAAGACTTTGGAATTATTAGATAATGCGGCAGAAATCTTGCCACAAATTATTTCTAGATTGGAATCGGAAGCAGTCAAAATTTTAGGAGAAGATTGGGTAAAAACCTGGGAAACAAATCTACCAACTTGGGAAGAAACGCCAGGAGAAGTAAATATGCGGGTGATTTTGTGGCTGTTAAATTTGACTTTGGCTTATGACATGATTGACTATGGGAAAATGCGTTACAATCTCTTAGGACAGGCTAATCATTGGTTTCCTGGTAATCGGGCTGATAAGTTAGGTGAATTAGATTTAAGAGAATGTCTTGTTAATAGTCCCCAATCTGAAAAAATTCCCCAGATGTTAGCTAAAGCCCAGGATATATTAGGAAGTGCGGAGATAAAGCGTTTGTCTCAAGAATAGGGAACAGGTAATAAGTAATAAGTAATAGGTAATAGGTAATAGGTAATAGGTAATAGGTAATAGGTAATAGGTAATAGGTAATAGGTAATAGGTAATAGGTAATAGGTAATAGGTAATAGGTAATAGGTAATAGGTAACGTTGATAGTGGAAGTACAGTAGACTTCCATATTATTCATTAGTCAGATGAGTGACTAGTCATTAGCAATTTGCCGTTAACTAATGACTTTTGACCAGTGACAAGATGTTTAACTGGCATCAGAAGAGCTAGGTGTTGCTACATCTAATGTACTATTTACCACAGAATTCATTTGTGACAATTTCAACATATCCTGAGTCCAGCCAGGATTAGCAAACTGAGGTAATATTTCTTTACTAAATGCTTCAGCGGCTTTGGATCTATAGCGGTTGGGGTTAAATATCAGCCATAGTGTGCGCTTAACCACCACTCCCTCGATAGGGGTGCGGTGAAGGACACCCATTTGTAGTTCTTTAGCGATCGCTGATGTAGAAACAAAGGCAGCGCCTAAGCCTGATTGGACAGCGTTTTTAATAGCTTCTATGGAATTTAGTTCCATCTCAAATTTAAACCGTCTGGTGTCAATATCGCAACGGGCTAAAACCTGATCAATGACTTTGCGGATAGTTGATTGGGAGTCAAGGGCAATGAATTGTAGTTTATATAGGTCTTCTTTTTGGATAGTGTCTAATTTGGCAAAGGGATGGGAGATAGGTAAGATGAGCGCCAATTCATCTTCAGCATAGGGAACAGTTTCTAAAGATTCCCCTAATTCTGTGGGAATTTCCCCGCCAATAATCGCCAGATCAACCTGACCATTAGATACACTCCAAGCCGTGCGGCGGGTGGAATGGACGTGCAATTGCACAGCTACTTCGGGATATTTTTGTCGAAATAAGCCGATCATTTTCGGCAGAAGATAAGTGCCTGTGGTTTGAGATGCGCCAACAATTAATGTACCTCCTTGCAGATTTTGCAGGTCTTCAATCGCGCGGCAGGTTTCTTGACACAAGCTGAGGATTTTGTCTCCATAGTTGAGGAGTAAATGCCCAGCTTCAGTTAATTGAGCGCGACGACCACCTCGATCAAATAGAGGCACATCCAGTTGTCGTTCCAGGTTTTGAACTTGCAAACTGACTGCGGGTTGGGAGACGTAAAGGCTATCAGCCGCCCGTTTGAAACTCCCTTCTTGGGCGATCGCTTTGAGAATACGTAACTGATCTAAGGTAAAAGGAAGGTCAGACATAAGGCTTAACCCACAAACTGGGGTGCATGAGTAACTTTAAAAATAAATCGAAATGAATAGTTTGGTGACTAAGCATGATTTATGGCATTGTTAACATTTGAAGAACCGTGAATTTTGACTTTGCTTTGCGGTACTAGCTGATTTGAATTTTGAATTGAGTTGTATATATGATGCCCAATCATTGGTTTACCTCCAGTCATTTTGTCATACTAGGGTTACAATTAGTTTTTGCGATCGCTCACAGCGGAGGGGCAGCTTTACGTCCTTGGGCAGAAAAATACATTGGACCTAGACTTTATCGCCTTATCTTTGCATTAATTAGCCTCCCTTTGGCTGTGATCTTAATTGTTTACTTTTTTAATCACCGTTATGATGGACAGCAACTTTGGCAACTACAGGACATAACAGGTGTAAAAACATTAGTCTGGGTACTATCAGCTATATCCTTTTTATTTTTATATCCTGCTACCTTCAATCTACTAGAAATTGCTGCCATTCAAAAGCCCCAAGTTCATCTTTATGAAACAGGAATTATCCGTATTACCCGTCATCCGCAAATGGTGGGACAAGTTATTTGGTGTGTAGCCCATACCCTGTGGCTAGGTACTAGTTTTACCCTTTTAACCTCCATTGGGTTGATACTACATCATCTATTTGGAGTATGGCATGGCGATCGCCGTTTAAGTCAACGTTATGGAGAAGCCTTTGAACTTGTCAAACAGCGAACTTCCATTATCCCCTTTCAAGCGATTATTGATGGTCGTCAATCCTTGCATTGGCAGGAATTTCTCCGCCCGGCTTATTTAGGGGTTGCCATTTTCACAGGTCTATTATGGTGGTCGCACCCCTTGTTATTAGTGGCAACAAGTAGGATAATATGGTAGTTTAGTGTGATCCCCAAGATCAACAAAACATATAAATTTAACAAAACTTTGTCCTGATCACTTGCTACCAAAACAATGTACGATAAACTCAAACATATATCATTAGACTTTTCCCACTGGGATCATAAAAAGAATTTATCCACCAGGTTTCAGTGGACCTTATACTCGTAAACAAACAATAGCCATCCACTAGACTGGAAACAGGCATTAAGTAGCAATGTAGAGACTGCAATAACCCGCACTGTCACCATTGTCAAATTTTTCCCAAGCAGTAGTAATCAATAGTAATCAGGATTTGAAATGTAGAACAGCCAGCGCGGTATACACGGTGGCTTTTTTGTCAGCAGGAAACATCAAAATCCTTAATAGCAGGAGTCAGGAATCACCGATTTAGGAGTAAAACCCTGTTGTCGGCTGAATTTAATCAATAGCTACGGTGCGTTGACACGAACAATTGATATCCTCCACCTTGTCTGTTGCTAGAAAATTTAAAATTCAAATTGGTAATTTATACCGATTTGCTCCTGCTGACAATCAACTTTTGATATAAAAACCTTATAATCACAAGAGGCATCATGGTGTTGTCGGTTAATGAACGGACATTTACTCAAGAAGTTTTAGAATCCCCTGTTCCCGTTTTGGTGAATTTTGAAGCTCCCTGGTGTGGGCTTTGCCGCATCATTCACCCACTGTTATCACAATTTCAGACTCAGTGTGGTGATGAACTTAAATTGGTGGGGGTTAACGCTGATCAGAATTTCAAGCTATCAAATACTTATAGACTGAAATCATTACCAACCTTACTGTTGATAGAAAAAGGTATTGTTAGACAAAGATTAGAAGGTTTTCGGAGTAAAGACGATTTACGTCTAGCCTTAGAAGCAATTAGACTGACATATACAAGTCAAGAAAAAATAGATACAGCAGAAGTCAGAAGTCAGGAGTCAGGAGTCAGGAGATAAGGGGCAAGAGGCAGGGGCAGGGAGCAGGGAGCAGGGGCAGGGGAAAGGAATTTCCTAATGACTAATGACAAAATCTAAAACCATGATTAACACCCCACCTAAAGGGTATCGGGTGGGGTATTTTATCCTCAAGGGTGTGTGTCACAATTATGAGCAGTTCTGAAAATTTTCAGTTAACTGAAGTTTGAAGTGGGAAAATTCAAGCTAACTTGAAGGTATTGGGCTATCAAGTAGTAGAGATTAGTAAATAATTTCTAGTCTTTCATCCCAAACACAAACCCTCACCCCATTGAATTTCCATTTTTTTATCTTCTCATTTGTTTGTACAGAATTCTAAAAGTAGGCGTTAGTGATGGAAGTAATCTATCAGTATGCCTGGCTGATTCCAGTATTACCTCTTTTGGGAGCAACACTGGTCGGTCTAGGGCTAATCTCGATAAATCAGGTAACGAACCGCTTGCGACAACTAAATGCTATAGTCATTATCTCCCTGATGGGGGCTTCTATGGCACTGTCGTTGGCTTTACTGTGGAGTCAAATTCAAGGCCATGCGCCTTATCTTTGGACTTTGGAATGGGCATCAGCAGGTAATTTTCACCTGACGATGGGCTACACTATTGACCACCTGACATCTCTAATGCTGGTGATTGTAACAACAGTAGCCGTTTTGGTGATGATTTACACCGATGGTTACATGGACCATGACCCTGGTTATGTGCGATTTTACGCCTATCTCAGCTTATTTGGCTCTTCAATGTTAGGTTTGGTGGTCAGTCCTAACCTAGTACAAGTTTATATTTTCTGGGAACTGGTGGGGATGTGTTCCTACCTGCTAGTGGGCTTTTGGTATGATCGCAAAGCGGCGGCGGATGCTTGTCAAAAGGCGTTTGTTACCAATAGAGTCGGTGACTTCGGATTACTATTGGGGATTTTGGGGCTGTTCTGGGCGACAGGCAGCTTTGATTTTATGGTTATGGGCGATCGCCTATCCAACCTAGTAGAAACCGGTTCTATTAGCAATTTCCTCGCCATTCTGTTGGCAATTCTCGTCTTCCTGGGACCTGTGGCTAAATCTGCCCAATTCCCCCTCCATGTCTGGCTACCAGATGCCATGGAAGGTCCTACACCTATTTCTGCCCTGATTCATGCGGCGACAATGGTGGCGGCGGGTGTATTTCTAATTGCCCGGATGTACCCAGTATTTGAAAATGTCCCAGCCGCAATGAACGTAATTGCTTATACTGGGGCATTTACAGCGTTTTTGGGGGCAACTATCGCCATTACCCAAAACGACATCAAAAAGGGTTTGGCTTATTCCACCGTTTCCCAACTTGGTTACATGGTGATGGCCATGGGTGTGGGTGCTTACAGTGCCGGATTATTCCACCTCATGACCCACGCTTATTTCAAAGCGATGCTATTCTTGGGTTCTGGTTCGGTAATTCATGGCATGGAAGCAGTTGTTGGTCATGATGCTGTTCTAGCCCAGGATATGCGGTTAATGGGCGGACTGCGGAAATATATGCCCGTGACCAGTTTCACCTTTTTCATTGGTTGCTTGGCGATTGCGGGGATTCCTCCCTTTGCTGGTTTCTGGTCAAAAGATGAAATTCTCGGTGCGGCTTTTGCTGCTAACCCTTTCCTGTGGTTTATTGGTTGGGTGACAGCAGGGATTACAGCTTTTTATATGTTTAGAATGTATTTCTCAACATTTGAAGGTAAATTCCGGGGTAATGACGAAAAAATCAAGGTAAAACTCAAAAATGCTGCTGCTGCTTTAGCTGAGAAATCAGGGACTTTAGAATTAGCACCTAATTTTGGTCCTGGGGCGATGAAAAAGGGAGAATTGGAAAGTCATTCCCATGACTCCCACAGCCATGAGCCTCATGAGTCTCCTTGGACGATGAGTTTACCGTTGGTGGTGTTGGCTATTCCTTCAATGTTGATTGGTTTGGTGGGTACTCCCTACGCCAATTATTTTGAGCAGTTTATCTTTCCTCCTAGCGAAACTTTAGCGGAAGTTATGGAAAAGGCTGCGGAATTCGACCCCCATGAGTTTTACGTTATGGCGGGTAGTTCTGTGGCTGTTTCTGTGATTGGGATTACTTTGGCTGTGCTGATGTATTTAGCCCGCAAAATTGATCCGAGTGCGATCGCTAAAAACATTCAACCGCTATACGATCTATCTTTGAACAAGTGGTACTTTGATGACATTTATCATCGTGTCTTTGTTCTCGGTTTGCGTCGTGTGGCTAGACAAGTTATGGAAGTTGATTTCCGCGTTGTTGACGGCGCTGTTAATCTCACGGGTTTCTTTACTCTTGTCAGTGGTGAAGGTTTGAAATACCTAGAAAGCGGTCGGGTTCAATTCTATGCCTTGATCGTTTTTGGGGCTGTTTTGGGCTTGGTGATTGTTTTTGGTGTTACCTGATTTTAATGGGGGCGGTTTGTCCGCCCCTGGATTGTTTTTTTAACGAACCGCAGAGGCACAGAGGACACGGAGTTAATGAACCACGAAGGGACGAAGGAAGCGAAGGAAGAAGATAGCTAATTTTGTATATAGGTTAATTTGAGATATACGTTAATTTGATCTAAAATTTTTAAGTAAGGTATAAAAATATTTATTTTCATTTACTGTCAGAATCAGGATATCCAAGATTTAAGGATGTACAGGATTAAGAAAATATTTGATATTTGAAATCAAAACTTTATGAAAATCAACATCAAATATAATCCCGTAAATCCTCTAATCCTCAGTATCCTGATTCTGACAAATTTGCTCACAACTTTAACAAACCAAATTCCACTCTGGCATTTTCACACAATCATCTGTAATAAATTCACTGGGATTAGTTACACAGGGGGGTAAACCAGGTGCTACAACAGGTAAATTATTTATTTCTCTGTCTGCAACTGCAAAATTTAACTCTAGCAAAAACTTTAATACATCGTCCGTGCCTTCCATCCCATAAGCCTGACGGACTGCTTTATCAAGTTCTTCCTGTGCTTTGCGGAGGGGATTTTTTCCTGGTAACTCTAAGGTACGATAAAGTTCGCGTAAACTCATCTTATGTTCTGTCATCAGTTCTTGTCTTAACTGTCGCAATTTGACTGCTGCTAATGCTACTTTTTTCACCTGTGATAATTTGGGATTCTGGGGAAAAGGAAAAGAATCAAAAACTGTATCAGAGGTATATCTAAACCTTGCTGTTAGAGTTGAACAACGAGAAGTAAACCATTGCCAATGAATATCAGATTGTAAAATACCAAAGGAATAATCATCTGATAATGGAAATACTATTAACGCTGCATTGGGACGTATTGAAGAAGAAATAAACTCAAAAACTGGGCGTTTAGTGACTTGTCCACAACAAATAAATCTGGGGATATTTGTAATTTTTTCAATTAGTTCTCCTCGATGATAGGAAAGTAGCCACCATTTGCTGAGAAAATTTTGATGATGTTTATTAACTTTAGATTTGGGATTTTTTTGTAACAGTTCTTCATTGCGCTTTTGTTCTTCTTTTGCAGTATTTTCACGGGTTGGTAGTACCATTGATTCAATTCTTTTAAATGGTTCAGAATATTTCTTGCAATTCATTAGATTACGCGGATGAAAATCTATGACATATCTTTGAGGAATAGGAGGGTTTCCCCCAATTAATTCATCAGCAATTAAGTAAGGAAATATTACTTCTGCATTATTTTTTGATTGTCGGATCATGATAGCAGCTTCTTGAGGAGTTAGCAAAAATCCTTCATGTCCATGAGTTTGTCCTTGATAGCAAGCTCCTGAGTTCACATTAACTAAAAGTTTTTTTGCTTGAGTAACATCAAGTTTTGCAGATAAAGCAGAACCGATTTTATCAATTTCTAAAACTTCCCAAGGACTATCTTTATCATCTCCAATTTGGGTATATAGTTTTTTTTGACCTAGTTCTTCACCCTTGACCCAGTTAACAATAGAAACATGAACTGCTGCACTACCTGACCAAACTTGAGTACAAACTGCTTCGGTAATTGTCCCTCCATTATTGACTATATAATCTAAACCACCTTCACGGGAGTAATTTTGACGGATGGTATTTGTACCAACAAGTCCAGCACGTCCACCTTCTTTTAAAGCATCATGAGTGCGACGAAACCAATAAACACAATAATCTGCTCTTCCTGGTACTTCATCATATCTTTCTCTTACTTGACTGACATAGGTTACTCCATATTCTTGCTGCATTTTGTTTTTTGATTGATAGGGAGGGTTGCCAATAATTGCATCTGCTGTCACCCAGTCACAAAATAAAGCATCATCACAACGGATATTTTTATCTAAATTATCCAAAGGCAGAGCGCGATCAATTTCTATGGGTAAACTCATTTGCGCTACATCAAGTAACTGATTTTCTTCATCTAATGCCAACTTTTTAGCAATCATCAAAGTTACTTTTGCCAGTTCTACCGCAAAATGTTTGATGTCAATACCGTGAAATTGGGTTGTTTTAATCAGGGACATTGTGCCAATAGATAATCTATTTTTCAGTCCGAAATTTTCATGAATTTTAGTTAGTAATTTTGCTTCTAGCCCCTTGAGTTCTCGATAAGCAACATAAAGGAAATTACCACTACCACAGGCTGGATCAAGCACTGTAAAATTAATTAATTCTTGTCTGAGTATTAATAACTCATTGAGCTTAGTAGCCCCATCAATGCGCTCTTCCCAAGGTCGCACAATGGTAGGTAAGATGACTTTTTGAATGTCTACAGGGCTGGTGTAATGTGCGCCTAAAGCATGACGTTCTTCTTTACCCATGCTAGATTCAAATAATGTCCCAAAAATAGCCGGTTCAACTTTTGACCAACGTTCTGTTGCTGCTGATGCTAAAAGATCAATTTCGCTTCTCGTAAGTGAGATTGGTTCAACTTTGGAGAATACCCCCGCATTAAAATAAGGTACATCTCGATAACGACTATCTTGAGGGGCTGGGCGTTGATTTCCCATTTGTTGAAAAAGTCCACCAATTAAATCATAAGAACTAATCCGATTAGAACGACAATCATCTAAAAATTCACTAAATAATCCTCTGGGTAATAAATCAATATCTTCTGCAAATAAGGAAACAACACACTGAAGAATAAATCTCTGGGCAATTTCTTGTTTTTCTCCTCTTTCAATGAGGCGATTAAAAACTTGTGCGACGTTATCTGCGGCTTTGCGTGTAACGTCAACTAGATTATTATTAAATAAGGGTTTGCGATTTTCAGGAAAGAGGAAGTTTAAGACAGTATAGCGATTTGGTAAATCTTCTAATTTTACTTGATCTACTGGTTCTCGCAGTTGTATATCAAAGTCATAAATCCAAAATTGATCAAAGTTGCAGAGAATTACATATTTGGGACGCTGGGGAACTAATTCTAACCAATATTCAAATGCTTGCTGATAGTGTTTTTCTAGCTTTTCACCTCGTTTTTTCATTTCTAGTAGTAAACGAGGCCGCCATAATAAATCAGCAAACTTAGTTGATTTCCCTTTTACTTTTACCCGATATTCTAGTTCTGCTCCTGCTTCTTTATAGCCTTCATGATTGAATGCTTGAAAAAGGCGATCGCAAAATACCTGTGCTTCCCCTTTTTCATCCCCTTTTAATGTTCGGGAATATTCAATAAAACTTCTGATTTTGCTAGGTGTGTCTGTCATGGCAATGCACTACTATGATACAATATAAACATTTATATATTATATTCAAAAAATGTACCCTTGGTAAGGTGCTTAATGAAATGCGTAATTTGTAAACATGGAGAAACTAACCCAGGTTTAGTTACCGTAACATTAGTTTGTAGGGTGCGTTAGGAGCGGGAAAATATTATGAAATATAGATTAAATTATGAACGCGACGTAATGCACGTTAATTCATGAGATTAAATTTAATCAATTCTGGTGCGTTACGCAACGCTTACACACCCTACTGTCTGAATCAGGATTTCCAGGATTTAACGATTTTCAGGATGTAGAAAAAAACTCATCTTCAAAACCTGAAATATCCCCAGATAAATATTCATAAAAAATCCTATTAATCCTCTAATTTTGAAAATGTTGGAAAAAGTGAAACCAAACATTATAAAATTGTTGATCAGTTGTTAAAATTTTAATAAAAGAGGTAATTTTATGGAATTGGGGTTTGAATGGCATGAACAAAAAGCCCAAGAAAACCTCAAAAAACATGAAATTAGTTTTGAGGAAGCAAAAACAGTATTCAATGATCCTTTATCTATCACGATAGCTGATTCTCAACACTCTGATGATGAAGAACGCTATATTGATATTGATCTTTCTAATAGAAGTCAACTACTCATTGTAGTTTACACAGAACGTCAATCAAATATTCGCATTATTAGTTCTCGTAAAGCTACAAACGCAGAAAGGAAAATATATGAACAATATTAACCCTGAACAACTAGATAATACCGATAACGAAATGCTCCCAGAATACGATTTTACAGGTGGTGTACGTGGAAAACATTACCAAGCTTATCGTCGAGGACATACTGTGACAATTCATCAAGCTGATGGTACAGAGATTGTACAACATTTTACCCTGGAATATGGGGCTATAATCCTTGATCCTGATGTGCGAGAATATTTTCCTGATACGGAAACAGTTAACCAAGCTTTACGCACATTAATTAGTTTATTTCCCAAAAATCGGACATCAATAACACCTCAATCATAGTAGTTTGTAGGGTGCGTTAGGAGTGAGAAAATATGATAAATTTAACTGCATCCTTCTACATATTCCACTTCTGGTAGTTTACCCGCTCTGTACCTAGTTACACGCTGACCATCAGTTTCAAAAACAATGCGATAGTTTTGTTCAGCTTTATTTTTGGGGATAAAAGTTAAATAATGTCCGTTTGTATATTCATGGGGTGTAACTTTAATTTGTCCAGGGTAAAGTGATTTAATTCGCGCTTCTGTATCACCAACTTTTGCACCAGAAAGAGTAGTAATTTTGGGATTTTCTACATCTACTCTAGCAATAACATCGCTGGTAATATATTGAAGACGACTCTTAACATCATCTTTTGTCACCATAAATGACACACCTTTGAGTTCTCCTTCTGTTTGTAGATAGTAACAACTATCACTTCCAGCGTAGCCAACAGATAAACGAGTATTAGCCGCAGCAGCAGCTTCAGGAAGATTCATCCCTATTTTTACTGTACCAATACTATTGATAGTTACTTTGGCTTGACTGGTGAGTTTTGTCTGTGCAATCACTGTTCCGACAGTAACAGCAAAAACTGTGAGGGTGACAGTTGTAAAAGTTAGTAATTTAGTTTTGTTATTCATTTTTTTCTCTATTTATACTGGTGGGATTTGGATGACATCGCATAAATTCCTAATGTCAGAATCAGGATATACAGGATTTAAGGATGTTTAGGATGAACAAAAAAACTCATCTTTAAAACCTGAAATATTCCCAGATAAATACTCATAAAAAATCCTGTAAATCCTCGAATCCTGGACATCCTGATTCTGACAATTAAGGATGTTTAGGATAAAAAAACTCATCTTTAAAATCTGCAATATTCCCAGATAAATATTCATAAAAAATATTGTCAATCCTCGAATTCTGGACATCCTGATTCTGACAATTAAGGATGTTTAGGATAAAAAAACTCATCTTTAAAATCTGCAATATTCCCAGATAAATATTCATATTACACAGCCAAGATCAATAATTGGAACCAGGTGGATGGCCCCAATTTGCCGATCTAGCGTTATCAGTGCCGCATTCATAATGAAGGCACTATCGAACTTTTCGTCCCAGAGATCTTACATTTCATACCAGATTACCCAAAATCTGCTTGTGGTGGTCAAACAGATTGGTGAAAATGAGGAGCAGGTTCACAGAACTAATTACCAAACTTGGACTAGTTAGAATCCGCTGATACCTGCCATTGGTGTGTCCGAGAGTGGCAAGCTCTCAGTCAACATCTATAAATCTGCTACTCATTAGAGATTTGAACTACGTCCTAGCTGGCTCTGTTGATAGATTCAGCGGGTAGGCAAATCAGATTATCTCCTTGGGTAAGGATTAAGCCACGTTGACGTAATTTACCCATTAAACGAGTGACAGTAACACGGGTTGAACCAATGGCGCTGCCAATTTGGGCATGGGTAAGGGGGAAGGGTAAGCAATAACCACGAATGACATCAGGATCAGTTTCGCTCATTGAAGGCTCTCCATATTCCTCAATCAGTAGGGTGAGGAATCCTAAGAGGCGGTCAATTGTGCGACGTTGTCCTAAAGCACTCAACCATAACAACTTGCGCTGGTGCTGATATCTAAAAGCATCCATAACTTCACGGCGGAAGTGAGGCCAGTTGTCTAGGTCATGCCAGTACATCCACAGCACTGCTGTTTGGTCAACGTGGGCGTAAGACTGGAGGGTAAATGGAGATTGAGCAACAATTTCAAATGGTTGTCCTGCTCCTACAAAACCTAAGAAGGCTTCTTCTGGAGTTCTGTTAATGCGTCTAGATGTTAACTGACTGGCAGTAGCACTGACTTGGGCAGTTCCTACCATGCGGATAGCACCTCTTTGGACTAAATAGAGCAAACCAGGTCTAGCTGGAATGCGCTCGTCTTTACTGAAGGTGCGGCAGCGGTAGTGTTCTTGGGCCCAGTCAAGAATACGTTGCCAGGTTAAGAAAGGACGCGAAGCTTCGGAAAAGGAAGATGGAGATTGCATAGGTAATAAAGAGCTATTGGCTGAAAACAAAGACTTGATAAAAAAAGTGCAAGGAGTGTCTTTGTGTTAACGGAGTAGGCATAACGCCTAACAGCGCCAGCCCTCCAATGGGATAGAAAGCTAAATTGCTCTCTATTTTTTCTTATACTTCCTACTGTACAACAACGGTAGTAAAGATTACCCATTTTTTATACATTATTCATCAAATTTCATCCTACTCTCATTTTTCCCGACATCAGTAAACTTCTATCTCAAGGTAGATGGAACAGGATAAAATGATGCACACCATAATTTTTTTACAAAAGGATACGTGTCTCATAGACTACTTTTTGGGCAAAACAAAGCAATTAAACAGTTAGTAAACAGCTATTTAGTGTCTTCCCTCAGTATTTTTACTAATAAGGAGGAAATTACAGGCATAAAAGGGATAAAAGTTCCTCTCTACCAAGGAGGATATAATCAAAAAATTTTATATATCTCTGGTGTGGCTATGAGAATATCAAAATCTCAGAATTTACCAGTTATGGACGGTGCTGGAGCTATCGCCACGCTTGCCAAAGGCATTGCCGGACATTTATCCCAAAACAGTGATAGTTTATTTAGGGTGAAAGTAGTTCCCCCCGGTGAGATTCATATAGAACTCATGGACTCTACTTTAGCTGCTTGGTTACAAAATTTAATAGTTGCCAAAAAAACTGGAGATTTGATAAATAATTTTTTAGATGACCAATTACCAACTTCATTAAGTTCATTAAAGGTTTTTGCAATTCAATATGCTCATTCGCGCTGCTGTTCTTTGCTGCGCTTAGGACAGCAGGAGGGATTGATTGAACTTGATAGGACAGATTTTAATGGTTTTATGGCTGTCAATTCTATACGTTTGCTAAATTGTGAGCAGAAACTTCTTCTTAATCACTCTGATGAGAGTTTTCTAATTTATCAATTAGTTAAGGTGGTAGATGATTTGGTTTGTGCTGATAGTAGTTCTATTGACTGGGCAAAGGTAGGTGGGAATTTAAGTCAAGCTTTTGAGCGGTTTTGGTGTAATTGTCGGATTTGGGGGGAAGTGAAAATTCATGACCCAGAATTAGCTCAAGCGAGATTGGGATTGCTGATAGCGACTCAGTTGGTTTTAAGGTCTGTGTTAGAGGACAAGTTGGGAATTGTTGCACCTGTGGAACTGTAATTCAGAAGATAAAAAATTTGAATTTGATGTAGGGGTACTACCCTTGTGCCTATCCCGGTATTTGGGTCAATCACAGGGGGTAATTGGTTTGCCAAAGTTCATTTGATATTCACACCAACTTTATAAAATCTTTGAGAAATTCTCTTGACAAAATAAATATCTCCGAATAGAATCACAAGTGTGTGAGGAGCAAAATTAGGAAAGACACCGAGACGAAACACGGCCAGTCGTCGGTGTCTTTTCTTATGTGTAGATTTTTAATTAAGTAAGAATTTTTCCATTGCGATCGCTGCACCATCTAATTCTACACTAGGTGCTACCCAATGAGCGATCGCTTGCACTTGGGCAGGTGCGTCACCCATAGCCACACTAATACCGGCATAACTGAGCATTTCCACATCATTGAAATTATCACCAATAGTCATGACATGATGACTTTCTAAACCTAGCATTTCTTCCGCTAGATAACGGACAGCATTGCCTTTATTAACATGAGTATTAGCTGCTTCTAGGAAGGTGGCTACAGAGGTTGTCATATATAATTCTGTGGGTTTATATCTGCGGCGTAAATTAGTTAAAAGTCGTTGAATTAAATTTGTGTCATCACACAAAGCTAAAATTTTAGTGGGTTCATGATCTAATAATTGACGTAAATCACCGACAGGAATAGCATTTACACCACAGCGTTGTTGATAACTTGCTGTTTCTGGGGTAATTTCCCGCACATAAAGTTGATCATTGATGTAAAAATGGACTGAAAGGAGCGATCGCAAATCTGGCTGTTCAAAGTATTCTAGTAGTTGTAGGGCAATTTCTCTAGACACAGATAAATGACGGTGAATTTCCTGAGTATTTGGATCTTGAATCCAAGCGCCCTGATAAGCTACTAAAGGCAGTGTGGATCTAATTTCCTGATGAAACCGCAAAGCTGAACAATACATTCTTCCTGTTGCTATAGCGACTTTAATTCCTTTTGCTTGTACAGCAGCAATCACTTCCTTGACAATATGACTGAGAGTATTGGAGTGTCCAGCAATTGTCCCGTCTATATCTAAAACCAACAGTTTAATATCACTCACTTCAGCAGGCGCTTTGTGCATAAATTCCCCAAAAATTGAAGTTCCAGTAAAAAGTTAACAGTAGATACTTACTTGCGTAAACTTGATTATAAGGGAAATGGTCAAAACTATTGAAGGTACTAAATGATAATTACAAGAATTACAGTAAAACCAACCTGATTAACTTGTTTTAGTATTTTATTTTTCACTCTACTTTAGAAACAGAAATGGTTTAACAGATAAAATCATCCGTTCTAACTCAGGTTTATTGTCTATGAGAACATGATTGTTTTCAGAACAATCTTTAGCAAGTGCTTTTCCGATAGCCTCAAAACTTTTTTGAATATCGCGTTTAAGACTTTCTGGCTTAGGGTTGAATACTAAAATAAATACCCTATTTCTTATATCTTCTGGAATATCACTTCGCACATAACTTAATCTATTTTGATAGGCATCACGATCAATAATTAATAAGATGTGTTTTTGTGAATTTTGCCGTAGTTTTTGAATATAAACATCTTTGAATTCATCCATAATGTGTCCCCATCCACGCGCGGTTCTAAAAGTTGAATTACATCAGGATTCACGTTTAAATCTAGACAAAATCCGTTAACAATCTGGCGATGAGCATCATCTTCTCCTAAAATGATAAGGTGTGGTCTGTACTCATTTGGACTCATAATTCTATGTCTCCACAAATTAAGTTATTAATTAATGGTAAGGAAGTTATCACAAAATTTAACAGTATAAGTAAAAATTATGTAAAGATGGTAATACTTTTAATATTCATAACTTATGATAATTCACCTTTAGATTTTCTTAAGAATTAATTGAGAATAATTTTTATTTAGCAACGACCTTGCAATACTTTCAGCAATTTGGTACAATTATCAAGAATTTCATAATTGGGTTTCTATTGTCAATTTTTTACAAGCCTGACAAGGTTATCTTCAAAAGCCCTTATTTATGGTTATTTGAGAAATAAATTCTGAAAAGTAATACAAAACTTTACTAATTAATAGCAAGTTCCGAAACGAATTTTTAGACAGGAATTATCTCAGAAATTATGTAGAAAAAATATACTATTGACAAATAGGACGTTTCATGAGTTAAAGGATAATTTTCGGTTGTATATAAAACCGTTATACTCAAAACGGTTAAAACTTGGACTTTTTTATAACACAAAGAACAAGTTTAAAGCCTCCCCCCGCAGCGGGGAGAGGTTTGGAGAGGGGTTCCATCTTTCTTTAAACTATGAACTGTTTGTAGTATAAATAACTATTAGTTCGTCAAATTTATTTTGACGGGTAATGATCGGAAAAAACTTCTGTTCTTCCCTCCCCTGCCCCCTGACAGGTGTAGGTTTTTACATTCTGGTGAGGGCAAGACTTGGGCGACAAGGTGGACAAGGGAGGAAAACCCTACAGGATTATGTTTTTTGGCAACAATAACACACCGTTAAAAGACTATTGTGCGGATAAAATCTTCCTTGTCTACGTTCCCTCCAAGTCTTCCCAGTCTTGCCTTCACAGACAATATTAAAAACCTACCCTTGTGAGAGGAAACCCCGCTCCTACCTCCTATTCTTTGAGTAATAAATAGAATAGTGACCCGTTACCGCCGGTAATACCAGCGCGATCGCCTGCTAATTGACCAGAACCCATAAAATAATCAACTCTTCCCGGTCCTTTAATCGCACTACCTGTATCCTGATCTAAAACAAACCGGTGAACTAGACGAGATTCCAGTTTGCCACGATTAGTGGGATAGGGAAAGGAATTGATAATCAGCGCCAGTGCGCCCGGTGGCATCAGAGACTTATCTGTAGCAATGGAACGTTCCGCAGTGACAGGCACAAGAATACTACCTGTTGCTGGCGCACCATTAGTTTCCGCAAAGAAAACAAACCTTTCCCAACGTGGTAAATAATTACTTAACTCCTGGGGATTTTGGCGAAAATAAGTAATTAACTTAGGCATGGTTAAACCACTCAGAGGCAGTTTCCCATCTTTTGCTAGTTCTCTACCAATAGAAGTCCAAGCATAATCAGTTCCTCCAGCATAACCAACAGATGTTCTGCGTCCATTAGTTAATCTAATTTGGGCAGAACCTTGGATATGAACCATGTATGGATCTAGACGATTACTAAACCAGAGAATTTCTAAACCTCGCAACCTGCTTTTATCCCCCAGCAACCCGTTCTTGCCTTCCAAATCAACCCGTTTAGGATGAGGTTTTGGCCATTTCTGGAAATCTGGTGGCAGACGATAAAGAGGATACTTGTATACAGCAGTTCTAACTCGGCTGGCAACATACACAGGCTCATAATAAGCTGTGAACTTAACAGTTCCCTTGCCATCGTTACCTACAGACTGGTAAAAGACAAACTCCCGTCGGACAGCAGCTTGTAGTTCAGCCGCCGACCGAGAACTCACAACCAATTGCCGAAAGCGCACCAAACTCCGCTGCACCCGATTCAGGGTAATTTCCTTAATTGGGTAATTTTGATAGGCTGTAACAGCTTTATTGGTTGCCAAGTAGCGCAAGCTGTTATCTATGGAGGTCAGCAATGCTTGTTTATCCCCCTGTTTACCCCAAAGTTGTTCATCCAAACCTAAGCAATTCTGGGGGGTGCAAACAGTTTCTAAATCAATAGGTTGGAGTGCTGGTACTACTACAGGTGGTATTTCCGGGGTTACTGGTATCGTGACTGGCTGTGAATTAGGCGCTTGAGCTATAACTGAGGAAAGTGGATTTATAAAAGCAATTCCCAGACTTAAGGCCAGCAAAGTAAGGTTTTTTCTCATGTTTATTTTTCAATACTAGAATTAAATACAGGTTCTACCCGAATTCCTGCAATCTTAGACGGACGCACCACTAAATATTCGCCTTGAATATTTTTAATCGGTACGTTATTAATAAACTCATTTGAATCATGCTTTGGAGTTAATACGCCGCTATACCATTTTTGAAATTCTGGAAAGGTGGAAAAACTCACTTCTTCCCGATGTCCATTGTCTAGCAGCAAAAAGACAGCATATTCGTTAGGAGTTCTAGGCATAAATTTACACCACTAAAAATACATCTTCTCTATTGTTAACCACGTCGCACCATAATGAAAAGAATTATCCAGGAGTCAGGAGTCAGGAGTAAAACTGGCTTGCTGTCTGCTTCGGAATTTAGATTCTGTACTCATTAATCTGCAATCTGCTGTATCTAGAACTTAGCTAAAATAACTTGAATTTAGCCAATTGGGTTTCAATCATTCCTGTCAGCATTTGCTTGAGTTCCGTACCATTTTGAAATTGTAAAACCTGCTGGGTAGGTAAATCAAAAGGAAACTGCCCTACCAAGTCTGGACGTTGCATTTGCACCAGCAAAATTTGTTCAGTCCGTTTACTGTGGATAGCATAACCCATTTCTACACAGACATGAGGACTGGGAATTAGTTGATTTGTTTCCTGACTGTCAATGCTAGTTATGGCAGTGGTATCAGCAATAAATAATAAACTCTTACGGATTTTTCTCATGTTGGCGCGATTTAAACGCAAACAAGCATTTTTTGGACGAGGTGATTCTACTAAAGTTAGGGGAAAATGCGATTTTTCATTTATACTTTTCAAAGTGGTAAGCAATTCTTCTCTGAGGAGATCATTAGCTGTCCCATATTCGGTTTGATAACAGAAATATATTGTCGGATCTAATTGGGCTAATACAGCCTGTTTAGTAAAATAAATCTCATGACTAATCAAGTCAATGTTAGCTACAGAATATCCACCGCTGCCTTCAATATAAAACTCAATATTTTCTCCTTCTAAATATCGCCCAAACCAAGTTGATGTTTTTACTGCGTCGCTATCCTCTAAAAAGTCTGCTCGCAATCCTGATTTTAATAAGCTTTTTTTACTCAGCCGAACATCTGGAGGACGTTTTTCCAGTTCTGTAATCGGTTCATAATCGGGTAGATACCACGCTCTGAGCGCAATAATTGACATAAGGCGCTATTTTCAATGTCTCTTTCTATTTAATTCTAGTACAAAATTACAAACAACAACACCCAAACATCTACTCGCCTGTTGATTTCCTCTTCTTGTTGATCCTAGCCAGGGATGTACTACCTTTCACCAACTTGACAAACAAGTGATGGAAATCAGTCACAGCGCCCTCTGATCTTCAATCATGTGAGGAAATATCAGCTCTCGCGTCGGGTGTCGTTGTTCGTTGACGAGACAGATGTAAATTAAACAGCGCTTTTACCTCTTATTTAACTTGTGGTTTCTCTCTTCTTTCTCTCTAGCTGTCGTATCTGCCAGGGAAGCTATACCTGCTTCAATTATTAGGATAACAGCTTTAAATTCGATGGGACATTTTTGCAATTAAACTTTACTAAATAAAAAACATAAGTTTGATGAAAACCTATATTTTTGGGAATTACACACTACTTTTAGCAGTAATTTTATTTTGATGCAATTGAGTAATTACTCAGGATTTTTTAAGTTTTGAAACAAAACAGATTTCACCCTCATGCACCCTAAAATACCTTAAAACCCTCCTAATGCACGAATATTATCAAGAATGGTAACTTCTCCATAGGGATCGCCCACAGCCCGAATTAATGGTAAAGCTTGGTTGTAAAAGTCCAGTGCCTTTTGCTTTTCTCCTAAATCATCGTAGACACCACCGATATTATTGAGAGTGGTAGCTTCCCCACCGCGATCGCCCACAGCCCGACGTATGGGTAAAGCTTGGTTGAAAAAGACCAGCGCCTTTTGCTTTTCTCCTAAATCATCGTAGACACGACCGATATTATTGAGAGTGGTAGCTTCCCCACCGCGATCGCCCACAGCCCGATATATAGGTAAAGCTTGGTTGTAAAAGTTCAGTGCCTTTTGCTTTTCTCCTAAATCATCGTAGACACGACCGATATTATTGAGAGTGGTAGCTTCCCCACCGCGATCGCCCACAGCCCGATATATAGGTAAAGCTTGGTTGTAAAAGTTCAGTGCCTTTTGCTTTTCTCCTAAAGCAGAGTAGACACGACCGATATTATTGAGAGTGGTAGCTTCCCCACCGCGATCGCCCACAGCCCGACGTATGGGTAAAGCTTGGTTGTAAAAGTTCAGTGCCTTTTGCTTTTCTCCTAAATCATCGTAGACAGCACCGATATTATTGAGAGTGGTAGCTTCCCCACGGCGATCGCCTACAGCCCTAAGTATGGGTAAGGCTTGGTTGTAAAAGTCCAGTGCCTTTTGCTTTTCTCCTAAAGTATCGTAGACAGCACCGATATTACTGAGAGTGGTAGCTTCCCCACCGCGATCGCCCACAGCGCGACGTAAGGGTAAAGCTTGGTTGTAAAAGTCCAGTGCCTTTTGCTTTTCTCCTAAAGCAGAGTAGACACGACCGATATTATTGAGAGTGGTAGCTTCCATACTGCGATCGCCCAAAGTCCGATACAATAATCTAGCCTCCTGCCATTTTTGAATTGCTTGTCGCAAAGACTCTGCTGATCCTTGTTGATAAAGTGTCTTTCCCTCTTCAAAAAGCCGTTCTGCATTTTCCTTTGTTGCTGCTGGAGATTGAGCAATTTTTGAGGAATCATCTTTTGCCAAAACACGGCTAGAGTCAAGAACCCCACCCACCTCACATAACAACAGAATACTAATGGACAGAGTTATATAGCCACGACCTACCAGTAATACCAGCCAATTATTTTGTTGGTTTTTACTTTTCATAAAAATTACCATTTGGTAAAATTGCAACCTTTACTAAGTGTATCACCTTTTTCAAGGATATTCTCAGTAAGTGATTGCCCAAAAATAAATTACCCAAAAATAAATTATCCAAATCAACAAACCACTTCAGACATACAGGACGGGGAATAATGAGAGTTTGAGTGGTCACTAAGCTTGTCGAAGTGAGATTTTTTGCCTGAAGTGGTTGAGCGTTTTTTAAGTCCCTAAACAGTATTTTAATAGACAAGCAGTATAAAATTTTTCATATTTCTAATAACTGTAACCGTATTTCTGCCCGTACACTCATGAGGATTTTACCGAGGTGATTTTCTCCTGTATGATTTGCACCACATCCCCAGAAATAGTCTGTAGGCGAATTTTCTATGAGCATTTCATCACCTGTGATTAATAATATTTCCCTAATATGAGGATGAGTGATAAATTTCTTGAATACTGCCCTTCGCATCACCTGAGTTTTCACCAATTCCCAATCTGGACGGAGACAACGAGAGGGACAACGTCCTAAAGCAGCAGCTTCTTCAGGGGTAGGAGCAGCAAAGATTAAAGGTATAATCGGGGCATCTGGACTACCAACAAACTTTTGTCCTTGATAATAATGCTCAACAGTTGGCCAATAAGTACCTTCGACATCAATCCCGTGAGGAGAAAAATTAGAAAAACACCCGTATGGCTGGGAAACCTTATAAAAGTAAATAGTCATGCTATTGGAGGAGGTAGGGGTGCAGGGACTGCGCCCAGTCAGAAGGAATGCTGTAAGGCTTTTGACTTAATTTTTGGACTTCATTCAAGTACATACCGCTATAACATTAGCAAAATCAGTAATGATGTAAATAAATAATAGGTTGAGCCATTCTGTTTTATGACTACAGATGCTTTTGAACAAACAAATTGGGTGTGGGAGTTTTCCTTATTCCAACAACAGGTAGGGGAATGGGTAGAATACCAATTTTCCAGATTTGAAACTACATTACCAGAGTTGCCTCCTGGCTGGTCAATCAGTCCTTGGTTAAATGAATTACTAACAATCCTATTTTGGTCAGGATTGGGTTTATTCTTGGTATGGGTAGGTTGGCGCTTATGGCAGGAATTTAATCCTTATATCTATGGCTGAAGGCGGTGAGTAATGCTAGGGGTTCTAAAACCAAAGCTAATTCCAGAGAAACTTGCCTCTTGCCTCTTGCCCTGCCATAACGACAATTTTCAACGCCAATCTACTTATATTCGTTTTGACTTTTGACTTTTGACTTTTGACTTCCGCGAAGCGGTACTAGTGGTTCTAGTTATAATCGCAGCCCTGATGGCTATGGGGCGTGGTATGCTTTTATGCAAGATAAAAATATAAGTATTCAACGTTGGCAAAAACCATTTAGTAATTTACCAACTACAAAAAACCCTATCACCTTATTACAAGTTAATAGCGCCCTTCAAGAGATAGAAATATATTCAGAACAAGAAGAATGGGTAAAAAAAGGGAATAACCTCGTAATTTTAGGAATTAAAAAACCAGTAACAGCAGCAGCATTTAGTACACAGCAGCAATCAACCTTCGGAAACATCAAGATTGATACCCGTCGCCGATATCGTACTTCAAAAGCAGAACAAGTCATATTAGGAGACGAATTTGCAGCCATAATTTGGCAGAAAAAATCCGGTAAAGGCAAAGTAATTTTAGCAACAACACCATATTTAGCTGCTAATGCCTATCAAGACAATGACAGTAATTTTAAACACCACATTGTCCCTAGCATTAGCAGGATTGCACAGAGGCGATCGCGTTAGAGTAGGTATATTTGACAGCCAAATTCATACGTGGATACCCTTAGAACGCGGACAACATCACCTCAATCAACTCATTGATAAACTCACCCCCATTCAACCAGAATTAATCGAATCTGATTATCTAGGTGCAGTTACCCACGTCGTCAAACAACAAACCCGCAGAGCGCTCGTAGTCAATAAAACTCGGATCTTGCCAAGCATACCACCAAGCAATTAAGCCTCCTAAAATAAACATAGCGATCGCTGTGACAATGTATAAAAAAGTTCCCTGCACCACTAGAGGAAAACCCCACAAGTAAAACTCCTTCGCTGCTTGCCATTCCTGTCGCCGCGAACCCTGGTAGATTTGTGTATAGGCGCGAGTTGTCAATGATTGTAAACTTTGAATTAAAGTTTTACCAACTTGCTGAGTCCGCGCCCTAGCTAAATCCGCTGCTACAGAACGATATAAACTCGCCAGTTCCCTAATTTCTGCCGAACGCAGGGACTTTAAGCGTTTTTGTTCTACCTTCTTCAACAAAGCATATAAACGCTGCCAATTATGTTTTTATTTAACTATGTGCCTAATTTATTTCTCATCAAACTAGAGCCGGGTTCTACTATCTACACAGTGGTGTATCTCCTTTCCTTGCTTATAGGAGGAACGTTTGTGATGCCATTCTGGCAATCAATAAAAGCTGTGATTTACTACGACTTGCGAAGTCGTCGAGAAGGGTTGGGTTTACAATTACGTGACCACGATATTTAATTCAATTCAAATATAATATAATGCACCTTTTTAATCGCATTAAATTCACTACACCCGAAAGTGTGGAAATAGAATTTACCCTGGCTGGAATTGGTAGTCGGGCTTTAGTGCTAATGATTGACTACCTAATTTTAGCTTTTACTTTAGTAATATTGGCGTTAATATGGTCGTTTATTTTTCAGCAAATTACTGATTTGGGAGTTAGTATTTTTGGCTCTAATTTCGGCTTGTGGTTGATAGCTATATCTCTATTAAGTTTCTTCTTTATTTACACAGGTTATTTCGTCCTTTTTGAAACTCTTTGGCAAGGACAAACACCCGGTAAAAGAATTGCTAAAATTCGTGTTATGCGCGATGATGGTAGACCTGTGGGTTTACAACAATCAGCATTACGAGCCTTACTCCGTCCTCTTGATGAATCCTTATTTATTGGTGCTTTTTTAATTACTTTTAGTAATCGAGAAAAGCGTCTGGGTGATTTAGCTGCTGAGACAATTGTAATTCGAGCAGAAACGGTTGACAAATCATCAAGTCTAACCATTTCTGAAGCAGCTAAATCTTTTCATATTCAATTACAAAGAATAGCCAACTTATCATCTTTATTGCACGATAATTTTGCCATTATTCGAGAATATTTATTGAGACGAAATGGAATGTCTACAAAAGCCAAGATAGCACTTTCTTTAAAACTTACCCAACAAGTTCAATCTATTATTAACTTAGAAATTCTGCCAGGAAATATTGCTTCAGATATATTTTTAGAAGCTGTTTATCTTGCCTATCAAAACTCTGAATTATAGATTTAATTTTCATTTGTAATTCATAGTTACAGCACATTGCAATTTTTACTCCTGTAGGGATTTAGCAATGCTAAATCCCCATTGACCTAAAAATTTACACTCGGCCAGTCTGGTTGACGATAATAATGGGTCATATTATCAAATTTTCGTAATTCTACCTTATCAATGAGAAAATCCGGGGTATCCAATGGCAATGATTGATTAAACTCACAAAACATGGTACTCAGGTTTACCCGGTTTAATTCTGGGGGAATTTCGCCAAAGTAACCCAATGTCACATGGGCTGTAAAATTATAATGCTGCTCAATACCCAGACCCATTAATGTGCGGTTTTGATAAATTATCCGCCGGAATTGAATAATTTCCTCATAGGAACGTTTATCTTTTGGTACTAAACACACACCTACAGCCCTGGGCATGACAATCAACCCCAACATTTGCCAAGATATAGATGATCCCTTTGTCATCAATTTTTGATATTCTTGAAACCTTTCAGCTAATTGAGAATTCAAATCTTCAGCAAATTGGGGATTTTTTGTACAAGCATGATGAAAAGCACTATCCCAAATTAAATCTGCCACGGTAACATGAAAACTAGCAGGAGGAACAGGAACAATTAAATCACTAGCAATGGGTAGCTCTAATAATTGCTGTTGATAGGCTTGTATTTGGCTGTAAAAAGCAGCATTGTTTGCATCTTCTTGTGCTGGTGGGGTAATCAGCGTATAGCCGGGAAAGGGTGTAGCTTCTCTTACTCCAGCATGAACTCGGAATTTAGAAGATTCCTGAATATGCTGAATCTGGGTTTTGTAAGCTTCTGGTAGCGTCATACGTGCTACCCGATTTAAATAAGTTTGGTAGTTGTCGTCCAATCTTGATCACCTTGCGCTCTTTTGATAGATTGTAGGGAGATTTACTCAATTTGACCAAATTAATTTTTAATTTTAAATTGCTATGCCAATATATGTTTACTGGGGCGAAGATGATTTTGCTATGGAAAAAGCCGTACTCACTTTGCGCGATCGGATTCTTGATCCCCTGTGGACTAGTTTTAACTATACCTCATTTCCCCCAGACCAACCTGATCCTATCGTCCAAGCTTTAAATCAAGCAATGACACCGCCATTCGGGGCAGGTGGGCGTTTTGTGTGGCTCATCAACACCACTATGACCCAAAATTGTCCAGATCACATCCTCGCAGAATTACAACGCACTCTTAAGGTCATCCCTCCAGATTCCACCTTACTATTAACCAGTCGCAACAAACCAGATGAACGCCTTAAAAGCACAAAACTTCTCAAACAATTTGCGACAATTTCCGAATTTTCCCTCATTCCCCCTTGGAAAACCGAACTTTTAGTCCAATCAGTTCAACAAACCGCTCAAACTGTCGGCATAAAAATAAGTCCCCTCGTAGCCGAACTATTAGCTGAATCCGTAGGCAATGATACCCGTCTTCTCCACAATGAACTAGAGAAATTACGCCTCTACAGCCAAGGCAGCGACAAACCCTTAGACGTGAATACAGTATCTGAATTAGTCAGAAACACTACTCAAAATACCTTACAATTAGCAACAGCCATCAGAACAGGAAATACTCCAAAAGCTTTAGGAATCTTAGGTGATCTAAGTAATGCCGCCGAACCAGGTTTACGGATAGTTGCCACACTCATTGGTCAATTTCGCACCTGGTTATTAGTCAAAATGATGATGGACAGTGGTGAACGCAACCCCCAAGCGATCGCTCAAGGCGCTGAAATCTCTAACCCCAAACGCATCTACTTCCTACAGCAGGAAGTCAAATCTCTCCCCCTACAGCAACTCATATCTGCCTTACCACTGCTATTAGAATTAGAAGTCAGCCTCAAGCAAGGTGCATCCGAAACCTCAACACTACAAACTAAAGTCATCGAACTTTGTCAAATATGTCGCCGCACCTAATATCCCCATCAAAATATGCAATTTCAATCTCGACTGGAACTTCTAATTCAGAAAATAATTCAAACCCATTATGGTATTCCCTATTTTCCCTCTGTGTCACCTGTTATATGCTCAAAACTTATAGTCTTTATTTAACCAAACGGTTGCAGAGAACCCGCTGTCAACCCTTAATTTTGGCAACTATTACCAGTGCAAGCCTGATTTCCGGGACTTTCAGCTTCAACTCCAAAGTAACTGCTCAAACTTTAAACCTTAACAATACAGAAGTAACTAATTACGCAAAAGCCGTATTAGGCATGGAACCAGCCCGTCAGCAAGCCTTTAAAGAAATTAAAAACCTTATCGGTAGTAAAGACATTCCCCAATTAATCTGTAATGATTCCAAAAGTTTCACTACACTACCAAACAAAGCCAAAGATATTGCCGTAAATTATTGCAACCATTCTCAAAAGATAGTTGAAGATAGTGGTCTCACTATCGAGCAATTCAACAAAATTACCTTAGAAATCCAAAACAACAGTAATTTAAAACGACAGCTTTACAACACATTACTGCGCTTGCAAAAGGATTCCCCCCAAAAACTTCCCAATAAATAACGATAAATTACATGATCAGGACACAAAAATCGGCATTGTTGATAGCCTGTGTAGCATTCACCAGAGCGTACCGAGGCATCAGCAAGATGCCATATTCGGAAATAAAAATCGAATTTCCTTTCTCAACCTCCTACTCCTTTATGCCTTTCAATAACACAGAACTCACATCTCATTGACCAACACCCAAAAATCCATCAAGATTACAAGAATACCCGGTAAGCGTAAAGCTCAGTCACTTTATTGCTGAGATATAAGCAGTAAACCAAAAAGTTTTTTCCTGAAGGGAGATCGCCAAATACTGTGTAGTATAAAATACTTTTTTATTCCCGATACTCTAATCAGCAGACATAGTATAGATAATAATTACTTATGATTAGCTGGTTAATAATTTCTTGACGCTAACCGGATGGAATATAAATGCTTTCAACGACTTGATATTTCCTCTGTAGGGCTTGAGATAAAAAGGCTAACATCTGTTTGAGTGTAAAAAGTGTGCGATAAATTAATCTACTACCTTTCCTTTTACGACTGATTTTGAGCCATAGTAGATTCACCCAGATGTTAATTAGAAGAAAGGATATTCCAATGAATAGTAATCTCAAGACTGGATTTTTGTTATTCGTCTTAATTCGACAAATATTTTTCAGACGATAACTAGTTTCAATGCCAAATCTTTTTCGATAATCTTGATAGATGTAATTTAAATTTGTTTTTACCTTATAAGCAACATAAACAAAATATTGAACTCCATGCTTTTTATGCTTTCCCTTTCTATATTTACAGACAACCCATAAATCAAATGTGACGAAATCATCTTTATCTCTTGTAATGGTATAGGTAGTTTTATAACTTTTTTTACCCTTGAGGAATTGTTTGATTCCTCCTTTTTTTCCAGTCTTGATAGCAGGCATAAGAAAGGGAATATCTAATGCCTGTAACCATATAATTACAGGAGTATTAAAAAATCCCCTATCCAAATAGAGTTTTTTTACATTTATTTTTAGGGATTCAAGTTCGGCTAATAAATAAGTAATTAAAGCCACACTAGTATCTAATTGGCGAACACCTCTTATTGCTAGAGTTACACGCTTATTATTACTAATAACATATAAAGTGGCATAGGCATAAAATGAATTAGTACCAGATTTAGCTTCACTTCGATATATGTAGGGTAATTCTGACGATGTTGGTTGACCATAATAACAAATTAAATTTAAATCAATCGCTATTTTTAAACACCGTTTTTTTAATCCTAAAGGAATTCGACTTTTTAATGCTTGATTGATTTGCGCTTCTAATTCCTCAAAATTGTTAATTTTATTGAGATGATATCTAATATCATTAGCTGTCGGAATATTTTTTAACAATTTAGCAGTGTTTTCAATACTATCTCCACTGCTGGCTGCTTTAACCAGAATCTCGAATAAAGTTTGTTGGTTACAGGCTCCTTGAGTTTCAATGGAAAAATTTTCTACTAAACACTGAATAACCTCATCAAGAGTTTCTGAGTCGGTTAAAACGAGTTCTTCTGTAGACTCGCCCCGCGTGGCTTTTGTTAGAGATGAAACAGTCAATTTTTTCAGCCAATATGCTACACACTACTTTCATCATTTCATATTTTGATCCAGTGCAAATTATGATAACTATTTCTTATATATTTGGTATTCTATAGTACATGAGTATCTGTCGTATTTTGTTAGTGATGCCTGCTGCGTCTGTAGCAATAGCGTCAGCACTCCGTAAAAATCACTCTTTGGGAAAAACTTTTTGGTTTACTGTTGAACCAAGAATCTCAGTGGATTTAGCCATTAGAGTGTCAACAAACACATAAACACAGGATTTAAACCCCTTATTACCGATTACTTCTTTCCCTAACCTGCATCAAGCAGAAAATATCACTCTTAGTTTTTGCCACATCCATATCATTGATCCAATAACTCAAAAAATACCCTGAATCCTTCATTTCATAACGCTTTCAGTTATTTTCACTCCCTCAAAAAAAATATTTATCAAACCCCTTGACAGAAAGAGAAAGGATTGTTATATTAGATGAGTGCCGAAAAGAGAAACAACTTCCGGCAACTGAACCGAGAAAAAATAATACTTTGAAAGAATAGATTAAACCAATCCTCGTCGTAAAGACAATTGAAAGAGGATTCGAGATTTTAACTAATTTCGGAGCCAACAAACTCGAAAGAAACAAAATGGAGAGTTTGATCCTGGCTCAGGATGAACGCTGGCGGTATGCTTAACACATGCAAGTCGAACGGTCTTTTCGGAGATAGTGGCGGACGGGTGAGTAACGCGTAAGAATCTACCTTCAGGTCGGGGACAACCACTGGAAACGGTGGCTAATACCGGATGTGCCGAGAGGTGAAAGGCTTGCTGCCTGAAGAAGAGCTTGCGTCTGATTAGCTAGTTGGTGGGGTAAGAGCCTACCAAGGCGACGATCAGTAGCTGGTCTGAGAGGATGATCAGCCACACTGGGACTGAGACACGGCCCAGACTCCTACGGGAGGCAGCAGTGGGGAATTTTCCGCAATGGGCGAAAGCCTGACGGAGCAATACCGCGTGAGGGAGGAAGGCTCTTGGGTTGTAAACCTCTTTTCTCAGGGAAGAACAGAATGACGGTACCTGAGGAATAAGCATCGGCTAACTCCGTGCCAGCAGCCGCGGTAATACGGAGGATGCAAGCGTTATCCGGAATGATTGGGCGTAAAGGGTCCGCAGGTGGCATAGTAAGTCTGCTGTTAAAGAGTCACGCTCAACGTGATAAGAGCAGTGGAAACTACAAAGCTAGAGTATGGTCGGGGCAGAGGGAATTCCTGGTGTAGCGGTGAAATGCGTAGATATCAGGAAGAACACCGGTGGCGAAGGCGCTCTGCTAGGCCAAAACTGACACTGAGGGACGAAAGCTAGGGGAGCGAATGGGATTAGATACCCCAGTAGTCCTAGCCGTAAACGATGGATACTAGGCGTAGCTCGTATCGACCCGAGCTGTGCCGTAGCTAACGCGTTAAGTATCCCGCCTGGGGAGTACGCAGGCAACTGTGAAACTCAAAGGAATTGACGGGGGCCCGCACAAGCGGTGGAGTATGTGGTTTAATTCGATGCAACGCGAAGAACCTTACCAAGGCTTGACATGTCACGAATCCTGTAGAAATATAGGAGTGCCTTAGGGAGCGTGAACACAGGTGGTGCATGGCTGTCGTCAGCTCGTGTCGTGAGATGTTGGGTTAAGTCCCGCAACGAGCGCAACCCTCGTTTTTAGTTGCCAGCATTAAGTTGGGCACTCTAGAGAGACTGCCGGTGACAAACCGGAGGAAGGTGGGGATGACGTCAAGTCAGCATGCCCCTTACGTCTTGGGCTACACACGTACTACAATGCTACGGACAAAGGGCAGCTACACAGCGATGTGATGCGAATCTCAGAAACCGTAGCTCAGTTCAGATCGAAGGCTGCAACTCGCCTTCGTGAAGGAGGAATCGCTAGTAATTGCAGGTCAGCATACTGCAGTGAATTCGTTCCCGGGCCTTGTACACACCGCCCGTCACACCATGGAAGTTGGTCACGCCCGAAGTCGTTACCCCAACCTTTTGGAGGGGGATGCCTAAGGTAGGACTGATGACTGGGGTGAAGTCGTAACAAGGTAGCCGTACCGGAAGGTGTGGCTGGATCACCTCCTTTTAGGGAGACCTAATCCATTTAGATTGTCGAGAGCAATGTCAATTGCTAATAGAAACTAAATTGGTCTAACCTAGGTCGGTCGAGATTGGTAGATATCTTTCAAAGTATTATTCGGCTTAGTTCAAAAATTGAATTTTGGATCATCACTGAATCAAAGTCAGCACCTAACCATAACAGTTAGACTGCTGGGTGAAATTCCAGCCAGAACCTTGAAAACTGCATAAGAGAAAGAGAAATAGCAGGCAGACACAGACATTGAATGGATGTGAAAGCAAACAAGAAAAAATTGTGGTCAAGCTAATAAGGGCTAATGGTGGATACCTAGGCACACAGAGGCGAAGAAGGACGTGGTTACCGACGAAATGTTCCGGGGAGTTGGAAGCAAACTATGAGCCGGAAATATCCGAATGGGGCAACCCTATGTACTACCTGTTGAATATATAGACAGGAAAGAGCCAACCCAGCGAACTGAAACATCTTAGTAGCTGGAGGAAGAGAAATCAAACTAGAGATTCCCTAAGTAGTGGTGAGCGAAAGGGGAAGAGCCTAAACCAAGGGATTTATCCTTTGGGGTCGTGGGACAGCAATATCGAATCACTGAGGTTAGACGAAACAGCTAAATACTGTACCAGAGGAAGTGAAAGTCTTGTAGTCAAAAACCAAAGGATAGTAGCTGAATCCCGAGTAGCATGGAGCACGAGGAATTCCATGTGAATCAGCGAGGACCACCTCGTAAGGCTAAATACTACTGTGTGACCGATAGTGAACAAGTACCGCGAGGGAAAGGTGAAAAGAACCCCGGAAGGGGAGTGAAATAGAACATGAAACCATAAGCTTACAAGCAGTGGGAGTCCGATTTAACGGATGACCGCGTGCCTGTTGAAGAATGAGCCGGCGACTTATAGGCACTGGTAGGTTAAAGCGAAAATGCTGGAGCCAAAGGGAAACCGAGTCTGAAGAGGGCGAAAATCAGTGTTTATAGACCCGAACCCTGGTGATCTAACCATGTCCAGGATGAAGCTTGGGTAACACCAAGTGGAGGTCCGAACCGACCGATGTTGAAAAATCGGCGGATGAGGTGTGGTTAGGGGTGAAATACCAATCGAACCAGGAGCTAGCTGGTTCTCCCCGAAATGTGTTGAGGCGCAGCGGTTGTGATTAAATCTGGGGGGTAAAGCACTGTTTCGGTGCGGGCTGGGAGACCGGTACCAAATCGAGACAAACTCAGAATACCCAGAGAACACACAGCCAGTGAGACAGTGGGGGATAAGCTTCATTGTCAAGAGGGAAACAGCCCAGACCACCAGCTAAGGTCCCCAAATCATCACTAAGTGATAAAGGAGGTGAGATTGCCTAGACAACTAGGAGGTTTGCCTAGAAGCAGCCACCCTTGAAAGAGTGCGTAATAGCTCACTAGTCAAGCGATCTTGCGCCGAAAATGAACGGGGCTAAGTGATGTACCGAAGCTGTGGGATTACTAAAAATAATCGGTAGGGGAGCGTTCCGTCGTAGGTAGAAGCAGTAGCGGCGAGCAGCTGTGGACGAAACGGAAGTGAGAATGTCGGCTTGAGTAGCGCAAATGTATGTGAGAATCATACACCCCGAAACCCTAAGGGTTCCAGAGCCAGGTTCGTCCACTCTGGGTTAGTCGGGACCTAAGGCGAGGCCGAAAGGCGTAGTCGATGGACAAAGTGTCAATAGTCACTTACTGTTCTGTGGGAGCATAGATAGGGACGCATGAAAGATAGCCATACCCTGATTGGTTTGGGAGGAGTTTACGAACTCCGAGTGGTGAAGGATAGTGCCAAGAAAAGCTATATATGTGATGAAGATAGAACACCCGTACCCGAAACCGACACAGGTAGGGAGGTTGAGAATACCAAGGGGCGCGAGATAACTCTCTCTAAGGAACTCGGCAAAATGGCCCCGTAACTTCGGAAGAAGGGGTGCCCACTGTATAAGTGGGTCGCAGTGAAGAGATCCAAGCGACTGTTTACCAAAAACACAGGTCTCCGCCAACTCGAAAGAGGACGTATGGGGGCTGACGCCTGCCCAGTGCCGGAAGGTTAAGGAAGCTGGTCAGCGAAAGTGAAGCTGGCGACCGAAGCCCCGGTGAACGGCGGCCGTAACTATAACGGTCCTAAGGTAGCGAAATTCCTTGTCGGGTAAGTTCCGACCCGCACGAAAGGCGTAACGATTTGGATGGTGTCTCAGAGAGAGACTCGGCGAAATAGGAATGTCTGTGAAGATACGGACTGCCTGCACCTGGACAGAAAGACCCTATGAAGCTTTACTGTAGTCTGGAATTGTGTTCGGGCTTCGCTTGCGCAGGATAGGTGGGAAGCGGTGAGTTATTCCTTTTGGGGAATAAGGAGCTAACGGTGAGATACCACTCTGGCGAAGCTAGAATTCTAACCCATCTCCGTCAGCCGGAGAGGGAACAGTTTCAGGTGGGCAGTTTGACTGGGGCGGTCGCCTCCTAAAAGGTAACGGAGGCGCGCAAAGGTTCCCTCAGCACGCTTGGAAACCGTGCGAAGAGTGTAAAGGCAGAAGGGAGCTTGACTGCAAGACCGACAAGTCGAGCAGGTACGAAAGTAGGCCTTAGTGATCCGACGGCGCAGAGTGGAATGGCCGTCGCTCAACGGATAAAAGTTACTCTAGGGATAACAGGCTGATCTCCCCCAAGAGTCCACATCGACGGGGAGGTTTGGCACCTCGATGTCGGCTCATCGCAACCTGGGGCGGAAGTACGTCCCAAGGGTTGGGCTGTTCGCCCATTAAAGCGGTACGTGAGCTGGGTTCAGAACGTCGTGAGACAGTTCGGTCCATATCCGGTGCAGGCGCAAGAGTATTGAGAGGAGTCCTCCTTAGTACGAGAGGACCGGGAGGAACGCACCGCTGGTGTACCAGTTATTGTACCAACAGTAAACGCTGGGTAGCCAAGTGCGGAGAGGATAACCGCTGAAAGCATCTAAGTGGGAAGCCCACCTCAAGATGAGTACTCTCACTACGTTTTGTAGGTAAGGTCACGGGCAGAACACCCGTTAATAGGCTCTAAGTGGAAGTGCAGTAATGTATGAAGCTGAGGGGTACTAATAGACCGAGGGCTTGACCTCTATTCAATTTGTTATTGTGATTTCTCTTTCTTAAATGCAGTCTTCAGGGTTGCTGTAATTACGAATTCCAAATTACGAATTACGAATTCCAAACTACGAATTCCAAATTACGAATTACGAATTACGAATTACGAATTAGCAACTACAGTCTTTCCTGGTGTCTATGGCGCGGTGGAACCACACTGATCCCTTCCCGAACTCAGAGGTGAAACGCTGCTGCGGCGACGATAGTTTGGGGGTAGCCCCACGTGAAAATAGCTCGATGCCAGGTTTAATAATTAACAACATTGCCTCCTCTATTAGTTTAGAGGGGGCTTTGTTTTGCTTATTAAGTACCTGATTAAAATTAATTGAAGATGAATAAGGTGTCAAGAAAAGGGATGTAACTAGTACCGCAAGGCGTAGTCAAAAGTCAAAAGCAATATTGGGCAAGCTTTTTGGCGATTAAGAATGGTTGATTTATTTACGCCGTGCTGTACTAGTTACTGCTCCTTGACTTCAATTATTTTTCTAGTCACAAAAAGCAAAGATAAACTAATAGATAAAATAACCGCAAAGGGAGTGACATAACTCCAGCGTCCGAACATTTTATCTAAAATATGCCAGGGAAGTATAAATAAACATAGATAGGCTAAATTGTGTATTTTTTTCCAATTTGTTTTAAGTTTTCTAATACAGCGCACAGTATACACAGAATGTAGATGATTGGGTAATGCAATATAAACCGCATCTATCAACCTGCTGGTCAGACATTCTTAATAATCTTCATAAGCATAAGTATGCTCAATGCCATACCGTTTACTGATTTCTTCACGCTTAATCGGATCATCGGAAACCAACGCCACTAATTCCGAATTATCAGCTTGAGTAAATGCAGGTAAAGCAGCTTGTTGAGCAAACCAACCCAAACCCACAACAGCGTAACGAATTTTGCGCTTTTCGGTTGTCATTTTTAGCCCCCTTGATGAAAACCTTGTTTTCCCGAAATCATGCTTTTACAGTGATGAAGTTTTTCAAGTATTCCATCGTACTGATGAGAGAGTTTTAATCATCCTTAACGCAGATTTATCATCAGTGCTAAATAAATTCTGTGGAGATATTTCATCGAACGTCTCGACAATTCATCCTGTTGTATGTCGAATGGCAGAAGAATTGAGCGCAAACATAAAGCTAATATTACTACAATCAGATGGGTAGATTTTCATTTACCTAAAAAGCGCAGCAGATATTAATCATTTACTCATTTCATCTGTCCCTAGAAATATCTAAACATCTATTACTCGATTTCGTTTTTTGTCCGAGTAGTAAATAGTTATTTGATAATGGCAATAAGCATAATCATTTCCGCAAGAGGTTTTTATTATCAACCGATTTAGCTATTTTTTTACTTAATTGAAGGAGAAAATCATGATTTTTTCAAATTTGGTAATGAATTTTTCGTGGAACTATTTACATTTAGGATTAGTACCAATAAAGACAACACCTAAAATTGTTACACCAGTAGCAGCGCCATTAATTTTTTCTAGTCCTAAATTTTTAGTGGCATTGCTATGTGGTTTAGTCATGGCATTTGCCTTTCAATTATTATTCACAAATCTTTCCGTAGCTGCGGGAATTTCGGCTTTAGGAACTGGTGCATATTCTGATGTGGATGATACACAAACATTAGGAGAAAGTATTCGCAAAGTAGAAGCCAAGATTGGGACTTGGGCAATTTTCTCTTCCAGTATTGCCTTATTCCTGGCTTGTTTTTTAGCAGTTAAACTCAGCTTAATTGAAAATGCCTTTTTGGGTGCAATTATCGCTGTAGTTATTTGGTCTGCTTACTTCACAGTAATCATGTGGCTAGGTTCTAATGCTGTCGGTTCTTTAATTGGTTCTTTTGTTAGCACTGTAAGTTCTGGTATTCAAGGTTTGCTGGGTACAGCTACTTCCGCTATTGGTGGAAATATCGCTCAAAAACAAATGATTTCTACGGCAGAAGAAATTAGTGCCGCAGTCCGTCGAGAATTAACTTCCGGTTTTGATGCTGAAAGTATTAAAAATACTTTGCAAACTTCTTTGAGTTCTTTAAAGTTACCACAGCTAGATATCAAAGAGATTAGAAATCAATTTGACCAATTGTTAAAAGATGTAGATTTGCGAGATATCGGTGATAGTAAATTTTTAGAAAATATCAATCGTCAGACTTTTGTTGATTTAATCAGCAGTCGGACAGATTTTTCTCAGAGAGATATCAATAAAATTGCTGACCAACTAGAAGCTGCTTGGAAGCAAGTTCTAAATCGCCAAAATACAACGGGAAAAGTCATTGATTTACTCAAGTCTGCGAGTCCAGAAGAATTAAAATCAGAAAAATTAGGTGCAAGACTGCAAGAATTGATCACGGTTGATGGTAATGGTAAGCAAAGCAATGGATCTCTAAAACAAGCTTTTCAATATGGTTTGGGTGCAGCAGGAACAGCAGTATTGGAGAGAGCTAATATTTCTGATCTGAATGTTCAAGAAATCACCACTGAATTGAAAAAAATTGGTAATAAAGTTCAAGATGTTGATGTCAATAAAATTATTGAGCAACTCAAACAGGTTGCTAACAAAACAACTGAACAAGCTACTAAATTAGCTGAAAAATTCTCCAACCAACCTGAGAATACTATCAAGGCTGATGTAGAAGAATATATCCTTAACTCTTTTCCTTGGCATTTTAATCGCTTAACAATTCAAGATGAATTTAGAGAAGTTATTTATGATTCTCATGCCAACCCCAGTGATGTCCGCCGTAATTTAGAAGCAATCAATCAAGGTTACTTTACTAATTTGCTGAATCAACGTGATGATATTGATGAAAACAAGCGGCGAGAAATTGCGGAACAATTAGAAAGCATTCGTCAAGAAGTATTACCAATTGTTCAACAAGCTGACCAACAGGAAAAAACACAACAACTTCGCAGTCAAATAGAAGACTATTTGCAAAATGCTCATAAAGAAGAACTAAATCCTGAAGGGATTGAGCGTAATTTTTCTGTGATGCTGGAAGACTCAGAAGCTAGTTTTGAAGAGTTACAAGAACGGTTGAATAGATTTAATCGGGATACATTTTTTCCCTTACTTCAACAACGTCACGATCTGAGCGAAGAGGAAGCTAGTAATATTATTGGTCAACTGGAAAGCACCCGTGATTATATAATTGATCAGGCTAGAGAATCAAAAGCACAAGCCAGAAATAAAGCTGATGAGTTGCGTCAAAGGGTAGAAGATTATCTGCGAAATACTAATAAGCAAGAACTGAATCCTGATGCGATTAAACGAGATTTTCAAGTGCTGTTAGAAGACCCACAAGCTGGAATAAATATTTTGCGTTCTCGCTTATCGCAATTTGATCAAGATACGTTGATGCAATTATTAAGTCAGCGTCAAGATTTAAGTGAAGAAGAAATTAACCAAACTTTATACGCTTTGGAAAGGGTAAAAGATAACATTCTGCAAGTACCGCAGAAAGTGACCGAAAAAGCGCAAGAACAATATGAACAAACAACAACAGCTATAGCTGAATATCTGAGGAATACTAACTTGGAAGAACTCAATCCTGAAGGGATTCAACGAGATTTACAACAGTTATTTAATGACCCCAAAGAAGGGGCTTTAGCATTACGTAATCGTCTTTCCCAATTTGACCGGGAAACATTAGTTAAATTGCTGGCTGGACGCGAAGATCTGAGTGAAAAACAAGTTAATCAAATCATTGATTCTGTGCAAGAAGCGATCGCTAATATTATTAAAGCACCGCAACGGTTAGCGCAACGCACGACCAAACAAGTGGCAGATTTTGAAGCAAATCTAGAAAATTACCTGCGTAATACCAACAAAGAAGAATTGAATCCAGAAGGGATCAAACGCGATTTGCAATTGTTATTATCTTCACCCCGCGCAGGTTTGGGGACTTTAAGCGATCGCATTTCCAAGTTCGACCGTTCTACATTAGTCGCTTTACTTTCCCAACGGGAGGATATTTCCGAAGCCGAAGCCAACAAAATTGTTGACCAAATTGAATCTGTGCGTGACTCCATAGTTCAACAATTCGAGCAAATTCAGCAAAAACTGCGATCGCTCGTTGAGAATATTTTTGGTAAAGTGCGCGACTATCTCAACTCCTTAAACCGTCCCGAACTCAATTATGAAGGTATTCAACATGATTTTGCCAAAATATTTGACGACCCCCAAGCCGGATTTGAAGCATTACGAGATCGTCTTTCTCAATTCGACCGTGATACTCTAGTTGCTCTCCTCAGTTCTCGTCCCGACATCTCCCCAGCACAAGCCAATCAGATTATCAATCGCGTAGAATCAGCGCGAGATCGGGTATTACACCAAGCAGAACGCATTCAGCAAGAAACCCAAAGAAGACTGCAAGTCATTAGAGAGCAAGCCAAGCAACAAGCAATTGATAGTAAAAAAGCCCTTGCGGACGCTGCCTGGTGGCTATTTAACGCCGCTGTCGTCTCTTTAGTTGCATCAACAATAGGTGGAGTTTTAGCTGTAATTACTCCAAATATGTTTGTTTAAAATTTCTGGAATTTATACCTCAAGCCTCTTCATGGAGAGGCTTTTCCCCTCAGATAACTCCACAGAATGATTGATCCTATAATAATAAAAAATAAATATTAATTAACGTGAGTTCGACGAAAATAATTTGACCTCTCCCTAACCCTCTCCTAAGAGGAGCTACGGTGTACACACAAGTCTTAAAATTCCCCCTATGACTTGGTTTCGTTATCTAATTTTACGCTGTGCGATAGCGTTCGCGTCTTGAAGAGATAGCGCGACCTAGGAATCGCTCTGTAAGTCTTTCATTGCCTTCCCATAGCGTCTCCCACAGAGGAGGAATAACGAAGCGATCACAAAAACCACGGGATTATGTGATTACTTGCGCTCGTAATGACAATTTCAGGGGTCTATAACGCCTGAAACCCTTGCAGATACCACTTGTGTGTACACCGTAGCCTAAGAGGAGAGGGAAAAGGAATAACATTTAATACTGGAGAGGCTTAAAACTCTGATTTTATGCTGCTAAAAACAAACTAATATGCCCCTCTCCGCGTCGGAGAGGGGTTGGGGTGAGGTTCAATGACTCCTACGTCGTCACGCTACGCTATCGAATTCACGTTAATTATTATTGGCTCTAACGCAATATTTTGATATTGTTTACTAATCCAAACCTATCGTTTTTTACTGAAACGGTGCGTCAAATTTGTTAATTCATCATCTAATTGTTAAATTAACTTTTGACGCACCCTACAAGTTGCTATTTTGTTATCTTCTTTCTAGGAAACCAATCATCTAAAATGGCGTAAAATACGGGGACAACAAACAAGCTGAGAATAGTCGAACTGACCAAACCACCGGCTATAGATACAGCCATAGGCGATCGCAATTCTGAACCCGCACCTAAACCCAAAGCAATAGGAACCATTCCCAAAATTGTCGCCGCAGTTGTCATCATAATGGGACGCAAACGGACAGGTCCAGCTTGGAGAATTGCCTCAGTTCTTTCTAGTCCAGAATCCCTTAATTGGTTAATGTAATCTACGATTAAGATGGCATTTTTGTTAGTAATCCCCAGCAAAAATACAAAACCAATTAGAGATATCATCCCAAAATCACTTTTTGTAAATAGCAGCGCCAACAAAGCTCCCACAATTGCTAAAGGTAAAGAAAGACCAATAACTATGGGATCTACCCAACTTTTAAACAACCAAATCAACACCACAATAATACAAAGTGCTGATAATCCCAAAGTTGTGCCGAAACTGCCAAAAACCTCATTTTGACGGGCAGAATCTCCTCCCAAGTTTAAAGAAACACCCGCAGGAATTACCGCTTTGGCTTCCGCTACTACCTGATCAGTTGCATCACCCAAAGTTAAATTTTGACCCAGGTTAGCGCCGATATAAGCTACGCGCTGATTATTTAAACGTTCAATGTGGAAAATAGTATCTTGTTGCACAGATGCACCTGTAATAGTCACATCCACAAACCCTGATATTTTCTCAATTCGGGCTTTTACTGCTTTAGCTGCTGTCGTCAAAGCTCTGAGATTATTACCTTGTAAAGCTATTTGCAAAGGTTTTTGTCCACCGGTGTCTACAAATTGAATATCTTCTACACTTGTGATTACACCCGCTAATTTTGGCAAAGCAGCGCGGAGTTGCTCTTGTACTTCCGCAGTTTTCAATTCTCGCTCTGCTTTGAGCTTAACGTATAGCGTTCCTTTATTTGGCTCACCTTCACGAGAACCGACAGTAGTAAACACCGTTGCCACTGCGGGGGACTTCCTCACTACTTCTTCCAGTTTCTTAGCAACATCCAAAGAATAGTTTAAAGGATTAGGAATAGGAATAGAAGATGATGAAGCAGCTAAAGCCGCAGCAGACAAAGACGAATTTGCTAATTTATCTTTTTGTCCCGCTTGTCCTGGTTGTCCTCCTGGTTTTTGTAGTCCTGCTGGCCCCGCTTGTCCAAGATTCCGAGGAAAATTAGGTAAGGGAGCAGTATAGACAATATTAAATTCTCCTCGATCAAGTTTGGGAATAAACCCTTTGGGAATTAGGGGAATCAGGGCTAAACCAGCTATTAAACTACCAACTGCCAAGCCGACAACTATCAAGCGGTGCTGCAATGACCAGGCTAACAAGTTACGGTAAGCTTGATCAAATTCTAACCAAATTTTACTTTGCTTTGGAGGAGAATTAGATGGTTTGGCTTTGAGCCAGTAAATAGCTAAGACGGGTGATAAGGTTCGGGCTACTAATAAAGATGTCAGCATAGCAGCGGAAACTGTAATCCCAAAGGGTTTGAAAAATTGACCAATGACTCCGCCCATTAAACCAATAGGCAAGAATACCGCTACCGCTGTAAAAGTGGCTGCAGTGACAGTTAAACCAATTTCATTAGTGGCTATAAAAGCAGCTTCGCGGGGGGTTTTTCCTTTTTCTATATGCCGCATGATGTTTTCGACATCAACGATCGCATCATCTACTATCGAGCCAATAACTAAAGCTAAGGCTAACAGGGTGATGGTTTCTAGGTTAAAGCCATATATCGCCATGACGATAAATGTCCCTAACAAAGATATGGGAATTGCTAAGGCAGAAATTAGGGTAGCTTGCCAATTCCATAAAAAGGGAAAGATGACGACAATTGATAAAATTATCGCTTCGATCAGTGCATCTATGGTGGAATGGGTGGCGTTGTGAATATATTCAGCTTGGGTAGCAGCTAAGGTGAGGGTGACATCTTTTAAGCTCAACCTTAGCTGTTGTACTTCTTTTTCTACCCGACTGACTACTTCTAGGGTGTTGGCATTACCTTTTTTAATTACTTGAAAGGCTAAAGCCTGTTTACCATTGAATCTTACTAAAGTGCCCGCTGAGGGTAATAAAACATTCCTCCTTCTTTCTTCTTCCTGCTGAGTGCTATGCGGGGAAACTCCGCCCCTACGCTCCTGACTCCTGCTGTTGCCATCTCCTAAAAGAGAGACTTTGAGGACTCCTGGTAATTTAGCGATCGCTGGGACAATTTTCTCTTTTGCTAGTTGCTGTAAATTATCAATCTTCCCAGTAGCACTTTCAATGGCATAGCTAACAGCCGCTGATTCGTTCAGATTCAAAGGGATGATTTTCTTAGTGGCATTCTTGGGTAGATTTAATTGATTGACAATTTGAGAAATTTTGTTAGTCGCAGTCTCTAAATTTGTCCCCACCACAAAAGAGGAAATTACAGCGGTTTGACCAGGATAAGTTGATGAACGAATATCCTCAAGTCCTTCCAGTGATTTGAGACTTTCCTCCAGTGGTTTAGTTAGTTTTTCTTCCGTATCTAGGGCAGAGGTTAAAGGTGCTTGGGCATTTACCACCACTACCGGAAAGGTGATGTCTGGAAATAAGGCATATTTGAGGGAACTGAATGCAAGCCAACCAGCTACCGCTATACCTATCCAAAAACACACCGTCAACCTAGAAAACTTAATCGCCAATTTGGAAATATTGAAGCTTTCGCGTTTAGATTGTGAGTTATTGGTCTGTACCATCTGATAAAATTATTATCTTAGTCATTGGTCATTAGTCATTAGTTGTCGGTCTTTTGATCACTGACAACTGACAGGTTAGTATAGAACTTCTAGGATAACAATGGTTACGATCTTAGTCCCCCAGGGAGCAGAATATCAAGCCGTCTGTCGCGGATTAAGTCGCGTCCCCAGTTCCCCAGCCAAGGTATTAGCGATACCAATGGGAATTGAACCAGTGCGGAAATATTTACAACAATTCACCCATAATCAAGCAAATCGGATGCTGATGATGGGTTTATGCGGTAGCTTGAGCCAAAAATATCAAGTTGGAGATATTGTTTTATATCAAAATTGTCTTTATCAAGGAAATCTGCAAGAGGGTGATAATTCCTTTACCGTAGATATACATAATAAACTTGGAGATCATGTATCTTTAGTCAAAGGGTTAACGAGCGATCGCATCCTAAGTAAAGCCACAGAAAAACACCAGTTACAAGAACAATCCGGCACTGACGTTGTAGATATGGAAGGATACCCTTTTCTAGAATTTTTTCATCAATCATCTGACGCAGTTTCTCCACAGGTACAAGTAGCCATCCTGCGAGTAGTTAGCGATGATGTTCACCATGACATCCCCAATATCACATCAGCCATTGGTGCAGACGGTTCATTACAACCTTTACCCTTAGCTTGGGAATTCATCCGTCAACCCCTAGCAGCGACTCGATTAATTACAGGTTCATTAAAAGGACTCAAAACTTTAACAGCAGTCACACAATTATTATTTACCCCTTAAACCCTAAAATGAACAACAATATCCCCGACTTCTCTAAGAAATCGGGGATCTGATGCTGATGAATATCGTTTACGCTACAGCCAAATTGACTTTAATAATTACATCATTAAAATCTTTGTCACCACCACCGCGTAAATCTTCAAAACCAAAGGTATTATCACCTAACATCCGCACATGATCTACACCATCTGAGTTCGCACCCAAGAAAGTAAAGTAAATATCTGGATTATTATTAGGATTACTATCAACTAGGGCATCAGGTGTACCATTCGCCACAAGAAATGGTACATAGATAAAGCCACCTTGAAGAGTATTATTGAAATTGGCGGTTCCACCGTTGTTCACAGCTAAATTAATGTCAGAAACACGACCATTAATAGCTGCTTGAACATAACCACTTTGTCCTGGAAGGATATCAGCCGTACCATCACCATTGGTATCAATACCGCCGTTTTCATCAACTACGCGATAAAAACCAATGAAATTGTTGTAACTTGCTTCTCTGTTAACCGTAAAATTAGCGGTTACTGCACCAGTAATACCCCGTAAATCGAGGGATTCCCCTTGTGGTTTACTTTGCAAAGCTGTACCCAAAGGTATAGATTTATCATTTGCTTGAATCTGGACTTGCAAATCATCGAACCCAGTTGGATTACCAGAACCATCTTCCCAATTTAGAGAGAAACCATTAGACCCCAAGTCTGTAATTTTTACAGTAGAAGGGTTAGCAAAGAGAACATTGCCAATGGGTGTGTTCTTATTCAGTACAGAATCGGTTGAACCATCTTTTACTAAATAGAATCTCAAATTGTCATTGGAGTTAAACTCTAATAACCTACCGAGGCTAGTGAGATCAAATCCAGCAGGAAGATTAGTAATAGTAGAGAAAATTATCTGACCTTTTGCTAATGCTTTTTCTGCATAACCAGGTTCACCTGGAACAATTCCATCTATTTTACCAGACGCATCATCAACAGTAAATACTCCTATTTCATAGAAACCATTAAAATTGAATCCTGTCAATTTTACTTCTAGTGTCACTTTGCCGTCGTTGTCTTTGATATTAAAGACATTATCACTAATTAGTGAGAGGGAATCGTTAACGTTAACAGTGCCAGTGTCAGTTCCCGTGTCAGTTCCCGTGTCAGTTCCCGTGTCAGTTCCCGTGTCAGTGCCAGTGTCAGTTCCCGTGTCAGTTCCCGTGTCAGTGCCAGTGTCAGTGCCAGTGTCAGTTCCCGTGTCAGTTCCCGTGTCAGTTCCCGTGTCAGTTCCCGTGTCAGTTCCCGTGTCAGTTCCCGTGTCAGTGCCAAGCCGCACATAGACTGTCCCTGATCCAGGTGCGCCAATAATTAAATCGTTAACACCGTCACCATTAATATCTCCATTACTGATCGAGTTACCTAACTTATCACCTATAGAAGCACCGTCAATTATAAAGCCATTTTGACTGTCGGGACTTTCGAGACTTGAGAGTTCAAAGGTAGGAGCAAAGTCTTCCTCTGTGCCATAAATGACGTAGGCTTGTCCAATATTATTATTAGCATTTTTTGCCCCAATGATGATGTCATCAATGTCATCATCGTTAATATCCTCAGCATCACTGACATACCAATCGGAGTTATCAAGGGTTGAAATACCATTGATGGTAAAGCCATTGCTACCATCAAGGTCAGAAAGATTGATGCTAGAACCAAAATCTTCTTTGCCAAAGACCACATAGCCTTTGCCTTTCCCACCAATAATCAAGTCTCGGATGCCGTCACCGTTGATATCCCCAGCTTTGCTAACAGAGAGTCCTGATTGATCACCATCTTGTCCGTTGATGACAAAGCCATCGCTGCTACTGAGGTTATAAATGTTAATAATATCATCAGTAAAGGGATTGTCATTGCTACGCCCATAAATGACATAACTGCTGCCAGAATTGTTACCATTGGGATTTGCATAGGGCGCACCAATGATGAGGTCATCAATTCCATCACCGTTGATATCCCCAGCGTCACTGACAGAATAACCTAAGCTATTGTTGTCATCACTTGGGTTATCCGGGTTATAGCTGTAGATAATCAAACCGTCATCAAGCCCAAAGTTTGGGTCGTCGAGGTTTAGGGTTGAGTCAAAATTCTCTTTCCCAAAGATGATATAGCTTTCACCTATAGTCCCTGATCCATTATCACCAGGATTAGTTGCGCCAATTAATAGGTCTTTGATGCCATCACCATTGATATCGCCAGCGGCACTAACAGCCCAACCGGCATTACTACTAAAATCACTGCCTTGAATATTAAAGCCCTTACTGCCAAGGTTGGAGAGTTCGATGGGATTGCTAAAATAGTTGGGGTCTTCACTGCCAAATAAGACATAAGCAGAACCGTGACTATTCTCATCTGCACCAGGTGCGCCAATGCCTAGGTCATCAACATTATCACCATTAATATCCCCAATATTCCTAACAGAATAGCCGAAGTTATCACCCGCGTTAGGCCCATTGATCACAAAGCCTTTAGTGTTATCGAGGCTAGAGACATCTATGGTTCGATTAAGTGAATCTCTTTCACCAAAGACTACATAGGTTTTTCCGGCGTTGCTTTTGTTATTAGGATCGCTCGAAGGTGAGCCAATGACGATATCTTCAATTCCATCACCGTTAATATCAACAGCACTAACTGAGTAGCCGAACTCATCGCTACTCAAACCCTTGATAGTAAAGCCGTTGTTGTTGGATATGGGAGTGGAAGTGGGTATAATCTCACCACTTACAGGATCGATAACAATAGTCTCGCCAGTTACAGGATCTATACCGATCAAAAATAACTCTTCATCTTCGCTGCCGGAATTAGGATCTGGTAGGGCTGCTTCAAATGGGATCTCCTCAACTGGGGTATTTTCACTTGTTATGATCGATGGATTGCTGCTATCTTCAGTTGTGGTGGCAATAAGATTAGAATCTTGTTCTGTTGATGGATTGCTGCTATCTTCAGTTGTGGTGGCAATAAGATTAGAATCTTGTTCTGTTGATGAATTGCTGCTATCTTCAGTAATAAGATTAGAATCTTGTTCTGTTGATGGAACGCTGCCATCAGGACTGCCATCAGTGGAATCTGGGATTACATATGAAGTGGGGATAGAATCTGTTGTGGTGTCCATAATGATGTAGTGTTATTAGTTTTTTTCAATGATTGACAAATTTCGGTTACAGCAAAGCTGGTGTAATAGGTAGTTCCACGCTAGTTACACAAGTATTTGCTATAAATCTGCGTTGAGAAATAGCTCTAGGCTGTAGTTGAGTGGCTAGAGTGTTGGTGATAGTATGGACAGAATTTCATACCCCTGGGGTAAATATGCGTGGTTGCCCCTAAGCTTGAGTCGTTAGAGTAACTTTTGATGGAAATAGGGAATAGTAGTTAATACCCTGGGATGATGAGACTTCCCTGGCTTGTAGTTGAGTAGCCAGAGTTGATGTAGATAATTTTTTTGGATGGTCAGATCCGGTTAGTTTCTATGCCAGATCAAACTCTCTTTATATCCATATTTGTGTACCCAATTTTTCACCTCATATAATCAAATCCAGGTCTATTTAAGACTTGGGGTTTTTGCCGACTACACCCAGACGGGGGAAGATGCTGAAGTTTATGCCTGATTTGATTTAAGGACTCTTAGTTTTTCACTAACGAGAAACTTTACTTTGATTGCCCGAAAACAGTATAGCCTAGATATTGTGTTATTAGTTGTGAAGTTTCTGTGAAGTTGAGGTCAATAACACGCAAATTCCTGAGTTGGGCTTTTATCATTGGCTGTAAACATGACAATCTGTTTTAGTCTGCGGTTATGATACTTGATATCAATGGGAAAAATTTCTCTTCCCTGTTCTCAAGTCCAGATTCCTATAACTTAATCCCTAGTTGTGAATGTCCAATCCGGACTTGTTTTAAATATTCTGACTACTTTCAATCTACTGTCTTTACCAGTAATCCTAATGTGTGGTTAATGCTGGGGCTGGTGTTTAATGGGTAAAAATGGGAATTTTGGGAAAAAATGTCTGCTACTGGTTGTCAACGGGGTAAACTCTGGAAGAAGGAGTCAGGAGTCAGGAGTCAGGGGTTCGGAGTTCGGAGTTCGGAGTTCGGAGTTCGGAGTTCGGAGTTCAGGAGTTCAGGAGTTCAGGAGTCAGGAAGAAGGAAATTTTCTGTCCCCTGTTCCCTGTTCCCTGTTCCCTCTCTGAACAAGTGAATTTAATTTTGTCAGACTACTTATTTTGCATATACTCTACCTTTCCATGCACCTCCACGACCTTGCCAATGTTGTAATGCTGAATCTAGTGTCATACAAGTATACATAAATGCAATAGTAGGCAAGCTAAAGGCAAAGGCGGGGGGACATTTGTAAAAGCGAGTAATGGGGAAGTAAGCAAAGGTCATTAGCAGGTATCCAATGACAGAGGTGAGGGTAATTGTCCAATTCCTGAATACCAGTCCGAAAATAATTCCTATTGGTGGGACTATATAAACTAAGGTCATTCCAAAGAGGCTACCTATGAGGAGAAGGGGGGAATAATTTAGTTGTGTGTAAGCACTTCTGGCGACCATATCCCAGATTGTTTTGAGGGAATCGTAGGGGCGTAAGCTATAGGTTAAGGTGCTGAGTCCTAACCAGATTTTTCCGTTGGTTGATTTGACGGCTTTGGCTAGGGAACAGTCATCAATTAGGGCTTGACGAATAACTGGTAATCCACCAATTCGATTGAGGGCTTCTTTCTGAATGAGAATACAACCTCCGGCGGCGGCGGCGATCGCTTTTTTGGGGTTATTTACCCAGGAAAATGGATAGAGTTTTTGGAAGAAGAAGACGAATGCGGGTATTAATAGTTGTTCCCAAAAGCTTTGACAGCGTAATCGTACCATGATGGATACGAGGTCTAATTTCTGTGCTTCGGCTTTGGCTACTAGGCGGCGGAGGTTGCTGGGATGATGTTCTATATCTGCGTCGGTCAGTAAAAAATAGTCGGGTTTGAATTGGCTGGCTGTTTGTATACCTTGTTCCATTGCCCATAATTTGCCTGTCCAACCCGGTGGTAATGGGGGGCTGGATATAATTTGTAGTTGCTGGGTTTTGTCGAGGGCGTAGGCTACTCCTTGGGCAAAGTTGGCTGTACCGTCGCTACTTTGATCGTCTACGAGGACGATGGTGAATTTACCAGGATAGTCTTGGAGGAGGAGCGATCGCAAGCTAATGGGAATGACATCGGCTTCATTGCGGGCGGGAATGATTACGCACACTGTCGGTAAGGTGTTATTATCAATATCTTTGTCTGGCGTTGCTTCTAATTGGTGATTAATTCGCCAAAATTGCCCCCAAAATAAGATTAAAAATAACCAAATGACTAAGGATAGAAGGGTCAAACTCAAGATAATTGTTGCCATAACTGTCGCTGGACTCGAATTTAAAACTTAAAAAACACATTTAATTCTCACTGACTTGGACAGAATACAATGTTTGCTGATTTTGGGGAAGAATTTTCTCGTAATTCGGTTATGTTATGGCGGTATGCACTTGAATGAAATACATAATCTACAGTAAAAGCCTTATGGTAAGAGACTTTTAACTCCTGACTCTTTCTGACTCCTGACTCCTGACTCCTGCTATATTTAAATATTATTTTGGTGCTGAGTAAGGTAGGTATTTGATGAAAACACAAGATAGAACAAAAGTCAAGCAAGTTATTGATGCGATCGCAGGTAGTCAAAAACATCTGCTTTCTATTCAAAATCCCGATGGTTATTGGTGGGCTGAGTTAGAGTCTAATGTTACCATCACTGCGGAAGCTGTTTTACTGCATAAGATTTGGGGAACTGACAAAATCAGACCTTTACATAAAGTTGAAAATTATCTCCGTTCTCAACAGCGAGAACATGGAGGTTGGGAATTATTTTATGGTGATGGTGGAGATTTAAGTACAACTGTAGAAGCCTATATGGCGTTGAGGTTGTTAGGTGTAGCCGCTACAGATCCTGCATTACTGAAAGCGAAATCCTTAATTTTAGCTAAAGGTGGTATTAGCAAAACTCGCATTTTTACAAAGTTACATCTAGCTTTAATTGGCTGTTATAATTGGCGCGGACTACCTTCTTTGCCACCTTGGGTAATGTTGCTACCCGATAATTTTTTCTTCAATATTTATGAACTTTCTAGTTGGGCGCGTTCTAGCACAGTCCCATTATTAATTGTCTTTGATCGTAAACCTGTCTTTAAAATTGTTCAGCCAATTAATTTAGATGAATTATATACTGAAGGTGTAGAAAATGTAGTTTGGCAATTACCCAAAAATGGTGATTGGTCAGATATTTTTAACATTCTCGATGATGGCTTTAAATTAGCAGAAAGTCTAAATTTTGTTCCTTTTAGAAATGAGGGGATTGCAGCCGCAGAAAAATGGATTTTAGAACGTCAAGAAGTTGCAGGTGATTGGGGAGGAATTATTCCCGCTATGTTAAATTCTCTGTTAGCTTTAAAGTGTTTAAATTATGATGCGAATGATCCAATTATCGAACGGGGTTTAAAAGCAGTTGATAATTTTGCCATTGAAACAGAAAATAGTTACTGTGTCCAACCTTGTGTTTCTCCTGTATGGGATACAGCTTGGGCAATTCGGGCTTTAATAGATTCAGGTTTTGCGCCAAATGATCCGGCTATTGTCAAAGCTGGAGAATGGTTAATAGAGAAACAAATTCTCGATTATGGTGATTGGAATGTCAAAAACAAGCAGGGAAAACCCGGTGCTTGGGCGTTTGAATTTGAAAATCGTTTTTATCCAGATGTAGATGATTCTGCTGTGGTTGTCATGGCTTTATATCAGGCTAAATTACCAAATGAAGAACTGAAAAAACAAGCTATTAATAGGGCTTTAAATTGGATTGCGACGATGCAATGCAAACCTGGTGGTTGGGCAGCTTTTGATATTGATAATGATCAAGAATGGCTCAATGCTGTGCCTTATGGTGATTTGAAAGCGATGATTGATCCTAATACCGCTGATGTCACAGCTAGAGTATTAGAAATGTTGGGGGCTTGTAATTTATCCATTCAAACAGATAATTTAGAAAGGTCTTTAGATTATCTTTTAAAAGAACAAGAAACTGAAGGTTGTTGGTTTGGACGTTGGGGTGTAAATTACATTTATGGAACTAGCGGCGTTTTATCAGCTTTGGCTTTAATTAATCCTGTAAAATATGCTGTAAATATCAATCAAGGTGTCAATTGGTTAGTGAAAGTCCAAAATTCTGATGGTGGTTGGGGAGAAACTTGTTTTAGTTACAATGATCCTAATTTAAAGGGAAAAGGTGATAGTACAGCATCCCAAACAGCATGGGCTTTAATTGGGTTAATAGCCGCTGGTGAAGCAACGGGTAAATTAGCTTTTGATAGTATTGAAAAGGGGATTAATTACCTGTTAGAAACACAAAAATATGATGGTACTTGGAATGAGATTTACTTTACTGGGACGGGTTTTCCTTGCCATTTTTATTTGAAGTATCACCTCTATCAACAGTATTTTCCTTTAATGGCTTTGGGAAGATATCAAGCGATACGTTACTAATAGAAAACATTAGAAAAATAGAAATAGATCCCCGACTTCTCAAAGAAGTCGGGGATATGAAATGAAATCTCACTTTAGATATATCTCTATCTATTTCTTTAGCATGAAGTTAAGTTAGTGCTTAAAGTCTAGACTAAGAGGATGTTTGAAAAGTTTTAATGTATAAATAAAACCCCTCTCCAAACCTCTCCCCGATGCGGGTAGAGGCTTTGAAACCCCCATTCCCAGCCTTCGGCACGCTGCGCTAACGTAGGGAAGGGGGAAAGGGAAGGGGGTTAGGTTTCTGAAGATTATCGGTTTCATCTAATACTTTATGGCTAACGCCACGCTTCGCTATCAAACAACCTCTAAAGTAAATTTACTGTTTTCTAAATTAGGATACTCAGGTTTTAGAATACTCACGCATAATTATTTTGTTATTGATTTGAATACTGGAGATAAAAAAATGGAATATACCGAGTTTATAACCCATGTTCAAAGTTTAGCTCAATCGGAATTTCGTGAAGAAGCAGAAGTTGCTACTCGTGCTACTTTGGAAACTATTAAAAAAATTATTCCTAGTGGTGAAAGAGAAGAATTAGCAGCACAAATACCCCAGGAATTGAGAGAATATTTGTATGGAGGTGAAACAGAACCGATTCAATCTTTGAATTTACAAGAATTTATTGAATGTATCAGTGACAAAGAACAGGTAGAACCCACGATAGCTGCTATTCACGTGCGGGCTGTTTTTGCTGTTGTCCAACTTGCTGTTTCTCCAGAAAATTTCCGCAAATTTTATAACTATTTCTCTCATGATTATGAAGAATTATTTACTATCTCACTTGCTTAGTTAAAAGATATTTGCAAGGGGAATATTTGAAAATACTCGATTTCTCTACGAAGTCGGGTATATTTTTGTTTACTAAATATTGAAAATGAATTATTATAGGTAAGAAATCGTCAAAATTAAACAAAACTTAAGCAACTGGCGCATTGGAGGGTGCGTCAGATATCAACAATTTGTTTATTTGCAGGATTTATGCAGTCTGACGCACCCTCCAACAGATTTTTAGTGTGACACTTACGTAACCTCTATTAAAGTTAATTTCGGGAATTATGCTGACTTTTACTCAACGTCAACCACCTCATGATGATGCTATAGTTACTCTCACTCTTTCGCTGACTGCGGAAGAACGGACTCGTAGCCGCCATAAATTTACATTAGCAGATGGTGAGGATGTTTGTTTACGTTTAGCTAGAGGTACGGTGTTAAAAGATGGTGATATTCTGACTGATGAAACTGAAAGTATTTATATGAGAATTATTGCTAAACCTGAACCTGTTTTAACTATTTTAGCAGAAATTCCTTTATTATTAAGGGCTGCATATCATTTAGGAAATCGTCATGTACCTGTGGAAATTACTCCTACTTATTTACGCTTATCTCCAGATACGATTTTAGCTGCTATGTTGACACAATTGGGATTAGAAATTCAAGAGGAAGTTGTACCTTTTCAACCAGAATTAGGGGCTTATGGAAATCACTCTCACGCATAGCCATTTTTTGGCGATTTTACAATTAGCAAGTCCAGCTTTACCTGTTGGTGCTTATGGCTATTCGGAAGGGTTGGAAATGTTGGTGGCAAATGGGACTATTACTAATGTTGAAAATCTCCAAGATTGGCTAAAATCTGAGTTGATTTATGGCTCAATTCGCCTAGATGGGGCGATAATAGTGAGGGGTTTTCATGCTATCCAATCAGGTGATAGGTCGGCTTTAAAGCGGTGGAATTTATGGCTATCAGCGGCGAGGGATACGGAGGAATTACGGGCTGGTAGTTGGCAAATGGGACGTTCTCTGATGCAATTATTAGGGAAGCTAGAACCGGATATTTTACCTGTGGTGAATGCTGTGGGTTATCCTGGCAATTATGCGATCGCTTTTGCTATAGCTTGCGCTCATTGGGATATAAATATTCAAGCTGCTTTATTAGCCTATTTACACAGTTGGGCGAATAATTTAATTACGGCTGGTATCAAAATTATCCCCCTGGGACAAACTGCGGGACAGGAGTTATTACTGGGTTTACAACCTTTATTAACTACTACCGTGGGGGAGATTTTGACAATGGCAGATGATGATTTAGGATGTTGTAATTGGGGTTTGTCTTTAGCGAGTATGCAGCACGAAACCCAATATACTAGATTGTTTAGGAGTTAAAAATTATGACGGCTTTAAGAGTAGGGGTTGCAGGTCCTGTAGGTTCGGGGAAAACGGCTTTGGTAGATGCTTTGTGTAAGGGTTTACGGGAAAAATATCAGTTAGCAGTGGTGACAAATGATATCTATACTCAAGAGGATGCTCAGTTTTTAGTCCGTTCTCAGGCTTTGTCAAGCGATCGCATTTTGGGAGTAGAAACAGGAGGTTGTCCCCATACTGCTATCCGCGAAGATGCTTCCATGAATTTAGCCGCAATTGAACAATTAGAAGAAAAATTTACCAATTTAGATTTAGTCTTTTTAGAAAGTGGTGGAGATAATCTAGCGGCTACTTTTAGTCCTGAATTAGTAGATTTAACAATTTATGTCATTGATGTCGCTGCTGGTGATAAAATCCCCCGTAAAGGTGGTCCAGGTATTACTAAATCTGATTTATTAGTTATTAATAAAACTGATCTTGCTCCCTATGTTGGTGCTGATTTGAATGTGATGGAAAGAGACGCAAAAAAAATGCGTGGTGATAAGCCTTTTATTTTTACAAACCTGAAAACTCAAACTGGTTTAGGAGATGTGATTCAGTTTGTGAATTCGGCTATTTGTTAATTGTTTGAATCAGGATTTATAGGATTAAAGGATTTTCAGGATTTCATATTATTTCTCGTCAATCATGCAACAGTGTAAAGATATTTTATGAACAGTTTATTAATGGTGAGTTACGGTGCTTCCTCGATTATCAATAATAACTTTCTAGAAATGCACCTAACCCATAACTCACCCTACGAACTCAAGAAAAATCAAGCCTCAAATGTATCCTTTAAACAGCTAATCTCAACTGTTGAGGTATTTGCTGTAGAATTAAGTGAATTACCTCTGGACTCCATTTGAGAACTCCACTAGTAAAGTCTGCAAACTGCTTTGCTTTTTGCTTTTTCAGTTGGTTGCCATTGCCATTCCTATTCTATATGAAGGCTTTCCTTATTTACCCAGGAAATACTTTAGATAAATCCAAAACTAAATCAGTAAAAGATGGCAATTTGACAGACTCATTAGGTAATAAAATTAATTTACGACGATAATCGAAATTACCTTGGGAATCTTGATAAGGTTCACTGTAACACTCTAAACAGTATTTGCTTAAATTAAATATCCAATAATCAGAAATACCTGCTTCTGCATAAAGAGGTAATTTTATTTCTCGATCATATTTCAAAGTAGAATTAGAAATTTCAATTAAAAGTAATATATCAGATGGTTTGGGATGACTTGAAAGATAATTATCATTGACATTATGAACAATGGCTAAATCTGGTTCTGGTTCACTGTGGTCAGGGATAATAATAGGTTGTTGTCCTCGTACCATAGCGCGGTCTAGCAAAAGCTTGACTAATTCCCTAAATAAAAGTGTTTCACAAACACAGTGCGGTGTACCTTTTGCAGCCATTTGAATTATTTCACCCTTGATTAACTCAACTCGCTCATCTTCTCTAAAGAAGCCGATTTCCGCTAGACGGTGATATTCAGCAACAGTGAAGCGTTTAGCAGTAACTACAGTCATAAAAATTACAGAATTACTATAAGCTATATCTCATATTAACTCTTTCTCAAGCTTTCAGAAAGCCTGGGAAATAAAATTCGTCTTTGACTTTTCAAACATCATCTTAGTAATGTGGAGTCAGATGTATTACCCATTTGTGCTATAGAAGGTGCTATCAGATAGCTCAATGCTATTTCCCCAAAAATACCCAAAATCAAAGTTAGAATTATGGAGAAGAATTGACGCATAATTAGGATTGCTATAGGAATCCGGTTTGATTCCTGAATTTTCCTCCGTAGGAAGGCAAGAGGCAAAAGGCAAGAGGCAAGGGGATTCGAGAATATGAAGGTGTACCGAGGTTTGTTCAAAAATCAAATAGGAGTCTTATATATGTATAATTACAAACGATATATTTTATCCTTACTCTTAGTAGCATTTTCTACTTTTATTAGCAGTTGTGATACTAATAATACCGCTGATAACCCAACTCCAGAAACAACACCAACCAGTAACATTAACCCCAGTCCCCAAAGAAAAATACAAAAGTCTCCAACCCCCGTAGTTGAACCATATACCAATAATGCCAATACTAAAGCTATCTCCGGGAAAACTACCAACATCACGGTATACACAAGTGATGCTCAATGTCAAGAGCTAATTCCCCAAAAAGCTGATGTTTCCGCAGTAGAACCCATAAATGAAGCCATAGGTAAAATATTCAAAGAACAAAGTACAGCAGATTTTAGCGTGTCCGGTTATCGTGTTAATGTGAAAAATGGTGTTGCAATTGTTGATCTCCGCATCTCACCAGAGTCAAAAAGAAAAGTATCTTCTCTTTCTAGTTGTGAACAGTTTGCGTTGTTTAGCAGTGTCCGCAAAACATTAATTAGTAATTCTTGGAAAATTAAAGATGTCCGCTTTACTGAACGTGGAGAGGAGATTATGCTGTGAGGAACGTGAATTTATTAACTTAACAATACAATTCTTGGTAACTACAGTCTAATCGTATCGGCTCAATAAAATGAAGCAATTTAGCGGTTATACTGCTCAAACAGTGTTACCGCATCAGAGCATAGCTCTCCATTCTGATTTAATACTGTTGCTTTAGACAAAACAACAGCTAAACAGCCAGCTGAATTGAAAAGCATTCGTAATTGCTTAATATCCTGAAAATCTTGTTTGGGAGAGCCAAAGTTAAAATAGCTATAAGCGAAATTTTTAATCGCAAACAGGATACAGTAGAAAACTCTGACTAGCATATTGCCATTGCCGTTCAGAGTGCGAATAGCTCTATTTCTGCGATGCTCAGGTAAAGCATTAAACTCAGCTGAATTTGCTTTGAGCAATTCTGTCATCGAACATACACCATCATTTAACTCTAGTAGTCGGGCTTCAACAAGGGATAACTTATCACGAAAGCAATTAATACGTGCTATTTCAAGATCAATATTGGCTTGGTATTCTAACGCTTTAGTAAGGATTGTTTCAGTATCAGCAGAAAACTTAGTAGCCATTATTGCGAGCGCTGGCGGTAGTATAACCCCGAAAGCACTACCCACAGCAAGACCTGAAGTAGATGCAGTGAAAAGCTTGATAGTAGCTGCTTTTGTGCCATATAACGCAAATGAGTTTAAGGTGTTTTGAAATCCAATCCTCGTGATTTCTTGAACCATGCTAGAGGCTGAGAGGTTAATTGCCGCTTTTGTTACTGCCCCTGCTCCACCGTATATAATTTTACCAGATTCTACTGGGCGCATCTCATATGTGTCAACATCCTTATTAAATGAGACACTGAAGGAATCAAGGATTTTAGGCTTGAAATCCAATAATTTGTAAATAGCATTGATAGTATTCAATGCTTGTAGTTGAGTTTCACCATATTGTTGAGCAAGTAATCCAAGCTGCTTCACCTCCCATTTTAGTCGTAAACAAAGATCCTGGTACTTGTGTTCGGCACTCTTTCCAATGGACTGTGCTTTACTTAAATTGGATAGTGCAAATCCTGTGTGACCAACAGCCTTGCCGATACAAGCTCCAGTCACCAATGGCACAGCTATTTGCGTAAAAATAATTAAAATTGGAAATGGCATAAAGGTTGCTGGACAAGCTTCTAAGATTGTAATCACTTACTAATCCCCCCTTGGGGGGCTAGGGGGGAACGGTCATTTTTGCCACCTGTAAACAAAATGTTACTTTGCTGTCGATGACCTTACCAGTTCAATTCCAGCTTGGACAACTGCTCCAGTCAAGCAACCTGCAAGGGGAGTAACCGGAGAAATAATCAGACCTGATAGCGCACCTGTAACACAGGCACTTGCAATATTCTGAGATGCTGTCTGCGCTTGACTAGAGCTAGACTGTCGATTGCTTGATGCCATAATAAGCCTTCTTTTTAATGTAATTAGGGACTGAGTTTTTACCGATTATTTTGATGTTGACACAAGATCCTCCAAGATCCTGAAAATAAAGTTCGCTTTTTGTATCTGAAACGTTCGTTTTTTGTATCTATAATTAGATAATGGGTATAACCTTTGTTCAGTAAGGATTCTAAAGATGAGGTGCGTTTGTCTTGCTCATTTATCTCTATAAATGCGTCCTGTATGCGTATATAAAATTTAATAATTATCTTTTTAAGCCGAAATTTCCCTTAAATTTAGTTTTTGTGCAAAAATATGTTTCAATAAATACTGGAGATACGAATTTCCTAACCAGATATTTAAAGATTTTTTCACAATGTTTTTCATTAGAAGAGAATTTAAATCTCTGGACAGATTTAAGTCACAAGATATTTTTCGCCAACATCGTACCAGATGGGAGAGATTTTTGAAAGTGGCTGAGAGTGGATATCCTATAATTTTTGACGAGGACGAGGAAGTTAATTAATATTAAGAATGATCGCTTATCGAGATTTGCTGTGAAATAAAATCTAAGAAGATATATCTTATTTTCCTAACAAATTGAAGAATGTTTCTTTATCAATACCAACATCTTGATAAAGTACCTTGTTTGATATCTTTTCCTGAATGAATAGGAATCACAACTCTACGCCCATCATTATGCTTGTAAATAGCGTGACTCCCCTTTTGACGATCAAAATAAAAACCTAATTTTTCAACAATTTTAATAAAGTCTTTAGCTTTGACGCTCGGAAAAATACTCATACTAAAACACTTAATGGCTTAACAATATAATCTTCTTTAGGGATAGGTTGATGATCAGCCATTAGACTTTCAAGATATAATTCTACAGCTTCTGTTATATTGGCGATCGCTTCTTCAAAAGTATCTCCTTGGGAATGACAACCCTTAAGAAGAGGACAAAAAGCGTGATAACCTCCGTCTTCTTCCCTTTCGAGAATGACGGTGTAATTGTAAACTTTTTTGCTGTTGTTATTCATATACCGTAAGTTTCTCACCGAAATCTATTTCATTAGAAACTGTTTTGATAAATTCGCTAAAGGTCAAGAGATTTTGGATTTACGATTTTGGATTTTGGATTGACTCCAACAAACAAGTGTGGAGCTTGAGGATTTTAGATTGGCGAAAGCGTTGCGTACGCAGCGAGTATTTTTGATTAATTCCGCCCTGAAGGGGCGGGGCTTGTACCGAAAATTCCCAATCCAAAATCTAAAATCCAAAATCTAAAATTTTTCGGTCATTGAATCTGTACCCGGACATACAGAAATTAAGGAATTGTTAAGACAGAAAATTCTGAAAAACTTAAATGCTCAATAGCTCAATAGCGCAATAGTGAAGCGCGACCTAGTAATTGCTTATAGGTAATTGGTGATAAAATTCCTATTTTCATCCCGTCTATCCTCTCATCCTGGACATTATCTCGACTATGGCTACACCACGCAGGCTATCGCTCTATAACCACTTGATTCTGACAAGTTGCCCCTGCCCATACCATAAAAGTGCTATATTTACTTATAATCCAAGTATGGTAAAGATTTCTAGTGATTTTGCCCAAATGCAAAAACACGATATTAAAATCAAAAAGTCGGAAGTTAAGAGGATAAAATCAATGGATATCAAGCTAATTTTAGTGGGGTTAACTGTTATATTTACGGTTTCGTGCTTATTCTTTGGTACGAAAAATGGCTTTTATGATTCCGATAACTATCATGGTAACGGTTCTGCACATTAACAAGAGTGACAACTTAGGTTTCCAACTTTTTTGAACTTTGCAGAGGAATATTGCTAAAAGCCAACTTTCTCAGCCAATAGTTTGATTGAGGGGAGGAGCAAATAATGAATAATATATCAATTGATGCTAGAACAACAGCTAACGAGTTGGAATGCTTTCCCTATAGTGTTCAGCATCAAGATGAAGGCGTGTGTCTACTGGTCAGGATGGGACCACACCGGATCATGTTAGATTTCGGTTTGACAAATATTTCCCCTGTAGCACAGGAAATGACTCAATCGGCACATCATGGGATACCAGCGGATTTAGTCCTAATTAGTCATGCTCATCCAGATCATGCCAGAGGCTTATTAACACTACATCAAGCTTTTCCCCAATTACCTATATATGCTAGTGAGGTGACAACGAAGTTATTACCGCTAAATTGGCTAGATGAAGAACTACCAGGAATTGTATCATTTTGTCAGGCGCTACCATTGCGATCGCCTGTGGAAATCAGAGAAAATTTAATAGTAGAATTATTTCCCGCAGGTCATTTACCCGGTGCTGTGGCGATTCTCCTCACTTACCACACCCCCAACCGTGATTATAAATTACTTTACACAGGTGATTTTTTCCTATCCAACTCCCGTTTAGTCGAAGGGTTGCGACTAGATGAACTCCGGGGTTTAAATTTAGACGTGCTATTAATTGAAGGTAGTTATGGTACATCCCGTCATACCCATCGTCGTAACCAAGAAAATCAACTAGCAGAAAGGATTAATCGCGCCATTAGTTCTAGTGGCACAGAGAAAAACAATTCAGTAATTTTACCAACCCCAGCATTAGGATTAGGTCAAGAATTACTCATGCTGTTACGTTCCCATCACCACTTTACAGGTCGAGATTTAGATATTTGGGTTGATGGTGCTGTAGCTGCTGGTTGCGATGCCTACTTAGAACTTTTACCCCATCTCCCCGCCGCTGTCCAGAATTTTGCCCGACACCAACCTTTATTTTGGGATGAACGGGTAAAGCCTCGTGTAAGAAGATTAAAGCCGGAAAATCTAGCCAATTTAGGGACATCTCCTTGTATTGTTCTCACGGACTCTTCCGCAGATTTACGTAAATACTGCCAATATAACACAGGCAATTGGTTGATTCTTTTACCAGAAAAAATTGATCTTCCCGTTAACCCAGAATATTTAGCACCAACGAAATTTGAAAGTTATCTGTTAGCGCAACATAGTGACGGACCAGGAACAACCCAGCTAATTCATAATTTACGACCCCAGCACGTTATTTTTGTGCATGGTTCTCCCAGTTACTTGGCAGATTTAACTTGCTTAGAAGAGTTACAAAACCGCTATCATGTCCACTCACCAGCAGCCGGAACTCTAGTAGAATTACCAATTGGGGAAACATTTTTACAACCTGCTGCCCCAGAAACTAATTATGAGGGAGAGTTGACGGAGTTAGGTACTGTTATTACCATCACTCTCCCTGATACAGTAACAGCAGACCCCCGCTGGAGACAATTCGCTGATACCGGTTTAATAGAAGCGCGTTGGCAGGGTGAAGACCTGGTATTACGGGGGTTATCCCCACGAGAACTCATAAACCCCAATCATCTTCGCCCTAATTCTGGTGATGTTGCGTGCTGTGGTAGCTGCCGACACCAAAGGGGGCAACGGTGTTGGAACCCCGCTGCCCCCTTATATAATTTCAAAGTTACCCTTGACGGATACTGTCCTGCTTTTGAACGCTTGACGTGAATTTAATTTAGGAGCGTTTAATAAGCCATTGGCAATCAGCATTGAGTTAATTTTGGGTTTAATTCCGCCACCTCTACAGGTGAAATGTTGCTGAGGTGGGGTTTAAATCCTCTTGTTAACAACACGCTGACGGCTCTTTCAATCTGGATTTAGGTCAGTATAAGGGTTAGGGATACGCTCTGCTTCTGGACATTCTTCAGTTGTCAGCGGATCTATGTTACCGCGTTGCACTGAAGCTAATTTTTGAGTAACAGATCCGATGCTTTCAAGACGAACCATCTCCTCCCAAGAACAAACTTCATCTTCTTCGTCTGTCTCATAGCGTAAAGTCACTAAATCGCCCTCGATATCAATGATGCGGGCCCGCTCTATCCAGCGTTGCTGATCCCGCAAAAAAACACATACCTCCCGCCCGTCGCAACACAGTTGATAAATTTTGCGGTGTAGCATGTAGTGCTTCTGCCTTTTTATACAACGTAGTTAAACCTGTCAAATTCGGGTTTTATCTCTGGAATATCCGCCTCTAAGAGGTGAATTTCGTAGTCAGAACCCAGTAAGTTTAGTGACTCAATTTTACCACTTATTTTTAGTCATTAGTGTTAGGTGAAATTTTGGGTCTTAAGCTTTAGTTTACCGCATTAGTTGAACGGCTATGGCAACTGTTAACATCTACAGACATTTTTCTCTGATTTGGCGTTTCTAGGGGCAAGGTTAGTGATCCTTATTAGCACGCTTTGTCAATAGAAATATTATGTCTGGGCGCAACATAGCTTTCAGCCCTTTAATGAGACTATCTAGCTAAGTACAGATAACCGATTGGATAGTCTATAGAAGACTTTCCCCAAGGTTAAAATCTGCATTCTATATAAATGATAACATTATTTCTAGTTTCTTAAAGGTAAATAATTTTTTTTGTATAAATTTTTGAATAAGATTAGCCAGGCGTTACGGAAGCAAAATGTAAATTTATATGTGGAGATATTTTAGTGGCACATTTCTACATCGGGTTTAAGATGGTATAAGTGATTGTATCCATGAAATTAGCAATCTTACATACAGTGTAAAGGTCAGTTAAATTTGACTCGATTAGTTTTTATGCGTTTTATGTCAGATAGTTAGTGATGATTGAGTTTAATGTTGCCACTGCGAATTTCACCATTAAGGGCGGCAGAAGCAACCAAATCATTAGATTGATAACATCTAGTTGTTAGCACTTGATGGATAAATTACTGTGATCTAACTAGTACAACACGGCATAAATAAACCAACCATTCTAAATCGTTAAAAAGCCTATACTGTCTTCATTTTGACTGTTGACTGTTGACTTTTGACGAACGCCCTGCGGTGCTAGGTTAAAAATTGGCGAAGATCTTCATCTTTCTGACTCAATTGCACCCAATTTAAGTTAAGAGCTTGAAATTTCTGAACTAGGCGATCGCACGCGGGGCGTTCTGTGGCATAATGTCCAGCATCAATTAATACAAGATTACGATCACGACTTTCTTGGAATTGATGAAATTTGCAGTCAGAGGTTAGGTAAACCTGAGCATTAGTTTTGACTACTGCTGAAATATAACCTGCACCTGAACCACCTAAAACAGCTACCCGTGAAATTTGCTGTTGTAAGTCAGCCATTGGCGAAAAAATTAAATGGGGCGGATTTAATTGAGTTTGAATATTACTAATTAATTCTTGCAATGTCAAAGTAGGTTTTATTATTCCTACACGACCATAACCTAAATCTGATTGAGTAGGGACAATGGGCGATACTTGTTGAAGTTCAAGCAGTTGGGCTAAAACGTCGGCAGTTCCGTCTGCTACTTGATCAAAATTAGTATGGGCAGTGTAAATTCCGATATTATGGGCAAAAGCTAACCGCACCATTTCTGTTAAAGCGTCTCCAGTGCGGAAAGATTTGGGGGGATAAAAAATGAGGGGGTGATGGGCAAATATAAGGTTAGCATGGAGAGCGATCGCTTCCTGCATAACGGCTAAAGTCGGAGTTAAACACACCAAAACCCGTGCTTCTGTAGACAAAATACCTGGTTCTACTTGCCAACCGCAATTATCCCAGCTTTCGCACCAAGCCGGATTTGCCCATTCTTCAAACCAAGTAATTAAATCAGTAACTTTCATTAAATTCAAATAAATCAATAGATTAAACGTATTTAATTATAATCCTACTGGTGGAGATAACCTAAAAAAATGTTTCTTAATCCAAAAAGATACATTGACTAAACTAATTAAGACTGGCACTTCTACCAATGGTCCAATGACAGCAGCAAAAGCCACACCAGATTTAATTCCAAATACAGAAATAGCGACGGCTATTGCTAATTCAAAATTATTACCAGCAGCAGTAAATGCCACACTAGCAGCTTTTGCATAGTCGGCTTTAATTTTCCATGCTAGGTAAAAACTACTCAAAAACATGAATAGGAAATAGATAATTAGGGGAATGGCAATGCGGACAACATCTAGAGGAATCTGCACAATCAAATTACCCTTTAAACTAAACATGACCACAATGGTAAATAAGAGAGCAATTAGAGTAATGGGACTAATTTTGGGAATAAATTCTTGATGATACCACTGCTTACCTTTAGCTTTCATTAAAATAAAGCGAGTCATAAATCCAGCCAGAAAAGGAATACCTAAATAGATAAAAACGCTGTTAGCAATTTCCCTAATACTGATATTTACAATAGTTCCTTGTACGCCAAATAAAGGCGGTAAAATCGCCAAAAAGAACCAAGCATAAACGCTGTAAAATAAAACTTGAAAAATACTATTAAAAGCAACCAGTCCGGCTGTATATTCAGTGTCTCCCTTAGCTAATTCACTCCAGACAATTACCATAGCAATACAAGGGGCTATTCCCACCATAATTAACCCAGTCATATACTCAGGTTTATCACGTAAGAAAAGCATGGCAAGCGTAAACATCACTATTGGGGCAATTATCCAAGTTAGTGATAACGATAGTCCAAGAATTTTTTTATTCCGAAATACATCTGCTAATTCTTCATATTTTACCTTTGCCAATGGCGGGTACATCATCAAAATTAAACCAATAGCAATTGGGATGTTAGTTGTTCCTACTTGGAAATGATTGATAAAAACTTCTACTGTGGGGAAAAAATACCCTAAACCCACTCCAGTTGCCATTGCCAGAAATATCCACAATGTCAAAAAGCGATCAAGAAACGAAAGGCGTTTGATAATTGGTTTTTTAGTTATATATTCCACTTAATTGACCTCTATAAATTTAGTTTCAGATCCCCGACTTCTCCAAGAAGTCGGGGATCTTGTTGTTGTCATTATAAAATGTGTATTTATTACAAATTATTATTTAGGCAAGCGGCAAAAAATTTCACCAATTGCCCCTTATCAAACTTAAACTCAAATAGATTTTGGAGTCATCCAACTACGGGATGATATACCTGTTTATATGGCATATCTTTAAACTGAGAAATATTAGTCTCCGTCTCCAGCTTTCCAAGCTATAGATTTACTAGGTTGAGGATTAGGTAACTTTAGAGAAACTAAACCTGCTGCTAATACGAAAAACATTGATGTCCACAGACAACCAACTAAGCCAAATATTTGATAAACCAAACCAGATAACACTGTCCCCACAAGACGACCACCGGAGTTTGCCATATAGTAAAAACCCACATTTAAGGCAACTTTATCATCATCAGTAAATGCTAAAACCAGATAGGAATGGACAGCGGAATTGAAAGCAAATACGACACCAAAAACGAGAAGTCCAGCAATAATTACGATATTAGCAGGTAAACCTAATTGTAATGCCAGAGCGATCGCACCAGGAACAGCCGTTAAAGTAAATGTCCAGAATCGAATAGTTTGAGATTGAGGTGGACGACCAGAACCAAATCGCTGCATGAGTGTTGGTGCTAAAAACTGAATAATCCCATAACCAATCACCCAACAAGCTAAAAATCCCCCTACCTGATAAAAAGACCAGCCCAAAGTCCCACGCAAAAACACTGGTAAAGCTACAACAAACCATACATCTCTAGATCCAAATAAAAAGAATCGCGCCGCCGAGAGAATATTTATTTCTGCGCTTTTAGAGAAAATTTGGCTAAATTTGACCTTTTTCTTGATTTTACCCATGCCTTTGGGCAGCATTAACCCAGAAAACATAATTAAAGCCAGTCCCCCAGCCATAATCCACAGGGAATTAATAAAACCCACAGAACTGAGAAGGGCGCTACCAATAAAGAAACCAACACCTTTCAAAGCATTCTTAGAACCTGTGAGTACAGCCACCCACTTAAACAAAGAAGATTGGGCATCTTGAGGGACAACTAAGCGAATGGCACTTTTAGAACTCATCTTCGTTAAGTCCTTAGCAATTCCCGAAAATGCCTGTGCAACCATCACATAAAGGACTGAAAGCCACTGCGCCCACCCTGGATTCAGAAAAGACAGCATAATTAAAGAAAACACCTGTAATCCAATCCCAGTGTAAAGAGTCACCTTTAACCCAAACTGAGAACCAATCCAACCGCCGAGAAAGTTTGTAACAATTCCAAATACCTCGTAAAACAGGAACAGAGAGGCAATTTGAATAGGTGTATAACCAATTTTATTAAAATAGAGCAAAACCAACATTCGCAAAGCCCCATCAGTCAAAGTGAAGCCCCAGTATGCCAGTGTCACCAGAATATAATTCTTGAAATTAGAATTAGAAGCAGTAGTAGAAGCCATGATTAAAAGTTCAAAATCGTAAATACAAACTAAAATTCTCTCTCCCTCTCTGCGCCTCTGCGCCTCTGCGTGCAAAAATATTTATGGGGTAGGACCGAAAACCCACCCCTAGAAAACCATTATTTCTGCAAACTTAAAGCCACCTTTCGCGCTAATTCAGTCATGCGGTTAACATAACCCCATTCATTGTCATACCAAGCCAATATCTTCACCTGAGTTTCATTGACAACCATTGTCGAAAGGGCATCAATAATTGCAGAACGAGGATCATCTTTATAATCAATAGAAACTAAAGGACGTTCTTCATAACCCAAAATTCCTATTAATGGTGCTTGTGCAGATGCAGTTTTCAATAAATCATTAACTTCGGCTATTGTTGTCGGGCGAACAACTTCAAATACACAATCTGTAAGCGAAGCATTTAACAAAGGTACACGCACTGCTAAACCATTTAACTTACCATTCAATTCTGGATAAATTAAACCAATCGCTGTTGCTGAACCTGTGCTAGTGGGAATTAATGACATACTTGTAGCCCTAGCGCGACGCAAATCTTTATGAGGTGCATCTACAATAGTTTGAGTATTAGTATTGTCGTGAATTGTGGTAATTACTCCATGTTTAATTCCTAAACCTTCATGAATTACTTTTACGACTGGGGCTAAACAATTAGTAGTACAAGAAGCTGCTGTTAATAAATGATGTTTATCAGCTTGATAGAGGTGATCATTTACCCCCATGACAATATTTAAAGCCTCTTGTTTAACAGGTGCAGCAACAATTACCTTCTGCACACCTCTTTTAAAATAGGGGTCAAGGGTAGCGGGGGTTCTAAACTTACCAGAACATTCCAAAACTATATCAATCCCAAAATCTTCCCAAGGAACTTCACCCGGTTGAGAATATTCAGTAAAACTGAGAGATTTACCATCAATAACAACTTGGTTTTTGACCGCTCCTACTTCTGGTGTCCAACGCCCATGTACAGAATCAAATTTGAGTAAATGTGCTGCGGCTTCTGTTCCACCTTTGGTTTCGTTAATGTGGACAAATTCTATTTCTGGCCAATTCCAAGCAGCACGAACGGACAACCTTCCCATGCGCCCAAATCCATTGATTCCTACTCTAATTGTCATGATTTTTATTAATTACTAAAATTGCTTTTGTTTGCGTAATAATTGCCCAAGAGTTAGGTTAAACTCCGCCTTACCACCAAATACTGTTCCAACTTTGCCTTTGTATAAATGAACGTAATCAAGGTTGTAAGCTTCCGCTGATAAAGGAACATACCCGACGGAACTAGCTGTTTTTGCAGCGTTTTTAATGTAGAAATCTGCAAACTTGTAAACTACAGTTTTGTTTTGACTAGACCACAGATTCACATATATAAACAAAGGTCGAGAAAGTGGTTGATATTTGGCATTTTCTACTGTTTCTGGTGATGGTAAAATAGCGCCTTTTCCGTTATTAACTGCTAGGACTTTTAACTTATCTTTGTTTTCTTCGTAGTAAGCATAACCAAAATAACCCAAGGCATCAGGATCTTTATTTATACCTGCAACTAAGACTTCATCATCTTCGCTGGCTGTGTAATCTTTACGACTGGCTTTAGATTTGCCGACAATTGCTTCGGTAAAATAGTCAAATGTCCCAGACTTATCACCAGCACCGTATAATTTAATGGGACGGTCTGGCCAAGAAGCACGGATTTGATTCCATTTTGTAATTTTTCCCTCAGCCGCAGGTTCCCAGATTTTTTTTAATTCGGCTACTGTGATATCTTTTGCCCAGTTGTTTTGCGGGTTAACAGCGATAGTTAGGGCATCAAAGGCTATGGGTAATTCCATATAGCTGATGCCATTTTTTTTACAAGCTACCATCTCTGACTGGTTAATTGGCCGAGAAGCATTACTGATATCTGTTTTACCAGCACAGAATTTCTCGAACCCACCGCTAGTACCGGAAATACTGACTTTTACTTGACTATTATTTTTGGGGTCGGCTTGATATGCTTTGACTACAGCCTGGGTAATGGGATATACGGTACTAGAACCATCTACTTTGATAATTGTGTCAGTGGTAGAATTAGTAACTTTTGTGGCTTTAGTTGGTTGCTGAATATTATCGGTAGAATTGGAAGTAGTTGTACAACTAGTTGTCAATACTAACATTCCCAGGGTTAAGACTAATTTTTTTGCTGTGTTATTCACTGATTTTACCTGTATAATTAGTGAGCAGGCTACTTGTCTTATCTACTTATTATTTCAAGAAAAGTTGATATGTCAATATTTACTTTACCATCAGATGTAAAAATTAATCAAAAAAAATTGATAGATTGTTTATACATAGCAGGAATAATGTTTTTAGCTGCTTGCTAGTCTTCAGAATCAGAAGAGGTTTGTTCATCAACCGCAATCCGATTAGCAGATTTTGGACTAAAGTGAAATAAAAGCTTTTTCCTCGCGTGGAGAATCACAATTGTGAAGTTACAGCGACCAATATTAGTGGGAGGACTAGGACTATCGTTCTCCCTGTGGATGTTAGACAGTTGGCATGATTCAATAGTACAAGTGGGAGAATTCGGACTCTTGAGTGCTTTAGCTGTCGGTGGGGGTTTGTGGTTATTCAATAAAAATCAGCCCCAATTAGGTGAACAGTTAAATGATATGTTTGTAAATCGGGCGGATGTGGACAAGGCGATCGCTCAAACAGAAGTAATAATTAATCAACTGGCACAAGAGGCAGGCAATCATCCCCACCTAGCAATTCTCCGGGAAAACCTGGCTAAATTGCCCTTAGAATTGAACAGAAAGGAAATTACCCTGGCCGTTACTGGTGGTAAATCCGTAGGTAAAAGTACAGTTATTGAAGTTCTAAAAACTGCCCCAACTATTCCGGGAATGTCTTTAAATTTCGCGGAAACAGCGCCTTTATTTTCCGTAGCTGGTGAAAATTCTGATGTTGTTACTTTATCAGAAATGCAGAAATCTGATTTTGTCTTATTTCTGACAAACGGTGATTTAACAGATTCAGAATTTCAAGTTTTACAACAGCTAAAAGCCGTAAAACAACCGAGTTTGCTAGTTTTCAACAAACAAGATCAATATCAACCTGACGAACGCGCTACAGTTTTCCAATCATTGAAACAGCGCATTGGTGCAAATGTAGTTGCGACTGCGGCTTTTCCCGTACCTGTGAAAGTGCGAAAACATCAAGAAGATGGTTCTTTCCAAGAATGGATGGAAAAACCAACGCCAGATATCCAGCAGTTGACACAACAATTAGGGGAAGTTGTCGGACAGCGGGGAGAACAGTTAGTTTGTAATACCACAAATCGCAAAGTATTATTACTGAAAGCTGAAGCTAAAAATTGTTTAAATGGCGTGAGAAGAGATCAAGCTACACCCTTTATAGAAAAATATCAGTGGATCGCAGCGGCAGCAGCATTTGCTAACCCTGTACCTGCGTTAGATATTCTCGCAACTGCGGCGATTACTGCTCAAATGGTGATAGATTTAGGTAATATATATCAGCAGAAAATTTCCTTAGAACAAGCGCAACAAGTAGCCGGAACTATGGGAAGTTTGATGTTGAAATTAGGTTTAGTGGAACTTTCAACTAGGGCTGTAACGGGTATTCTAAAAACTAATGTTGCTACTTTTGTCGCTGGGGGAATGGTAGAAGGAGTTAGTGCGGCTTACCTAACCAGAGTAGCGGGATTAAGTTTAGTTGAATATTTTGAACAGCAAGAAGTTGCTTTAGAATCGGGAAGTGCTTTAAATCTCGACAAACTGCGTCAAGTTTTGCAAACTGTATTCCAGCAAAATCAAAAAATGGCTGTTTTGGAAGCTTTTGTCAAGCAAGGTGTAAAGCGGTTGTTACCAGAAGCAAAACCAGTAGAAGTTGTTGCTTAACCTTTCATATCCCCGACTTCTTAAATAAGTCGGGGATATGAATCTCTCTCTCAATTGTCAGAATCAGGATATCCAGGATTTTAGGATGTACAGGATGTTGGTTTATAGATGGTTTGTTGGTTGGTGATGAAAGTTGTATTTTTCTGAATCAGGATAACCAGGATTTTAGGATTTTCAGGATATTAGTTTATAGATGGTTTGTTGGTGATGAAAGTTGTATTTGTCTGAATCAGGATAACCAGGATTTTAGGATTTTCAGGATATTAGTTTATAGATGGTTTGTTGGTGATGAAAGTTGTATTTTTCTGAATCAGGATAACCAAGATTTTAGGATGTACAGGATATTAGTTTATAGATGGTTTAAATTATTCAAAAACAATCATTTAAAAACATCCTTAAAAACCTCAAACTCCCACCAAAAATCATCCAACAACATCCTGAAAATCCTCAAATCCTCGACATCCTCATTCAGACAAAAAAACCTCAAACTCCCACCAAAAATCATCCAACAACATCCTGAAAATCCTCAAATCCTCGACATCCTATTCAGACAAAAAAACCTCAAACTCCCACCAAAAATCATCCAACAACATCCCGAAAATCCTCAAATCCTCGACATCCTATTCAGACAAAAAAACCTCAAACTCCCACCAAAAATCATCCAACAACATCCCGAAAATCCTCAAATCCTCGACATCCTATTCAGACAATTAAAATTCCTAGATATATCATCAACTATTCACCCAACTTCTGAAAGCCTTTAATGTTGCATTTCTTCCTATAGTTCGACTTTTTTCTAAATATTGAGGAATGACTTCAATTAAAGGTAAATCAGGAAAATTTAAACTAGATTTCGATTCCACATAAACACAATCTTGTAAAATATTAATTCGCAAAATTCCGTTTTCAAACCGCCATACTTCAGGAACTTTTAAACCTTGATATATGTTCAAATGGGTACGGGAAGTAATATCAATTTCCAAAGCTAAATCTGGAGGAGGGTAAATTGTTAAATCTAATCTTTTTTTACCCCGAATTACAGCTTCATTTTTAATATAAAAACATTGGTCAGGTTCTATACCCTGTGCCATAAATTGATTTTTAAAGGTCGTAGAACCAAGACATCTAAACTCAATATTTAATTCTTCTAGTAAAGCCTTAACTAAATCGCTAATAATTTCTTTATCGTCTTCATGTTCTGGTAAAGGACTCATAATTTCTAATCTTCCCCTATCATAAGCAATTCGCGCGGCACGATGTTCTCCCAATTCTTCAATAATTGTTTCTAATTCTTTCCAAGTCACATTTTCTAATATAACTCTTTGTCCTGGTGGTACATGAATGCGCTTTAATTCTAACAACATCATTGCCACTCCTTATGATTTAAATATTTTGATATTATAACATCCAGGACAAGATCCCCGACTTCTTCAAGAAGTCGGGGATCTAACGCAACGCAATGATATATTTAAATTAATCTCCACCGTATCTACTAACAAAGGTATGATTATTTGGCAACCAGAGCAACAAATTAATAACGGTAGATTTATCATTCAAGGTAAACCCTTGGGTAGCGGTGGTTTTGGTACTACTTATAAAGCCTTAGAACCCAGCACGGGTAAATTATACGCCATTAAAACCCTCAATCAGCAAATGCAATTGCGAGAGGACTTTGCAGAACAACAAGTTAAGTTTATTAACGAAGCCTTGACAATTAAAGGTTTTGATCATCAGCATATTCTCAAAGTCCATGAAGTCATTCAATCAGGTGAGCTTTTTGGCGTAGTGATGGAATATATTGATGGAGTAACTTTATCTCAATATATTAAACAAAATGGACAACTTGCCGAAAGCGAAGCACTATTATATATAGATCAAATTGGTCAGGCTTTAGAATATATTCACGCTAAAGGCAGTTTACACCGGGACATTAAACCTGCAAATATTCTCTTACGCCAAAATAAACAAGAAGCGGTTTTAATTGATTTTGGTTTAACTCGCAGTATTGCCACCAAAAGCATGACAGCTTCTTTAACGGAAGGTTATGCACCTATTGAACAATATCGTCGCAAAGGGAGTTTTGGACCCCATACCGATGTTTATGCTTTAGCCGCTACTTTATATTATCTGCTCACGGCTGATGGACTCAACAAAGAGGGTGAATTTAGTCCCGTACCCGCGCAAAACCGGAAATATGATGATGAACCTTTACCCGCACCTCAACATTATAATTCTCGCATTAGTCAGAGGGTGAATGATGCTATTTTAGCAGGGATGGAAATAGAACCGGAAAAGCGGACTCCGACGGTGTTGAAGTTTCGGGAAAATTTGGGTTTGGTAAGAACCCCACCCCCTAACCCCCTCCCCGCAAGCGAGGAGGGGGAACTAAAATCATCCTGTGGAATGGACTACAGGAAACTGCGTGACTACCTCGCACAAGGGAAATGGAAGGAAGCAGACGAGGAAACAAGACGGGTAATGTTAGCAGTTGCGAAACGGGAAAAGGAAGGTTGGTTAGATGTTGAAGATATTGATAATTTTCCCTGTGAAGACCTCCGCACAATTGACCAGTTGTGGGTAAAATACAGTGATGGTAAGTTTGGTTTTTCTGTGCAGAAACGAATTTATCAAAGTTTGGGTGGAACGAGAGAATATGATAAGGAAATATGGAGACAGATTTGTAACAAGGTAGGATGGAGAAAAGGAGGAAACTGGTTGTACTACAAAGATATTACTTTTGACAAGAAAGCACCAGAAGGCCACCTCCCCTCTGCAACCTTTGGGTGGATTTTTACACAGTTGGGTGCACGGAAGTGGGTAGTGGGTTGGTGGGGTCTTCTCTCGCGTCGAGACTTGTAGATTGTAATATTTAAGGGTTACAAGAAAATTATTAAGTCTGAATCAGGATAACCAGGATTAAAGGATTTTCAGGATTGTGATACTATACATTACCTATCCTGAAAACCAACATAAATCATGTCATGTTTGATGAAATATTACAAAGAATAAGAGAAAAAATTACATCACTTCAATATGTAATGACACTTCATGCAGAAGAAGAAATGAACGATGATAACTTAACAATATATGACATCGAACAAAGTATCCTGAATGGTGAAATTATAGAACGTCAAAAAGACAGAATTACCGCAGAATCAAAATATCGCATTAGAGGAGTAACCACCGATGGTGTAGAAATTGAAATTATCACTAAACTCAGTCTGAGCGGAAAATTAGTTATCATTACAGTATATACAGTTTAAAATCAGGTAACAGAAATATGAAATGCGACATTTGTAATAGCGAAGGTGTACATATCCGCAACATTACCAGAACTTATGGGAAAGGAGAAGAATTACTAATAATTGAAAATCTACCTATTATTAGTTGTCCTCATTGCGGTGAAAGTTACATGACAGCAGAAACATTACATAAAATTGAACAAATTAAACTCAACCGCAAAAATCTTGCAGTTGCACGTTTTATAGATGTTGTAAGTTTGAGTGCGTAGAATGTGTTAGGAATGCGTTAATTGTCACAAATCAGGTGGTTATCGAGCGAAGTCGAGATAATATCCAGGATTAAAGGATGTACAGGATGGTAATTTATAGATGGTTTGTTTGGTGATGAAAGTTGTATTTGTCTGAATCAGGATAACCAGGATTAAAGGATGTACAGGATGGTAATTTATAGATAGTTTGTTGGTGATGAAAGTTGTATTTGTCTGAATCAGGATAACCAGGATTAAAGGATTAACAGGATAGTAGTTTATAGATGGTTTAAATTATTTAAAAACAATCATTCAAAAACATACTGAAAATCCTCAAATCCTGGACATCCTGATTCAGACAAATAAAATTCCTAGATATATCATCAACTATTCACCCAACTTCTGAAAGCCTTTAATGTTGCATTTCTTCCTATAGTTCGACTTTTTTCTAAATATTGAGGAATGACTTCAACTAAAGGTAAATCAGGAAAATTTAAACTAGATTTCGATTCCACATAAACACCATCTTGTAAAATATTAATTCGCAAAATTCCGTTTTCAAACCGCCATACTTCAGGAACTTTCAAACCTTGATATTATAACATCCAAGACAAGATCCCCGACTTCTTGAAGAAGTCGGGGATCTAACGCAACGCAATGATATATTTAAATTAATCTCCATCGTATCTACTAACAAAGGTATGATTATTTGGCAACCAGGGCAACAAATTAATAACGGTAGATTTATCATTCAAGGTAAACCCTTGGGTAGCGGTGGTTTTGGGACTACTTACAAAGCCTTAGAACCTAGCACGGGTAAATTATACGCCATTAAAACCCTCAATCAGCAAATGCAATTGCAAGAGGACTTTGCAGAACAACAGGTTAAGTTTATTAACGAAGCCTTGACAATTAAAGGTTTTGATCATGAGCATATTCTCAAAGTCCATGAAGTCATTCAAGCAGGTGAGCTTTTTGGCGTGGTAATGGAATATATTGATGGAGTAACTTTATTTCAATATCTTCGACAAAAGGGACAACTTACCGAAAGCGAAGCACTATTATATATAGATCAAATTAGTCAGGCTTTAGAGTATATTCACGCTAAAGGAAGTTTACACCGGGATATTAAACCTGCAAATATTCTTTTACGTCAAAATAAACAAGAAGCGGTTTTAATTGATTTTGGTTTAACTCGCAGTATTGCTACTAAAAGCATGACAGCTTCTTTAACGGAAGGTTATGCACCTATTGAACAATATCGTCGCAAAGGGAGTTTTGGACCCCATACCGATGTTTATGCTTTAGCCGCTACTTTATATTATCTGCTCACGGCTGATAGACTGAACAAAAAGGGTGAATTTAGTCCCGTACCCGCACAAAACCGGAAATATGATGATGAACCTTTACCAGCGCCAAGACATTATAATTCTGGCATTAGTCAGAGGGTGAATGATGCTATTTTAGCAGGGATGGAAATAGAACCGGAAAACCGGACTCCGACGGTTTTGAAGTTTCGGGAAAATTTGGGTTTGGTGGTTCAACCTGTACCAGTTCAACCTGTGATAATACCATCTATTTCTACACCTCAACCACAACCAAGACAACAGCAAAATATCCCCGCACCTCAATTGAATAACCAAGAGGTACAATTAAAATCATCCTGTGGAATGGACTACAGGAAACTGCGTGACTACCTCGCACAAGGGAAATGGAAAGAGGCAGACGAGGAAACAAGACGGGTAATGTTAGCAGTTGCGAAACGGGAAAAGGAAGGTTGGTTAGATGATAAAAGTATTGATAATTTTCCCTGTGAAGACCTGAGTATTATTGATAAGTTGTGGGTAAAATACAGTGATGGTAAGTTTGGTTTTTCTGTCCAGAAACGAATTTATCAAGGTTTTGGTGGAACGGGAAAAGAACACGAAATATGGAAGAAGTTTGTGGACAACGTAGGATGGATGGGAGACGGACTGGTTTACGACAAAGAGAAAGCACCAAAAGGCCACCTCCCCTATACTTCAAGATACTCACCAGAAGTTACTTGGATTTGGGCGATGAAGATGGTGCTAGGGCTGAGGTGCTCTTCCCTCGCGTCGAGACTTGTGAGTTGTAACATTTAAGGGTTACAGAAAATTATTAAGTCTGAATCAGGATATCCAGGATTAAAGGATTAACAGGATAGTAGTTTATAGATGGTTTGTTGGTGATGAAAATTCCATTTGTCTGAATCAGGATAACCAGGATTAAAGGATTTTCAGGATGGTAATTTATAGATGGTTTGTTTGGTGATGAAATTTGCATTTGTCTGAATCAGGATATCCAGGATTAAAGGATTGACAGGATGGTAATTTATAGATGGTTTAAATTATTAAAAAATAATCATTCAAAAACATCCTAAAAAAAACCAACTCCCTACCAAAAATCATCCAATAACATCCTGTACATCCTCAAATCCTGGACATCCTGATTCTGACAAATAAAATCACCAACTCCCTACCAAAAATCATCTAATAACATCCTGTAAATCTTTACATCCTGGATATCCTGATTCAGAATATTACAGAATAAGATATGATCAAATTGGGTAAATAATCAAAATAATCTATGAATACATTAGAACTTCGTGAACAAATCCAAGAATATGTTGAACAACTGTCACCGGAAAAATTACTAGTAGCAGTTGATTTTTTAGCATATCTAGCAACAAGAGAAGATGATGCTACTCAAGAGTTATTAGAAATTGTAGGATTTAAAGAAAATTTTGATCATGCTAGAGAAAACGTAAAACAAGGAAAGGTGATTACTGTTGACCAACTTAAACGAAAATATTAATTATACTGTTGTTATTAGTATTGATGCAGGGGAGTTTTTTGAATCTGCTTCTGCCATCTTACAACGGAAGTTAGATAGATGTTTTGATCGTTTAAAAATTAATCCTCGTAATCATCCTAATATAAAATCTCTCAAAGGTGAGTTATCAGGTTATTATCGTTATCGAGTAGGTGACTATAGAGTTATTTATGAAGTTAATGATGATTTAAAAATGGTAACAGTTGTTTTTATTGCCCATAGAAGTAAAGTTTATGAATAGCTTGTAGGGTGCGTTAGGATAACCAAAAGATTATAAAATGTACACATAAATTAACTACGCGACGCAACGCACCATTGATATTGTCTGAATCAGGATAACCAGGATTAAAGGATTAACAGGATGGTAATTTATAGATGGTTTAAATTATTCAAAAATAATCATTCAAAAACATCCTAAAAAAAACCAACTCCCACCAAAAATCATCCAACAACATCCTGAAAATCCTCAAATCCTGGATATCCTGATTCTGACAAAAATACTTTCGGGAAAACAAAACCCTATATATGGGCGCACAGATTTCCATTATAATTAAACAATAACCGAAACTTGGAAACTTGTCAACAGTATTTTGAATAATTGTCCTGTTTTTTATCCAACCTCCTCGGCAAAAATCCCCAAACTATGTAAAATAATGACAAGATATTTAAATCAACATCTGCGGTATCGAACTTATGATTAAGAAGCTAAAACTACCCCAAAAATTAATGCTGCTTGGTTCAGGAGAACTGGGAAAAGAATTTGTCATTGCGGCTCAACGTTTAGGCAATTATATCATTGCTGTGGACAGATATGCCGATGCACCCGCCATGCAGGTAGCTGATTGTGCAGAAGTTATTTCTATGCTGAGTGCTGATGATTTAGAAGCAGTTGTAAATAAACATCAGCCCGATTTTATTATTCCCGAAATTGAAGCAATTAGAACCGAAAAATTACAGGAATTTGAACAAAGAGGAATTACAGTTATTCCCACAGCAGCGGCGACTAATTACACCATGAACCGTGACAGAATTAGAGAATTAGCACATCAAGAATTAGGAATTAGAACTGCTAAATATGGTTATGCTGTCACGTTAGAAGAGCTAATTACTATTTCTGAAAAAATTGGTTTTCCCAATGTTGTCAAACCTGTGATGTCATCTTCTGGAAAAGGTCAATCTGTAGTTAATGATAGAAGTGAAGTGGAAAAAGCTTGGAATTATGCTATTTCTAATTCTCGTGGTGATAGCCAAAAGGTAATTGTTGAAGAATTTATTAATTTTGAAATTGAAATTACTTTACTAACTATTAAACAATGGGACGCACCGACAATTTTCTGTTCTCCCATTGGTCACCGTCAAGAAAGAGGTGATTATCAAGAATCTTGGCAACCCGCAGCTATTTCTGAAGATAAAATTTTAGCATCTCAAGAAATTGCTAAAAAAGTTACTGATGCTTTAGGTGGTGCGGGAATTTTTGGGGTTGAATTTTTCATTACTAAAGATGAAGTCATTTTTTCAGAACTGTCTCCCAGACCCCATGATACAGGAATGGTGACATTAATTTCTCAAAATTTAAATGAATTTGAATTACATCTGCGAGCTATTTTAGGTTTACCAATTCCCCATATTGACCAGTTAGGATTTTCCGCAAGTGCAGTAATTTTAGCTTCGGAAAAATCTGATTTTATTACTTTTAGTGGTGTAGCTGAAGCTTTAGCCGAAAAAGATGTAGATATTAAGTTATTTGGTAAACCTACGGCTCATCCTTATCGTCGCATGGGGGTAGCTTTAGCAAAAGGTGGGGATATTCAAGAAGCTAGAGAAAAGGCGACAAAAGCAGCTAGTCAGGTGAAAATAAATTAAGCATTCAGCTATAGCGGTATGCACTGGCAATGAGATGAAAGGTTTATTATAAAAGTCTATAATAAGGAACTTTTTCTTCTTTCTTGCTATTGAATGGGCGCAGTCCTTTGGTTCAACGGGCGCAGGGCCTGCGCCCCTACAGAATATTTGTTTTATGAGTATGAGAGCCAGAATTGAAAATAATGTTTTATTTATTCACCATGAAGATGTACCAGAATTTAAAAAAGGCGGTTCTGTAGTTAGAAATTCTTACTTTTGGGCTTTACGTTCCATTGCTGGACGTGCTAGACGCTATCATGATTGGGAATATGAATCAGAAGTTTGGTTTGCACTGGAACGAATGCTTTTGTCTTTTACTGAATCTGGGTATTTAGGTTATAAAGAAACAATGTTAGAGTTTCCTTTATCGCAAGGTGAAATTCCCAGTGTGTTGCGGAATGCAGCCACTTGGGAATAAATTTAAGGAAATCAACACTTCCTCTTGAAGTAAATTAGGATAGATTCAAGAATACTCAGCTAATTAATTGGTGTAATTACGTGCAGGAGAGTCACTAATGAGAGAACCCAGTAAAAATTCTAAACCTTTATTTACTCAAGAAACACCAACAGAAGTAGAACAAATGGGGCTAACCTGGTTAGTAGCAGCGGCTATAGTCACAGCAATTATGTGGCAAATACCCATAGGTAATTATATTTTGTACCCATTTTCTATCTTAGCAACTTGGTTTCATGAAATGGGTCACGGTTTGATGGCTTTGATGTTGGGGGGACAATTTCAAAAACTAGAAATTTTTGGTAACGGTTCTGGCGTAGCTCATTATACTTTAAGTAACACCTGGGGATACCTTGGTATCGGCTTAGTAGCGGCTGCGGGGCCAATGGGTCCACCTATTGCCGGTGCCAGCTTAATTCTCGCTTCTGGGAGTTGGAAAACAACTTCTTTGAGTTTAAAAATTTTAGGTGGATTTTTACTGCTGTCTACATTAATTTGGGTGCGTTCTTGGTTTGGCTTTGTGGCTATTCCCCTGTTAGGTTTGATGATATTGGGAATTGCGTTAAAAACACCTCTTTGGGTACAAGGGTTTGCAATTCAATTTTTAGGTGTGCAGGCTTGTGTAAGTACCTATCACCAACTTGATTATTTATTTAGTTATACTGCAGGTCCATTAGGATTATCGGATACAGGACAAATGCAGCGATATTTGTTTTTACCTTATTGGTTTTGGGGGCTATTAATGGCGATCGCATCTCTCATCATTTTAGTCCAAAGTTTGCGCGTTGTCTATTCAACAAATCAGCAATAAATGATACTTTTCTCAAATAGGCTGCGTAAATATTGTGAGGGTGATTTTAGCTGTTTCATCTACCCTGAGAAATAAAATAAAAATCAGTATTTCATAAAACTTCTTACTTTAACTGTTTTCTAGATTTCATCTTTGTCGAGGCTTCAAGAATTTTTCCACTATAGTTGAATTTTTGATACAGTATTAATGCTGAATGTAATATAATCCAATTATTTTCCATGCAAACGCAACAATTATCTGTGAGTCTGATTCGGGCTAAATCTTACGAACAGGAAGCTTTAAAAGAATCCTTGGAAACACTCCTAGATCCTTTAGGGGGTATGGCTGCTTTTGTGAAACCGGGAAACCGCGTTTTACTCAAACCCAACTTACTCACCGGTTCTCGTCCGACAAAAGAATGTACCACCCGTCCCGAATTAGTCCGTGCCGTTGCTGAAATGGTAATTGCCGTTGGTGGCAACCCATTTTTAGGCGATAGTCCCGCTTTTGGTAGTGCTAAAGGTGTGGCTATAGCCAATGGGTTATTACCAATTTTGGAAGAACTGAAGTTACCACTTGTGGAATTTCATGGTAAACGTTATCAAACGGTAAACGATAATTTTAATCACTTGCTTTTATCTAAAGAAGCAATGGAAGCAGATGTGATTATTAATCTTCCTAAAGTGAAATCTCATATGCAATTAACCTTAACTTTAGGAGTAAAAAATCTCTTTGGCTGTGTTCCTGGGAAAATGAAAGCTTGGTGGCACATGGAGGCTGGCAAAGATGCTGAAAAATTTGGAGAAATGTTAGTAGAAACTGCTAGAGCAATTAATCCAACTTTAACAATTTTAGATGGAATTATTGGTCATGAAGGTAATGGACCAAGTGGCGGAGAACCTCGGAATTTACAAATTTTAGCAGCATCAAGTAATGTATTTGCCTTAGATAGAGCAATGTTAGAAGTTCTGCAAGTTGCACCTGCACAAGTTCCCACGGTTGCAGCTTCACAACGATTGGGAATATGTCCAGAATTAAGTGATATTCACTTTCCGAATTTATCCCCCGATTTATTACAAATTACAGATTGGCAATTACCGGACAAGTTAATGCCCATAGATTTTGCCATGCCCCGTGTGATTAAATCTACCTTTAGGCATCTTTACATCCGCTTTATTAAAGAACCTATGAGCGCTTATATAAAACCCCCTATAAGATAGACAGTAAATTCCTTGCCTAAATACATTGATTCTACTAACTAGGTATGATACCATGTCAATGCAGGTTATTTATATGTGAGTATGAATCCACTTAACCAAATACTGAAAAATAATTCTTCTATTTTTTCAGTTGCGGTGACAATGTTTGTATTTATTGCCGCATTAACGCCCGCAAATGCGGGAAAAATTGAGGACACTGCCGAACAAACTACAGTACAAATTAATAATAATATTATCCCGCCCGGAGGTTCAGGTGTAATTATTAATAAGCAAGGAAAAATTTACACGGTTTTAACAGCTAATCATGTTGTCTGTGATGCGATACAGGGACGCAAAACAGTTATTTGTTCCACAGATATTACCTACACAATTCGTACTCACAATGGCAAAGATTATCCCATTAAAGACCGTCAAATATTACAGAAAAATGAGAATGACCCAGATTTAGCCATAGTTACTTTTGAATCCCCGGAAAATTATCCCGTCGCGGCTTTAGGGAATTCCGAAGAGGTAAAAATTGGGGCAGAGATTACAGTAACCGGATTTCCCAGTATTTTTCGTAATAAAGGCAGGAATAGAACATATACTGTCACACCAGGTAAGGTAGTCACTTTCAATCCTGGAGCGGATAACGGTTACAGATTGGTATACAATGCCACTACCTTTATTGGTAATAGTGGGGGACCTGTATTTGATATTTATGGTAGAGTTATCGGTATTCACGGACTGGCAGATGCAGATGGCGGAGATGACAATGATTCTGGTCAGTCAGAAACAAGAGTCAGACGAAAACCAATCACACCCGTGAAAAAGCCAGGAATTGGACAACAGGAAACAAGAGAAGGAGTAAAACCAGCAGTCACACCTGCGAAAAAGCCAGGAATTGGACAACAGGAAACCGGAACATCCACGCAGCAAAAAACAGGATTTAATGCGGCAATTCCTATTAACATCTTTTACTCTCTAACCGGGCGGAAACCGCCTACAGGGGGTGTAAATCCACCTATACTGCCGCCTAAACCAGTATCACCAACTAATAGTGTTCCCGTAAGACCTCCTAAATATATAGCACCAACCCAGCCAGTAAATGTTTGCCCCGGTTATAGCTGTTAAAAAAATTGATGAGGGAATTATCATGTGGAAAAAGTATTTAAGTATTTTTTCGACTGCATTAGTAATCACAGGATTCTTAAATGGATGGCAAGGAAGAGGGATCGCTCAAACTACTATTGAGGAAGATAAACTTAATACAGATAAGGGCATTTATTGGGCTGGCAGTGGGTTTCCATTTAGCCAAGTAGCCAATATCAAAGATACACTTGTTGATGCCACACTAGGGAAAGTTGTCATAGATCGGCACGGTGAAGGGACAAGTGACTTTAGCAGCTTTATTACTGGGACTGGTCCATTTTCTAGTCCTTTTCCCGGTAGATTTGTAGTTGTTTCTTTCTGGGGTAGTAAAATAGAGGGGTGTTTTGTGAAAATGGTTATCCAATCATCACCTAACAACGGTCAAGCGGAATTTGAAGAATTAGTTCCTAAAACTATACAACTAGGACTTAATAATCAGATTCTGGAACTATCTCGCAGCGAAAGCACCAAAGTCAGAGGATTTAAGGGTGATTATACGTATACTGGGACTCAAAACTCTAAACGTTCCAGCACTTGGTATATGACAGATACAAGCTTTGCTATTGATAGCACGGCTGCTAATTTGTTGAAAAATGCACCCCAAAAAGAAATACGTATGCGTTTAACCTTTGCTAATGGTGATACTAAAATTATCCCTATTGGTAAGGGTACAGTTGAAAAGTGGTCAGAAGCCTACGGGTTTAATTCGGCTTGTCTTCCCCCCAACTAAACATCAGGGTCAAGCGCAATGCTATACTCTTTGGCAAAATTATGAGATTTCATGAAAATTAAAAAATTAAATATGTTTGATCCATGCATCCTTGTAGAGACGTTCCATGGAATGTCTCTATATTTTTTTGCAGATATGTATAATGATTTATCTAGCCGTTCTCAGTTGTAAATTTATCAGTGCTAGAGAAAAGAGAAGCAATTTTTTCACAAGTTATTGGGGACTGCTATAATTTCCGAACTATAATGAGGTTTAATTTTAAGAGTTTAATTAATGATCCCCATAAGGTTACTCTAGGATGAGCGATCGCATAGAATGACAAAACAAAACCCTAAAACTCAGAACTGCTGTTGAATACAACGCCCATGAATCAACTGAACAATGGTTTTACAATATTTCTCAGTCTACTAGTGGAGGCGATGCCATTTTTACTGCTGGGTGTGTTCTTATCCAGTCTATTACTATTATTTGTTGATGAAAGTAAATTGGTGGAGAAAATGCCCAAAAATCCCCTATTGGGGGCTTTATTTGGCAGTATGATTGGCTTTTTGTTTCCAGTTTGTGAGTGTGGTAATGTGCCTGTGGCACGACGGTTATTGATGCAGGGAGTACCCACACCAGTAGCAATTGGCTTTTTATTAGCAGCGCCAACAATTAACCCCATTGTAATTTGGTCAACTTGGACGGCATTCCGTGATCAACCGGAAATAGTAGTGTTAAGAGTGGTATTTTCCCTGGCTATTGCGACTATTATTGGTTTTATCTTCAGTTTTCAACCAGATTTAGTTCCTTTTCTCCAGCCAGCGATCGCCCGCTATCTCAAATTTAACCCCCCAGCACCACCAAAAACAAACCGTAGGGGACAAAAATCTCAATTACAACCCCAAACTAATACACCGAGTTTATTGCAATCGGGAACATATATCCTCGGCGGCAGAACAGGAGCATCACAACGCATAGACAATAATTACAGTGAAGTTGCGGCAATTTCTAACCTCAGTAAACCCTTATCAGAGAAACTCCGCTCCCTCTTAGATAATATTGTCCAAGAACTCCGGGAATTAGGGGGAGTCATGGTATTAGGAAGTGCGATCGCTGCCGCTACCCAAGTTTTAGCCCCCCGTGACTTGATTCTTAGTCTTGGGGCTGGACCAATTAGCTCGATTTTAGCCATGCTAGTATTAGCAGCAGTTGTATCAATATGCTCTACAGTTGATGCCTTTTTTGCCCTGTCTTTTGCTTCCACTTTTACTAGCGGGTCATTGTTAGCATTTTTAGTATTTGGACCGATGATTGATATTAAAGGTATTGGTTTGATGCTATCAATTTTTAAGCCCAAAGCTCTGATCTATCTATTTTTCTTAGCTGGACAATTGACGCTCTTATTCACCTTATTTCTGAATCTACACGTGATCTAATTGAGATTCAGTCCCATTTTTATCAGAATTTTCCCCTTTATCTCGGAAATGTGGGGTGTGAGGTATAGGGTTTAAACCCGAGGAAAGTGGGAATATAGTAACTGAAGATTAAGAAAAAGGTAGTCAGTAATTTCTATTCATCTACTCCCTGTCCCCTGCCTCTATCATCTGTGATACCCAAAAATGCTGAATTCCCAAACTAAAGCCCCAAATAAACTCACCCCTTGGTTAGATGTATTAGCCATTACAGCTTGGGGTATTCTCATGTTGAAATATTGGCTAACAGGCAAACTCTACTTATTAATTCACCCGGACTTCTTTTGGTTAGTAGTTGTAGCTGGAATAGCTTTATTAATCATTGGTTTCTTTAAGGGATTGCAACTGTGGAAAAGCCGTCACCGTCCCCAAATAGCTAATGCTGGGCATATTAATTTATTTCCCCCTGGTTGGGGCAGTTTTTTACTACTAACAACGGCAATTTTAGGGTTAATGATTACACCCCGTGTCTTTGCCAGTCAAACAGCCCTAGATCGGGGTGTCACTGAACTAACCGGTGCTAGTCGCGCTCAACCCCAAGCATTTCGGGCTACAGTTCGCCCAGAAGAGCGATCGCTTGTAGACTGGGTACGCACACTGAACGTCTATCCTGAACCGGACGCATACACAGGGCAAAAGGCAAAAGTCCAGGGATTTGTGATTCATCAACCTAACGTCAGTGAAGAATATATCTTTTTAGCCAGATTTGTTCTCAGTTGTTGTGCCGCCGATGCTTATCCCGTGGGATTACCAGTGCAAATATCTGGGACACGGCAACAGTATCCGCCTGATACATGGTTAGAAGTAGAAGGACAAATGACCACACAAACAATCACTGAAAAACGTCAATTAACGATCAAAGCCAACTCTCTTAAAAAAATTCCTCAACCTAAAAATCCTTACAGTTATTAGTCAGGATCAAGCTAAAATCCAAAATCCAAAATTTTAGATGAGTAAATCCTATAAACTTATACAACCATTAGATCGGATTGCGATCGCAGTCATGCTCCTACTGAGTATGCTCATCGGATTGATCATTTGGAAAGGCGATGTAGTCAAACCTAGCGTCCGCAACTTCACCTGGGAAAACCAACAAATCGGCGCAGAGGATCTATCCTTCTCCCTCACCTTTAGTCGGCCAATGGACTTCAAAAGCATTGAAGAGAACTTAAAAATAGATCCACCCCTAGCCGGTAAAACTAGTTGGGCTGGCAGAAGAATGGTCTACACCCTCCTCACCCCAGCCCCCTACGGCACAACTTACCAAGTCAAACTAGAAAAAGGCAAAGATAAATACTCCCAAGCCGAAGGGAAAAACCGCCTCATGCAGCCCTTCACAGGCAGTTTCACCACCCGCAATCGCGCCATCCTTTACATTGGCTCTGCGCCAGAAATCCAAGGGCAATTGGTACTTTATAACTTAACCCAAGAACAAAAAAAAGTCCTTACCCCCAAAGACTTAATTGTTATGGATTTTGAGCCATTCCCCAACGGTGAAAAAATCCTCTTCTCCGCCCGTTCCTCTAAAAATCCCGATTTACTGTCCGCCCAACTTTATACAGTAACCACAGGCATACCTAATCAAATTGGTCAAGAAACAGCAGCCCCAGGTAAAGTTGACCTAATTTTAGACAACAAAGAATATCAAAACCTCAAATTTGACCTCTCCGCAGATGGACAAATCATCGTTATTCAAAGAGGTAAACGAGATAACCCCGGTGACTTTGCCCTCTGGTACTTATCCACCCAAAATGACAATTCCGGCGAAAAACCCACCCCCAAAAGATTACAAGGACAACCAGGTGGAGATTTTCTCATTACACCCGACAGCAAAGCCGTAGCCGTTTCTCAAGGACAGGGAACAGCAATTGTATCCTTAGAAGGTAACAGCAGTAAACCCCTGGATTTTCTACCTCAATTTGGCTTAGTACAAGCCTTCTCTAAAGACGGTTCACAGGCAGCAATGGTCAAATTTAACACCGACTATACAAAAGATTTGTTTTTAGTCACCAACCAAGGCGTGCAAAAACAACTATTAAAAACAACAGGCTCAATTCTTAGCTGTCAGTTTGACCCAGCCTCCCCTAACCTTTACTGCTTAGTTACACAACTGGTTTCTAAAGAACAATACATAGAACAGCCTTACTTGGTATCCATTGACCTGAAAACAGGAGTCCAAAAACCACTGTTACTTTTACCCCCTGCTCAACGCAATGTGCAAACCAATTTAGCCCCCGACGGTTTAGGCTTCTTATTTGACCAAGTAGTTCCCGTGACCAATAACACAGCCCAACTACCCGCCAATACCTTGAAAACAGATGACGGCGAACCCATTGCTAGTAGTAGTCTTTGGTTAATGCCTTTACTACCCATCGCCGATAATACCAACATAGATATCAAACCAGAACAACTGCCTCTAGCGGGCTTTCATCCCCATTGGCTACCTTAGGTAATTGACAATTGCCAACTGATAATTAACAATTGTCAAATATCAACTGTCAATTTTTCTTTGTGTAAATAACTGATAACGGCTACGTATTTGTGAATCATCACAATACGACCGTGACAAATTTATCTCTGATAAAGCTAAAGCCACGCTATCGGCCAACTACAGATTGTTAATGTAAAACCGTAGTTATGGAAAAATTGGAAGACAGCAACCAACAAGACTGGATTGCAGAACCTAATCTTGATCAACAAGCACAGATCAACTTAGAATTTCAGCAATTACTGAAGTTAAATACAGAATTAACTACAGCTAATAATCATCTATATGCCCAAGTGGAGCAGTTAAAAACCGAATTAGCTGAAGCAGAAAAGATTTTGCAGTGGCACAAAACTCGGTCTAGCGTAACCGAATCTATGTTTATCCAACAAAATCAAGAACTTTCTGCTGGTCAAGAACAAATTCATTCCCTGTATCAGCAGTTAGAAACCTCTGTCCAAACAGTTCAACAACAAGAAATTTGTATTGAAAATTATAAAGCTAATTTGCAAATTAGCCAACAGCGATTAGCGCATTTGGAAAGAGAATGTTCTCTACTGCAAGCTAACTACAGTCAAGAGTCCCAGTTGCTATTACACTCGGAAAATACCTGTCGTGAATTGCGGGCTAGACTAATGCGTCAACAACGACAGACTATGCAGTTTAAATCGGCTCTGGAAAAATGTCTAGATACTCCCATTCCTAGCCCTGAGAACCTGGAGGATCATATCCATCATCCCCATGATGTCATCCACAAACAAACCAGATTCTCCAGAAAAGCCCGGTCTTTGTTTCCCAACGCGCAACCTATTCGACCTTGGACAGGGGAAACAGATTCTGTGAATGAGTCTGTCAATAGTTCCTGGGTTAAGTCTACAGTGACAACTTCGGAAAACTATACCCATCATCCAGAACCAGTCATTTCCGATCTTATACAGGTTAATGAAGCAACTATGCCCTCAACAACTGGAGATGATTCTGAACTATTATCTTTAGACCAACAACTGGAAGGGATAATTCATCGGTTTTTTATTACACCATTATCTGAAGAAACAGACCAGGGAACAGAGACAGATGCAAATATTCATCAAGGTGATACATCTGTTTTAGAGGCTTTAGTATCTACTCCAGAAAATCATTCAGAACCAGAAATAATTATTCAACAGGATTTGCAGATGGAAATTGATCCTTATGCTAATACTGAAAGTTCGGGAAAGGAAGATTTTACCATATCACTAGTACAGGAATTACCAGTGGTTTCTCATTTCCGCAGCCATCAGATCCATACTGAGGAAATGGAAGATTATTGGTTAGACAATTCCCCAGCAACAGCATCAAATTTACCCACTAATGATATTTTGCCGGATTTATTGGATGATCATACATCTAATAATAAATCTGACAATAAGTCGCCTTCACCATTGATTTATCCCCGACGACCACCCAAGGGACGCAAATCTTTAGCATCTGTAGAACTACCGAATTTTCAACCCAAGCATAAGTAGCTTTTTTTGGTGATAACCCACCTTTCGCACCCTAAACTGTCACACAAGGAAAATTGGTCGTTGGGAAATTCGGGACTAGCGAAATGCTTGCAGCAGCACTTCGCTATAGCTATTTGAAATTTTCACATTTTTGTATAAAAATCATCCTTTTAAGTATTGAAAAATCCGGCGTTGCTGAATTGAGGTATGAAATTCCCAAATTGAACCTTTAAAACTCTTATACTGCAAACGGTTCATAGTTTAACCAAATATGAAACCCCTCTGGTAAACCTCTCCCCGCAACGGGGAGAGGCTTTGAACCTTGTTCTTTGTATGATAAAAAAGTCCAGCTTCTAGCCGTTTTGAGTATACCTTTGCGTCTTTGCGTCTTTGCGTGAGACTAAAATTCATACCCTTAATCAGCAACGCCAAAAATCCGAAATTACCGATTGTGATACCATTGTGATACCAAGGGTGCGGAAGGTGGGTTCTAAATCAAACCTTTTATCCGAGGATTGTTCAAAAACTCCTGACTATCTTTTATCAACTTATCACCCCAATTATTCTCTTTTAGAAACTCAATCTTTCCATAACGTTTATCTAATTTTAATGCCGTTTCTCCCGATTTCAAACCCGCTTCTTTATCGCCTTTAGCATACAAAGCTACACCTAAAGCTAGATGTGCTTCTGCAACATTGCTATTGATTTTGATCGCATTTCGCCAATAATTAATTGCTGTTTCTACTTCTCCCATTTCATAGTGGACTATGCCTAAGTTCGTGTAAGCTTCGGTAAAGTCAGGTTTGAATTTAATGGCTTGATTCCAATCATCAATCGCTTGTTTGTAGTCTTTGAATTTGTAGTTTGCGAAACCTCGACTGTAGTAGTAATCAGCATTTTTTGGGTCAAGTTTAATAGCTTGAGTGTAATCATTAATCGCTTGTTTGTAGTCCTTCAATTGAAGGTAAGCATCACCCCTACTACCATAGTGTATTCCATTTTTATGGTCAATTTTAATGGCTTGAGTGTAATCATTAATTGCTTGTTTGTAGTCTTTTAATTGAAGGTAAGTAAGACCCCTAGCACCATAGTATACTGCATTTTTAGGATCAAGTTTAATGGCTTGAGTCCAATCATTAATTGCTTGTTTGTAGTCTTTTAATTGAAGGTAAGTAAGACCCCGACGGGCATAGTATGTTGCATTTTTAGGATCAAGTTGAATGGCTTGAGTATAATTAGCTATGGCTTGTTTGTAGTCTTTTAATTGTAAATAAGCAAGACCCCTCATACTATAGTGTATTGCCTCTTTAGGGTCAAGTTGAATGGCTTGGGTGTAATCATTAATCGCCAGTTTGTATTCTTTTAATTTATAGTAAGTACCACCCCTCATACCATAGTATGTTGCATTTTTAGGATCAAGTTTAATGGCTTGAGTCCAATCATTAATTGCTTGTTTGTAGTCTTTTAATTGAAGGTAAGTAAGACCCCTCATACTATAGTGTATTGCCTCTTTAGGGTCAAGTTGAATGGCTTGGGTGTAATCATTAATCGCCAGTTTGTATTCTTTTAATTTATAGTAAGTACCACCCCTCATACCATAGTATGTTGCATTTTTAGGATCAAGTTTAATGGCTTGAGTCCAATCATTAATTGCTTGTTTGTAGTCTTTTAATTGAAGGTAAGTAAGACCCCTCATACTATAGTGTATTGCCTCTTTAGGGTCAAGTTGAATGGCCTGAGTAGAATCATCAATTGCCCGTTGATGCTTATTTAAGAAACTGTAAGCCATACCCCTGAAGTAGTAATAGTCGGCATTTTTAGGGTCAAGTTGAATGGCCTGATTAAAATCATCTATGGCTTGTTGATATTTTTGTAAATTCACATAGGATAAACCACGTGAATTATAAATGAGTTTATAGTCGGGATAAAATTTAATGGCTTGATTATAAGCCTCAATTGCTTCAGGAAACCGCTTTAATTGAGCAAGGGATAAACCTCGCCAATAGTAAAGATCAAATTGATTAGGACTCAGAGCAATGGCTTGATTAAAAGATGTTAAGGCCTCGGAATATTTATCTAATAACCCAAGCACTCTACCCCGCAATTTCCAAGCTTGAGCAAAGTCGGGATTAATTTTAAGAGCTTTATCAAAAGCAGTAATAGCTTCTGTATCTTTTTTTTCACTAAAAAATATCACCCCCTTGAAATACCAAGCTTGATAAAAATTCGGTTTTTTGCTAATCGCTTTATCAACGGCTTTTATTGCTTCTGCATATTTCTGAGAACGCAATAGTTGATTGGCATAATTTAGCCATGATATTTCATTATCGCTGTTTTTAGGAACTTGATCCAATGGTAATAAATATTCACTAATTACATCCTCTTCCGATTTTTTTAGTGTAGCTGGTACAGCAGTTTGGATTTTTAAATCTGAATCTATTCCTCCTTGTTCAACCAAATTTAAAAATGTCCTAATGGGAACACCAGAACTACTACCTAAATTGATTTCACCATCAAAATCGAGTGATATTTCACCTTCCACTCTGCCATGAATACCAATTAATCTTCCTTGGGTATCTAAAACTGCACCGCCACTCATTCCGCCTTTAGTAATATTACTATAAAGTAGATCATAACCATCACTTAAAACAGTTTGTATTTGCACGGGTATCAGAGAACTTTGATTATTGAAACTTAGATAAGTATTTAACTTAATGAATTGCTGTTGCCTCAAAATTCCCGCTGTTAAAATCCGGTGAGGTTTGTTTTTATTTTGTTGTTTATTACCAGGAAAACCAGAAACAAACACTTTTTGATCTTTAGTATTTAAACTATAATTTGCTAAAGTTGCAACTTGATATTTTTGATTACTGGTAAATTGAACAACGGCTAAATCAACTCCAGGCATTCTTTTCGCATTGCTGACATTTATAGCATATCGTTGATTATCTGGTGCGACTATTTCTAACTTATCTTTTAATTTTTTTTCATCACGATTCCAGATAACATGATCCGCAGTCAACACATAATAAATATTACCTTTCTGGGCAATAATTACCCCAGAACCCATATCTGTGGGGTTAGCATTAGGAATTAAAACCGTAATTTCTTGGGCAATTTTATCAATATCATTAATCAAACCTTTTTTCGCTATCAAAGCAGAATCATCAATCTTTTTAGGCGATTTAGCAATAACTTCATTGACTACTTTAGCGACACTATAAATCGGTAAACCCCAACTATATTGACGCATTTGCTGACGTTCGGCTGTACTGGGTTTACTATTGTCAATATAAGTATATATTTTATCAGAAATAGGATAAGCATGAACGGCATTAATACCAATAACTTCACCTTGATAATTTAATATGGGTCCGCCACTCATTCCTGGTTGAACTTTATTGCTGTAACCTATGCGATAACCTCTTTGAAAACTTTTATCTGGTAATAGAGAAATTTGTCCTTCTGTGAAAATTAACTTAGCATTATCATCAACAAATCCAGCCGCGACAATTTTTTGTTCTACTGCTATAGGTGAAGATGTTCCTAAAGTAGCTATGGTATATTCTGCTGTTGATTGAAACTGGAATAAAGCCACATCTTGATTTTTTAAAGATGGTGGTTTTTCTTTAATTACATTAGCTGAATAAATTTTACCATCAGGTGTTTGAATACGATAAGATGCACCTAAACTTACAACATGATCATTAGTTAAAACCGTGTAATTATTACCATTTTTAGCAATTAAAGTTCCTGAACTACTGCCATTTTTGGTTAATATTTTCACGGTGATTGATTTAGCTAAATCTTGTAATTGTTCTGTGGTTAATAATTGTGATGTGGGTTGTTGTGCGGTGACAGGTTGGGGAGAAATCAATAACAATTGTTGGGGAATAGTTAATAAAGCAGTTGTGCAAATGAGGGTGAAAAATAGGCGTTTCATGTTATTTTTTTTCGTTTGGGTGGATAGAGAGATTTTAGAGAGTTTCAGATCCCCGACTTCTTGAAGAAGTCGGGGATCTAGTAGTCTAGTTATTTCATCTTATTTGATGGTGGTGTATTGAGGAATTGGCGAATATCAATGTAATATTTGGATTCTCCACCAGAACTTTGTTGAATAGGTCCTGTAGTAGCAGCACCTAACCAAAGTTGATTTAATTGTTTGAGAACGTTTTGAGAACTGTCTTGAGATCGCAATGTAAACAATACAGTATCACAAGCACCATCAGTTGAACGCACAGAACAAATTACTTTGCTCCCATTTTGAACAGCATTTGTAATGTAATTGAGACTACCATTATTTAAAGCGACTTGGAAATTATCAGAAACTTTTTGACAACGTTCTTGTGGTCCATATCCAGCTAAAATAGATGTCCATGTTACCATTGCTTTTTTGAAGTTTGGTGTCCAAAGAACAGTAGCAGGAACACGCTTTTGATTTTGGGAATTCAAGGTTTCTGCACAGAGGAAGCGAACTTGATTATTTGACTCTTCTTGAGCAAAAACAGGAGCAGATGCTAATGTTGTGGTTAAGAATAGTGTCGCTAATAATGCTAATTTCATGGTTGGTTTTTTGTCTCCTAAGTTGGTTGATTTTTGTGAATTAGTGCAAATTTAAGTCCTAACGAATAGAATTCGTGGCTACACAAGCAAAGTCCACCTTCGTGGACTAATTTAATTTATTAACCTGCGAAGGCAGGTTTTGCCTGTCTAGACGCGGTTTTTAACCGCCCATTTTGCTGTAAATGTGTTGGTTTTACTAAGGATCAGAAATAGCTGTAATAGTATAATTCCCTGTTTCTGATCTACCTGAGATGCCTAATTTAGATGCGCCAGCAATGACAATGTAGGTATCATCTTCTGGTAACTTGCCAGCAATTCTGGCATTCAAATTATTAGGTGTTATATCATCATTTTGAGCGAACACTCTTCCCTGGGAATCGAGAATTTGCAAAATTGGATCAATTTCACTGCTATTCATTTCAATTGATATTTGTTGACCTTTTCTACCCTCAAAGATGTAGCTTTTAAAGTAGCTTTTATCAGACAAACGATTATCATCTTGGCTGAGATTGTCGTTGATTATTTGACCATTCAGAGTTAATGGTTGAGACCGATGTTTGATTTCTACTTTTGGTAATGTACTCACAGGAGAAATCTTACCTTGACTAATTGCAGTTAAAAAGCCTTGGATCTTCTCTACAGAAATGGCCATACTAATGCCACTATTGCCTCCTTGTCTATCAAGTCGAATAGCAGTGTTCACACCAATAACTTGTGCTTGGGAGTTGAGTAATGGTCCACCAGAATTACCCGAATTGATACGGGCATCGTGTTTAATTATTCCTGTTAATGTGTCAATATTACTAAGAACACCTGCGGTAAAATTATTGTGATTTTCATAACCAAAAGGACTACCAATGGCGTACACAGATTGTCCAATCTTGACTGATTTAGCTAAGGATAATGTGGGCAGATTATTCTGATTGCGAATTTTAATTGCTGCTAAATCTAGACCATTTTTAGCAAAGCCAATTACGTCAGCAGGAAGCCGTTTATTATTAGCCAAAACTACGGTAACAGTTGCAGGTGCATCTTGCAAAACGTGAGCATTGGTAATAATTAACCCGTCTGGACTAAAAATAAAGCCACTACCGCTTGATTCACCTGTATTGATGTAAACTACAGCCGGACTGGCTTTTTGATTCACTCGAATTCGCGTTTGTTCTTCCGAGTTTTGGGCTATGACAGAGTTAGAATGGTGATTAGGTTGGGGAAAAGCCAAGCCATTCGGTGATGCTAGAACCTGTATGGATAACATTGCACACCCTGTAATGATTGCTTTCAGATATGGTTTTCTGTTCATTCGTGAACGGGGGGACGGTTTAAGGTAGGTATCGCACTGTATTTACAAGATTATCTAGGATAAATGACAAAATTCAACTGTTGTTACCATTTTTGTAACAGTCTCTCATTGTGGGTATATTTTAGAAAAAATATATTTATTTGTTAGACAGTGATATTAAATATGATTAAAATAGCTGGAAAGGGCGCAGTTCTTCGGAAAGGGCGCAGGCCCTGCGCCCCTACGGGATGATTTTAATTAATATTTTCGCTCTTTTGGTGCAAACATTGTGATTGTGACGGGACGATATTGAATATTAATTCCTGTTGGTGAATAATAAGCCATGGTGTGTTGTAAAAACTTATTATCGTCTCTTTCGGAAAAGTCTTCTCTAAAGTGTGCGCCGCGACTTTCTTGACGGTTGATAGCTGAAGTTAAAATGGTTTGTCCAACTACCATTAAACTTTGTAGTTCTAAGGCTTCAACTAATTCTGTATTCCAGCTTTTTCCTTTGTCATCTAAATATATTTGTGAATATTTTTGTTGTAGTTGGGCGATTTTTTCTAATCCCTGACTCATTACTTCGTCGGTGCGGAAAACGCCACAATTTTCAGTCATATTATCTTGAAAAGCTTGACGGATTTGATTAATTCTGTACTGTCCTGGTTGGTCTATTAAAAGTTGTATTTGTTGTTTGGCTTCGTTGATGTAGCGTGTTTCATCTATGGATGGTAATTGCCGATTTTGGACATAATTAGCGATCGCCGCCCCAGTTCTTTTACCATAAACTACACATTCCAATAAGGAGTTACTACCTAGACGATTTGCTCCGTGAATCGACACGCAAGCAGTTTCCCCAGCGGCAAAAAAGCCTTCGACAAAACTATCATTATTACTTCTAACTTGTCCGTCAGTGTTAACAGGAATACCACCCATACAATAATGATTGGTAGGACGCACAGGCATAGGTTGAGTCACAGCATCTACACCGACCAAACGATGGGCTTCTTCCCAGCAAAAGGGAACGCGACTCATGATTTTTTCCTTACCCAAATGGCGTAAATCCAGATAGACAAAGGGACCACCCGCACTCCCATTAGTATTTACACCACGACCAGCCCGGATTTCATAAGCGATCGCCCGTGAGGTAATATCACGAGGGGCTAACTCCATGCGACTGGGGGCGTAATTAGCCATAAAGCGATCGCCATCGGCATTAATCAAATATGCCCCTTCACCGCGCACAGCCTCGGAAATCAGCACCCCCACAGGATACAAACCCGTAGGATGAAACTGGACAAACTCCATATCTGCCAAAGGTAAACCAGCCAAAGCCGTCATCGCTAAACCATCACCAGTAGAAGCATAATCATTAGAAGTCGTGTTATAAACCCGACCATAGCCCCCTGTCGCAAACATCACAGCCTTCGCTCGTAACACCTCAATATGCCCATCCAACAGGTGAAACATCACCACACCCTTCGCCTGACCATCCTCCAAAATCAGGCGCATTACATACCATTCTTCGTAAATTTGCACACCATAACGGCGCAAATTATTCACTAACTCATGTAAGATTGCATGACCAGTTTTATCAGCCGCATAACAAGTGCGGTTGTGAGAATGTCCACCAAAAGCCCGTTGAGCAATCCGACCATCAGGTAAACGAGAAAACAATACCCCCAGATGTTCCAAATCAATCACCACATCCGGTGCTTCCTGAGTCAAAATTGCCACCGCATCTTGATCCGCCAAATAATCGGAACCCTTGACAGTATCAAAAGCGTGAGCTTCCCAAGAATCCGTACCATCCACATTTTTTAAAGAAGCCGCCATACCACCTTGAGCAGCCACCGAATGAGAGCGAATTGGGTGAGTTTTGGCAACTACCGCTACCTTTAAACTAGGGTCAGTCCGAGCAATTTCCAGAGCAGCCCGACATCCAGCCAAACCACCACCAACAATAATTACATCATGTTCGAGCATCATCAACCACCAATTAAAAAAATTCCCCGTCTACAAGACAGGGTAATAGAAAAATCGTAAATTGATAAAATTCCCTTTAGCTAGTTGCTTGGATGGGATTTTGTTGGGGAATATTATTTGGGACTGATTCTGTCTTTGTTTGTGGCTCTACAGCATTGAGTTCAATATTATTTAATAATGTCGTCACAAAGGCAAAAAGTAAAAAAGGTAGAGATAAGAGAACCACAAGACCAACCGTAGCCAAAGCATATACAGGTCTTTTTGCGCCCATCAGTGCTAAAGCTGATGCCAAGCTAATGGTAATCGTAATTAACCAAACGATAATTTGACCGTAAATATCACCAAAAGTTAAGGTACAGACAAACCGATAGTTTTGAATATTATTTTTGTTCATTTTAAACCGGGTCTCGATTTTATTCTATATCTTCTACCTTAAATCTATGTTTGCCTTAAGAACAATTTCTCAATATATTTCCAAGGTTTGTAATATTACTTTACAAAAAACTCATGTTCAGTCACATCTTCTGGGAAATTATCAATTTATGTATTTTATGTATAACTATTTATACGGGGAACACGGTTAACAAGAAATTCGTCTTTCTAGTATAACAAATTTATCATTACCAACTCAGCAAAATTGATTATGGGATTATTAATACCTATATCATATTCTACATTTTTTGTGACAAAACTTTATTTTATTTCTAAAAAATCACAAACTTTCCGTACCCAATTTTAAAATATTAAAGTCAACAGCAATAGGAATAGATGCAAATATTGATTTGCGAATTGATAGCGAATTACAAGTAGAAGCCAAGGGAATAAAACACCCAATTAATCTTTATGAAGTTGGTGGTATTGGTGGGAAATATCAGTTATTTTTACCCACAGAAGCGGAAAGTATGGTGAGTTTGAGTGAGGAATTATTAATTGAATATATGATTTTGCAAGGTAAGCACCATTCCACGTTAAATCAGAATTGCAGTATATTAAATTTGCGTTTCTTAGTATGTGGTGCTAAGTTGTGTAATATAAAACCTATTCCCTAGGTTTATATCCCCAAATTCTTAAAGAATTTGGGGATTTTATTTACAGTTGTTTCAAAATGATTGGCAATCAACTATGATATAAAAGTACATGAAAATTTAAGAATCTTTATCTAAATGCTAAATGACTCCCCTCCCTTACCGAAGTTCAAAGATTTACTAACCCAAAAAATTCTCTTAGGTAACGAACCTAGTGCTGAGTTAATAGCAATTCTTACCATCTATTTTGTTCAAGGTATACTGACATTATCGCGTTTAGCTGTCAGCTTTTTTCTCAAAGACGAATTACTATTAGGTCCAGTGCAGATGTCAACAATTATGGGAATCTGTACCATACCTTGGATGATTAAGCCATTATATGGGTTTATTTCCGATAGTTTACCATTATTTGGTTATCATAGAAAACCTTACATAGTAATCTCAGGAATTTTGGGCTGTGCAGCTTGGTTATGTTTAGGAACATTCGTTCATACTAGCACAATAGCCACAATTATGATTGTATTTTCTTCTCTCTCTGTTGCTATTAGTGATGTGATAGTTGATTCCATAGTAGTTGAAAGAGCCAGAAACGAATCAGAAGCCAAAATAGGTTCTTTACAATCTCTTTGTTGGGGTAGTTCAGCTATTGGTGCCTTATGTACAGCTTACCTTAGCGGGTTACTTTTAGAATTTTTTACCACCCGTATAGTATTTTTGATAACAGCATTATTTCCTTTAATTATTTCATCTGTAGCTTGGTTAATTACTGAAAAACCTATTAATAAAGATCACAAAAAAGGCAATAACACAAAAGATCAACTATTGAAAATCCGCCAAGCAATTACTCAAAAAACAATTTGGTTGCCCACATTATTTATATTTATTTGGCACGCTACACCAAAAACCGAATCAGCATTCTTCTATTTCACAATTAATGAACTCCACTTTCAACCAGAATTTTTAGGACGAATTCGGTTAGTGACGAGTTTTGCTTCCCTAATTGGAGTTTGGGCTTTTCAACGTTACTTTAAACACATTCCCTTTAGAACTATGATTACTGCGGGTATTTTCCTATCCACAGCTTTAGGAATGACGAATTTATTATTAGTAACTCACACCAACAGAATGTTAGGCATAGATGATCATTGGTTTAGCTTAGGTGATAGTTTGATTATTACTGTGATTGGGCAAATTGTATTCATGCCCATATTAGTATTATCAACAAAGCTTTGCCCTCCCGGTATAGAAGCCACATTTTTTGCTTTAATCATGTCTGTATTTAATGTAGCAGGAACAGTTTCCTACGCATTAGGATCAATAATGATGAAATGGTTAGGAATCACAGAATATCAATTTGACTCCCTGTGGTTATTAATCATTCTCACTAACTGTGCTTCTCTGATACCAATATTTTTTGTTAAATTGCTACCAGATGCTAGAATTGATAATGATGTAATTAGTTAATAGATAAAAATCTCGAAGACAATTAGATTTATCTCTATATTTACATCCCTGATTTTTTGAAAAACTTTACCATAGCCAACAAAAAATGCAAATATTAGAACCTCAAGATCAGCAAAACCTCCAAAAATCCTACACTCTCAAAGATTGGCAAGGAGGATATGAATCTCTTCACCAGGAATTTGATTACTGGATTGATGATATAGAAGGGGAAATACCGCCAGAATTGCAAGGAACATTATTTAGAAATGGACCTGGTTTACTAGATATTAATGGCGAAAAATTACATCATCCCTTTGACGGTGATGGCATGATTAGCCGCATTACATTTACCAATGGCCGCGCCCATTTTCGTAACCGCTTTGTTACCACAGCAGGTTATTTAGCAGAAAAAAAAGCGGGTAAAATTCTTTATCGTGGTGTTTTTGGTACACAAAAACCGGGCGGTTGGTTAGCTAATATCTTTGATTTCAAAATCAAACATATTGCTAATACTAATGTAATTTATTGGGGTAAAAAACTATTAGCACTATGGGAAGCATCCGAACCCTATTTACTTAATCCGCACACTCTAGAAACATTAGGAAATGAATACTTTAACGGTGTTTTATCTACAGGGGAAGCCTTTAGCGCCCACCCGCGAATTGATGCAAATGGTACATTAGTTAATTTCGCTATTACTCCAGGACTATCAACTACAATTAACATATTTGAGTTAAATACCGACGGAGAAATCACCAATAAACAAAATCATAGCGTTGCTGGTTTTTGCTTCATTCATGATTTTGTGATTACAGAAAATTACTGTATTTTCTTCCAAAATCCTGTTAGTTTTAACCCCATACCTTTTGCTTTGGGAATATCTAGCGCCGCCCAATGTATTAAAGTCCAAAAAAATCAACCTACAAAAATCATCATTATTCCTCGCCAAAACCCAACTAAAAAAATCAAAATTTTAGAAACTCAGGCAGGTTTTATTTTCCATCATGTTAATGCTTTTGAAGTGGGTAATGAAATTATCATTGATTCTATTTGCTATGAATCATTGCCAGAAGTTGAACCCAATAGCGATTATCGAGAAACAGATTTTGATGCTAATTCTCCTGGCAAACTTTGGCGATTTAATCTCAATTTACAAACCAATACCGTAGAAAATCATTTAATAGATGATCGATCTTGTGAATTTCCCACAATTCACCCTAATCATGTCGGTAAATCCTATCGTTATCTATACACGGCTGCGGCTCATAAATCAACGGGAAATGCACCCCTACAAGCAATTTTCAAACTTGATTTAGAGTCACAACAAAGACAATTATGGAGTGCTGCACCAGGAGGTTTCATCGGTGAACCAATTTTTATTCCTCGTCCAAATTCCCAAACAGAAGATGATGGGTGGTTAATAGCTTTAGTTTATGATGCAGAACATCATCGTTCAGATGTGGTAATTTTAGATGCTGTAAATTTGGAAAAAGGTGAAATTGCAAGACTACACCTCAAACATCATATTCCCTACGGATTACACGGGAGTTTTACACCTGAAACATTCATTTAATTAATATAGGTTGGGGAAAAGCTTCTGCGTCACCCAACCAAGTCATCGAAATTTCAGGTGTTGCTGATAGCCTGCGTGGCGTATCAGCCATATTGAGGTATAAAATTACCAAATCAAACCTTTGAAACTCTTACTCTTTGCGCCTCTGCGCCTCTGCGTGAGACTAAAATTCATATCCTTAATCAGCAACGCCAAAATTTAGATATTTTTATAGTTTATCTGCCCAAGCGTCTTACAGCATACAAATCAAAATAAAATTGTAACAGAAACTACAAAATTGACATCTTTTTCAAAAAAGAGGGTAAGCTAACCATATCAGTTCGGTTCACAAACATACGGTGATGAGGAGTAGGTATTATGGTGACAACGTCTCTTCCACTTATAGAAAATCATTCTCCAGCGCATATTTGCCCTTATGATCAAGCCTGTAGCTATTTAGAATGGGCTGCTAAAGAATTAAAATTAGATCAAGGTATCGTAGAAATACTCAGTCACCCTCGAAAAGTTGTCACAGTTTCCATTCCCATAAGAATGGATAGTGGGGAAGTGCGGGTTTTTGCTGGACATCGGGTACAACATTCCGATATTTTAGGACCCTATAAAGGTGGTATTCGCTACCATGAAGCAGTGACATTACGAGAAGTATCCGCCTTAGCCATGCTCATGACTTGGAAATGTGCATTGTTAGGCATTCCCTACGGTGGTGGCAAAGGCGGAATTCCCATAGACCCCAAAGAGTTCAGTGTGGGGGAATTAGAACGCATTAGTCGTCGTTATATTAGTGAATTAATTAAAGACATTGGACCATCCGTAGATATACCCGCACCAGACATGGGAACATCAGCGCGGGAAATGGCATGGATGATGGATACTTACTCTGTCAATGTTGGTCATTCTGTCCCCGGAGTAGTTACAGGTAAACCCTTATCTATTGGTGGTTCCCTGGGACGAGAAATGGCGACTGGACGCGGTGTGATGATTATTGTTCGTGAAGCGATCGCCGATCACGGTAAATCCCTGGTAGGAGTCAGGGTAGCAATTCAAGGCTTCGGTAATGTAGGTGGGGCAGCCGCCGAATTACTACACCAACAAGGAGCAAAAATTATCGCTGTTTCCAGTGCTAGTGGGGGTATCTTTGCCGAAAATGGTCTTGATATTTCTGCTGTCAAAGCCTACGCTGCGGCCAACCATCGCAGTGTGGTGGGATTTCCCCAAGGAACACCCATTAGTAATGCAGACTTATTAACTTTACCTTGTGATGTCCTGATTCCTGCCGCTTTGGAAAACCAAATTACCGCAGAAAATGTCCATCAAATCAAAGCCCAATTTGTCGCAGAAGCGGCTAATGGTCCAGTGACTTTGGAAGCTAACCGCGTTCTAGAAGCCCAAGGTGTCACCGTGTTACCGGATATTTTAGCCAATGCTGGGGGTGTGGTGGTCAGTTATTTAGAATGGGTACAAGGTCTTTCCTATCTATTCTGGGACGAAGAACGAGTCAACCGGGAAATGGAACATTTGATGGTTCAGGCTTACCGCAAGGTGATTCATGAGTCGCAAGCACGGGGGGTAAATCTGCGGTTAGCTGCTTATACTTTGGGTGTAGGTAGAGTCGCGCAAGCTTTGAATGATCGGGGCTTGTATCCTTAGTTTTATTTGTGATCTAGTTTAATTGGGGTGTGTTATGGCTTTAGCCTAACGCACCTTTTTTCAATCCTTGTACGTCGTCTACATATATAATTATTTTGTATAAAAACTAATTGTTGATCATGCTACAACGAGTAATTATCAAGGGATTCAAGTCCATTAAGACAATGGATCTTGAGTTGCGTCCTTTAAACATATTGATTGGAGCTAATGGAGCAGGTAAAAGTAATCTCATTTCCTTTTTTAAGATGCTGAATGAGATGATGGCCGGACGACTTCAACAATATATCGGCATATCCGGTTACGCTCAATCCTTATTGCACTTTGGACCTAAGATAACACCGCAAATCGAGGCACAACTAGAGTTCAAGATTGACAATGGGAGTTTGGATATTATCTATACCATATGTCTAAGTCATGCGGCAGGTGATACTTTGATATTTGCTGAAGAAACAGCGACGCGAAACGGCTTACACCTACCTCAACCTTCAACCACTTACTCGTTAGGTGCAGGACATCAGGAAACAAAAATCAACAAAGCAGCACAAGAAGGTACGCCAACAATTGCCAACACTATCAAACATTTGCTCAATGGCTGTTGTGTTTACCACTTTCACGATACGTCATCTACCGCGCGAGTTCGTCAATCCTGTTACATTGATGACAACCGCTCGCTGGTGTCTGATGCTGGAAATTTAGCCGCACTACTTCTGAGATTCCGCAAAGACCATAATACAGCCTATCACCGCATTGTCAAAACTATCCGTTTAATTGCCCCATTTTTCGATGATTTTGTTCTTGAGCCTAGAGCGAATAATGTTATTCTCAACTGGCAGGGAAAAGACTCAGATCAAGTATTTGGTCCACACCAATTTTCGGACGGTACATTACGTGCTATTTGCCTTACTACTTTGCTCTTGCAGCCAGAATATGAGCTTCCACAACTCATTATTGTTGATGAACCGGAACTGGGTCTTCATCCCTACGCGCTCAATGTTGTAGCTGCGATGTTTGGTAAGGCCTCCTATCATACACAAATTCTCATCAGCACCCAATCTACTTCTTTTTTAGATAACTTTAATCCTGAAGATGTAATTACAGTAGATAGAGTAGGTAAGGAATCGCAATTTAAGCGGTTAAATCCTGAAGAATTAGAAACTTGGTTAGAAGAATATAGTTTAGGAGAAATTTGGGAAAAAAATATCATTGGTGGAGGTCCACACTAATGATACGACTCTATTTATTTGCAGAAGGACCAACTGAACAAACATTTGCTGATAACATCTTGAAGCCACACCTTGCTCAATACGGTGTTTTTTTGGACAAGATTATACTGATTGCTCACTCAATAAAAAAGGGTAAAGCTCATCGTGGTGGTAGTGGTTATGGTGACTATCAGCCCATGAGGGACGACATTTTGCGTTTTCTCAAGCAGGAGAAGGGAGCTAATGTATTTTTTACCACCATGATTGATTTGTATGCAATTCATTATAATTTTCCGGGATTAGCTGAAGCTGAAATTATGCGCCAAAATCCCATCAAACGAGTCGAGTTTTTGGAGAAAAGCTTTGCTGATGACATTAATGATCGGCGATTCGTCCCGTACATTCAATTGCATGAATACGAGGCTTATCTTTTTTCTGATCCTACTTGTTTTGAGTCCTTTTATGATAAATGCTCAAACGAAGTTGAAGAACTCAAGCGTATTACCGATAAATATGAAACTCCTGAGTTGATTAATGATAGCAAGGAAACAGCCCCCAGTAAACGTATTATTGCCCAATTTCCTGATTATGAAAGAGCAAAATCTACTTATGGACCACTATTAGCTGAATCAATTGGACTAGAAGTAATTCGGAATAAATGCCCTCATTTTAATTCATGGCTATTACGACTCGAATTATTGGGTAAATAAGGCATTGATACCCCCAACGTTAATGGGGGTACATTTTTGTGTTCACGAAATGCGATCGCCGGACAAATTCTCATAAAATTCATTGAATCGTATAAAAGATAAAAGTAATGAATCAGAAGTATTACTGGCTGAATTTTGGATTTTTGATTACAACCTTTTTTCATCAGAACTTTACCTAAACAAAGACAAAAACTCTCAAAAATATCAGCGTAATCAAGTAATCATTTAAATTCATATTTAGCCAGTTATGAAACTTCCTTAACTACTTGCTGAAGAAGTCGCAAACTTTAATGGCAAAGATACTATATAACGGTATCCTGACTCCACTGAACCTTGAATGGAAATTTGTCCATGATGTAATCCAGCTAAATGACAACTTAACAAAAGTCCTAATTTCTCACGAGAAATATTAGCAGATAACTTTCCAGTTTTTTGGAATAACGCATTACTGAAAATATCTGAACAAAAATCAGGTAAATTTAGGTAATTTTCTGGCTTAACATAATCATTTGTCTGCTCATCTGCCGCAGCCTGTATTGGCGAAGAATTTAGGTAAAAACAAGAATCATAATCAGTAACATGAGCTCTTAAGTAAGAGTGAGATACCCACACAGTTAGATTTAGCGTATCTGCTTTATAAGCAACGTGAATTCTGATCATACTACCCAGAGCGTAAATTTGAATCACGCTGAAAATTAAACTGTACAAAATTTGTCGCACCTTATCCTTATCTAAAGATAAAAGGCGATTGCGTCCTGGTTCTATGGATAAACGAATATTTTGCTCACGACGGACAGCTAATTCCTCTAAGGAATTAATAGCCTGTTGACAGAGCATTTCAATATCTACAGGAACTAAATTTAGCAGGTGATAATTCTTATTAGTTGGGTCTAATTCAGTAATTTCATTAACTAAAGAAAGTAAATACTTGCCACTATGTTGAACAATTGCTAGATATTCTTTCTGCTTGGTTGTCAAAGGACCATAAATTTCTCTTCCTAAGACACCCGCCATACCTAATATAGATGTTAATGGTGTGCGTAACTCTTGAGTTAGCTGGTTTAACAGTTCTAATTTAATTTGTTGAGTGAAATCAAAGTCTGTTTCTACAGTGGGAGGAACAATTTTCAAGTCAATTATTGGCTCTTCTAAAAGTGGAGATGGGCGGTTAGACTGAGTATTCTGTGCTGCTAGATTGTTTTGTAATAATCGGTTGCGCTCAAATTCACTCATGCTCCAACGCGCAATTATTTGTAAAAATTCAATATCACGGGTTGTAAAATTATGAGGCTGACGATCCATAACTGCTAATGTACCTAAGCAGTTACCACTGGCATCAATTAAAGGCACTCCCAAATATGCACTAATACCATAATTCTTGACTAAAATACTATCTTTAAGCCCAGAATTTGTTTCTTGTCTGACATCATTAATAATTACTACTTGCGAAGTTTCTACTACCTGAGAACAAAATGACTCCCGACGTAAAAGTTGGCGTTTAGAAGCTAAATCATTCATTAATCCTAACCGAGATAAGCCCACCGCTGATTTGAACCAATGAAATTTTTGATCAATAAATCCTAAAATAGAAATTTCCACTTCTAAAAAGTGAGCAGCAGTTTGAGCAGCTTCTTCAAATACTGGAATCATTTCTGATTGTTGCAAACCCAGATTCAATAATGCTTGTAGGCGTTGTTGTTCTTTTGTATTTACAGAATTTCCATCATTTCGGGGAGTAAATAATTTATTTTTTGAATTTACCATTGTGATTATTAGCTTGATAACTACTTGATATGTGAATTTGCACAACCCCTAGAGGTTATTTCATCCCTATTTCTAAGCATTCCCAAATTTTTGACTACAATCAATAATGGAGAACAAAAAATTAACTAATAGTTGTTTTGCTCATCAATTCTACTCAACACAATACTTTTAGCCTAAGGAAATGTAGGTTGGGTTTACAAAGTAAACCAAACATTATTAAACGTAATTATTCAAATCTTTGTTGGGTTGTGCTGTCGCTTAACCCAACCTACCATCTAACTAGGGGTCGCTGAAAAATTCTTTTCGTGATAGGGCAGCGTGACGTAAGTCATGGGCTAGGAGTCAGGAGAAAGAATTAGAAGGAGATAAGAATAGTCTCGAATTTGAAACATGATAGGTAAATCAAAAGTTCAATGCTAATTCCTTGCACCTGATTCACTTTTTTAACCCACCAACTCTTAATATATCTAGGTTTTCAGTTTATTCAGCAAGCCCTAACTAATAGAAATCATAATAAAAAAATTACAACCCTTTCACAAGGATTGCATCAATATTTGTGAATGAATTTAATCAGGGTGGGGAAACCCCACCCCTACAGATATTAGCGTTTCACCAATTTCTTAGACATCTTGCGAAGACGAATAGATTCAGGTGTAACTTCCACCAATTCATCTTGAGCAATGTATTCCAAAGCCCGTTCCAAATTCATGTCTACGGGTGTTTGTAACTGAGTCAGTTCTTCACCACCAGATGACCGGTGGTTGGTTAACTGCTTAGTTTTACAAACGTTCAATTCCAAATCTTGGGGGCGATTATGTTCACCAATAATCATGCCTTTGTAAACTTTTGTTCCTTCACTGATGAAGAATACGCCTCTATCTTCACAGTTTTTCATGGCGTAGGATGTAGAAACACCTTCTTCAAAGGAGATGAGAACACCTTTGTTGCGGGCTTCAATGTCACCGCACAGGGGACGATAATCAAGGAAACTGTGGTTCATGATGCCTTCACCGCGAGTCATTCGCATGAATTCACCCCGGAAACCGATTAAACCACGTGCAGCAACGATAAACTCTAGTTGAGTGCGATCGCCTCCACCTGGCTGCATATCTTGCATTTCCGCTTTCCGTTGTCCTAAGCGTTCGATACAGCTACCAACTGCATCGGCGGGAACGTCTAATGCTAGAAGTTCAAAAGGTTCGCAAGGTTGACCGTTAACTGTGCGGTAAATTACTTGAGGTTGGGATACTTGGAACTCAAAACCTTCACGACGCATGGTTTCGATTAAGATACCCAGGTGTAATTCACCCCGACCAGAAACCAGGAATTTATCGGGAGAGTCGGTGTCTTCAACGCGCAAAGCTACGTTGGTTTCTAATTCGCGGTATAGGCGATCGCGGATTTGGCGAGATGTTACCAATTTACCTTCTTGACCAGCAAAAGGCGAATCATTCACCCAGAAGGTCATTTGTAAAGTTGGTTCATCCACCTTAATTAATGGTAGAGCCAGAGGTTCATTAGGATCTGTAATAGTTTCACCAATATAAGCATCAGCAAAACCAGCTACAGCCACAATATAACCTGCAGTAGCCTCTTCCATCTCTATCCGCTTCAGACCTTCAAATCCCATCAACTTGGTAATTTTGCCCTTAACAATGCTGCCATCTTCTACTACCAAAGCAGCTTGTTGTCCAGCGCGGATAGTTCCATTATGGATTTTACCAATGATAATCCGTCCTAAATACTCAGAATAATCTAGGGTAGTCACTTGCAATTGCAGAGGCTTGTTAGGATCTCCCACAGGTGCGGGGACGTGACGGAGAATAGCATTAAATAGGGGCTGCATATCTACCCCTTCCTCTTCCAAAGTTTCTTTAGCGAAACCAGCCATACCGGAAGCGAATAGATATTTAAAGTCGCATTGGTCTTCATCTGCACCTAATTCTAAGAACAGATCCAAAACCTTATCAACAGCAACGTGGGGGTCAGCTTGTCCCCGGTCAATCTTGTTAATAACAACGATAGGACGCAAACCTTTTTCCAAAGCCTTTTTCAACACAAAGCGGGTTTGGGGCATTGGACCTTCGTTGGCATCAACAATCAGAATACAACCGTCCACCATGCCGAGTACCCGTTCCACTTCTCCACCGAAGTCAGCGTGTCCAGGGGTATCAACAATATTAATCAGAGTGTCTTTGTAACGAACCGCTGTATTTTTAGAAAGAATTGTAATGCCTCGTTCCCTCTCCAAATCATTGGAGTCCATAACACAATCCGGAACGTCTTCGCCTTCGCGGAAAATGCCGGACTGTTTGAGGAGAGCGTCAACAAGGGTGGTTTTACCATGGTCAACGTGGGCGATAATGGCGACGTTACGAATTGGGAGCGTCATAGAGGGTTTCGGTAAACTTTAAGGTTTTTAGATTAAGAAGCTAATTTTCGGTTGTTTTAACAGAAGTGTACATGATTTGCCAAATCTGTAACGAACCTTTAATAATTCTAGCGTAATTGTCACAAATATTGTTATTTTGATAATAAATATCAAGAACATGGTTTAGGTTGAAGAGTCTATTAATGGGACTTTTTAGTAAAAATGTACTAAAAAGTCTAGTTTAAACTATAATTTAAGACGTGTGTGGTGTTGTTAAAAATTATTTGGATATACTTGAGAAGGTCATAACTTGCGTTTTCACATCCATATATTCCCTTTAGGCAAAAGCTCAAATTGTGACCTTGCAAAGTATAGCTAGTTTATTGTAGTCAGTTTATTTGGATTTGCGAGTTTGATTATGATTGATTGTCTAACTGTAGCTCGCTACTTTATTATGAAAGCTTATACAGATGGTATAGAAGCAGAAATGACAAACATGAAATCTCAAAAGCTTTTATAGTATGCTCAAAGTTTGCATTTAGTAATGTATGATGAGCCATTATTTGCAGAAGAGATACATGCATGGCGGTATAGTCCTGTATGTCCACCTGCTTATAGCCCACATTCCGCACCCCCCGGTGTCACAATCGGTTTTTTCTGATTTTTATCCCCATTTAATGTTGTATTTTGTACCAAAACCAAGAAATATTGGTAGGCGATAGCGAAGCGCTGCTGCAAGCAGTTCGCTAAAACCAAATCTCCAAACGACCAATTTTCGTTGTGTGACAGTTTAGGGTGCGGAAGGTAGGTTATAGATTTTATAGCGAATTTGAAGCCAAACAATTACCTATACTTAGTCAAAAATCATTATCAGAAATATCTGAAGATAACAAACAACTACTAGAAGCAGTATGGGAATATTTTGGGGGCTATCATGCTTATCGTTTAAGTGATATGACTCATTTAGAATTTCCTTGGAAGAAAGCACGTAAGGGGTTACTTCCTGAAGCTGCTTCAACTACAGTAATTTTACTGGAAGATTTAAAAGTATTAGGATATGAAAAATTAGAACAGATAGAACGTGATCATCCAGGCTATCAAATTGTCATGCGACAAGTTTTAAAGGACGCAATTAGATTAATGTATTTAGTTACAGCAAATTGTCATCAAACCTGGAACAAGAACCCCACCCCCAACCCCCTCCCCGCAAGCGATGAGGGGGCTAAGATGTAGCTTATATGATTGGAAATCGCTGTAATACAAATGATTTTGTAATTAAGCTTGTGTGGATTTATAGTCACGAACAATTTGCAAAACGGCCTGCTGAATCAGATTTAAAGGGCATTCCTAAAGAAATTTTAGATTGTTATTAGCAGTCATCGGATAATTTTTATCTAAGCATGAGATTGTCAATTACGGCAAATATTGTGCCAAAATGAACTTATAGATTTATAAGTTTACAGATTATGGCTTGGTTGTCAGGACAGCAATTAAAAAATGGTAAATATACCATAGAAAAAGAATTAGGTGAAGGTGGTTTTGGTATCACTTATCGCGCTAGAGATAATCATGGAAATTTCGTTGTTATCAAAACTTTAAATGATGTAATCCAAAAACGTGCTGATTTTGCTAAATTTCAACAAGACTTTCTCAATGAAGCCATTAAATTAGCAAAATGTAGTCATCCTCATATTGTCCAAATTTACGAAGTCATTCATGAAAATGATCTTTGGTGTATGGTAATGGAATATATTGATAGGGAAGATTTAGGAACTGTAGTAGAAAATCAAGGTATTTTATCTGAATCTGAAGCATTAGGATATATTCAGCAAATTGGATCAGCATTGACTGTAGTTCATGATAATGGATTATTACATCGAGATATTAAACCACAAAATATCATGTTGCGTTCTGGTAAATCAGAAGCCGTGTTAATTGATTTTGGGATTGCGCGAGAATTTACACCGAATTTAACTAAAACCCATACCAAAATATTGTCTGATGGTTTTGCACCAATTGAACAATATGATGCTAGAGCAAAACGGGGAGAATTTACAGATGTTTATGCTTTAGCTGCAACGTTGTATTCTGTGTTAACTGGAGAATTACCAACTATAGCACCAATGAGAGCTATTGGTACAGAATTGGCAGAAGCAAAAAAGATAAATTCTAGTATTGGCGATCGCGTTAATCATGCAATAATTAAAGGAATGGAAATAAAGCCGGAAAATCGTCCGCAGTCAATAAATGAGTGGTTATCTCTTTTGAATATCCAAAAAACCAGCAATATTACTATTCTTTCAGCCACGCAAATTATTGAAGATAAGATTATTCGCGAGTTTAAAACTCATGTTGATTATAAAAGTCCTAAAGCAGGATTGCTAATTCATCATAAAGAAAGTAGCTCCGATCTTGCATTGCACTACCATATAACTATCTCTGATACCCATGCTTTTAACTTTGGTGGAAATGGATTTGCTGTATTCCGAATTCCGACAGTATCATATAGAGTGGAATCGGTGACATTATTGCCTAAAAAAGAAGTCCTTGATAGATGTTTAATTGCTTATGAATTGTTCAAAAATTGGGATTATGGGTTATTAGGTTGGAACTGTGAACATTTTGCTAGATTAGTCACAACAGGAGAAGCAATTAGTTATCAAGTAAAAGAGTCAATTTTAGCATTTTTAAATAATAATGGTTATCATCCATTAGCAAAAGAAATGATGGACAAAGCTTGTCAAACTGCAAAATATTAATTTAGTTAAAAACACTAACCTCTTCCTTCTCTTCCTCTTCCTTCGTGTCCTTCGCTCCTTCGTGGTTCATTTCCTCTTAAAAAAATGCTATCAGAAAGATTTACCCAAGCACTTACCTACGCCCATGAACTCCACGCCACGCAAAAACGCAAAGCTGGGGATATTCCCTATATTACCCATTTACTAGGAGTAGCCAGCATAGCCTTAGAATATGGTGCTAATGAAGATGAAGCGATCGCTGCCCTACTACATGATGCCATAGAAGACCAAGGTGGAGCAGCCACCAGAGAAGAAATTCGCCGGCGATTTGGGGATCATGTCACCGCCATAGTTGATGGTTGTACAGACGCAGACACCACACCCAAACCCCCTTGGAAAAGCCGGAAAGAAGCCTATATTGCCCATATTGCCACCGCTTCCCCAGAAGTATTGCTAGTTTCCGCTGCTGACAAACTCCATAATGTCCGGTCAATTATCAAAGATTATCGGATGATTGGTGATGCTCTTTGGGAACGGTTTCAAGGTGGCAAAGAAGGCACACTTTGGTATTATCGTTCCCTCGCAGATGCTTTCTGGAAACATCAAATTACGCCCTTAGTTGAAGAATTAGAAAGAGTAGTTTCTGAATTAGAAATTTTAGCTGCATACAAAAAATGAAGAACGAAAACTTTCATCCTTCATTATTCACAGTAAATTGCAGGTTGCAGGAGGTACAAAGTTATCATACTTTTACTCCTTCTTTCTTCTTTCTTCCTCCTGACTCCTGACTCCTTTTTTCTTCCTTTGGGATGATATTTATTTGTTGATTAACGGAATAAACTACTAAGTGAGCTATCCTCATGAATCCGCCAAATTGCTTCTCCCAGTAGATTAGCGACAGAAAGCGTCACCAATTGCGGAAACTGATTAGCCTCTGGGATAGGAATAGTATTAGTGACTATAACCTCCTCAAAGACCCCACTAGACAATCGCTCAATTGCCGGTGGGGAAAATACAGCATGAGTAGCACAGGCATATACCTGACTCGCCCCTTCTTGACGCAGTAACTTAGCCCCCGCCGCAATCGTACCGCCAGTATCAATCATGTCATCCACCAATATGGCAATTTTGCCTCTCACATCACCAATCACATTTAAGACTTCGGCAACATTATGAGCCTGACGGCGTTTGTCAATAATTGCTAGAGGTGCATCATTCAATTTTTTCGCAAATGCCCTAGCCCGTGCGACCCCACCCACGTCAGGGGAAACCACCACAATATCCTGTAATCCTTTACTAATGAGATAATCCAGGATAACTGGTGAACCATATACATGATCAAAGGGAATATCGAAATAGCCCTGAATTTGGGCTGCGTGCAAATCCATTGCTAAAACTCGATTAGCGCCTGCTTCAGTAATCAAATTAGCAACTAATTTCGCAGTAATTGACTCTCTACCGGCTGTTTTTCTGTCAGCACGAGCATAACCATAGTAAGGAATTACTGCTGTAATCTGGCGTGCAGATGCTCGACGACAAGCATCAATCATAATTAGTAATTCCATCAAATGATCATTGACGGGTTGACAACTGGGCTGGATTAAATAGACATCACAACCCCGAATTGATTCTTGGATTTGAACATAAAGTTCTCCGTCCGCAAATCTTTTGCGAATCATTGGTCCCAAGTCCATACCTAGATAACGAGCAACTTCTTGCGAGAGTGCTATATTGGCAGAACCGGAAAAAAGCCGCAGACGATTATTGTCAGTTAGTCCCGTTGCTATTGACTGAATTGGTAAAGTGGCAGAACTTAGCACAGCAGATCCTCGAAGTGCATTCATAGAAATATCATCAGAGATTGAGCAAATTTCGCCGAAATTGAGTGAACAAATAATATTGATCTTCCAGTTAGCTCTGGGGTGTTACAACACCTATGATTAAATAGCACCAAACGTGCAAACAGTTATTTTATGATACTTGTTACCAATTAATAACCCAGTTAACTGAAGATTAAATATTAATTTTAATAAATCCCCAGACCTGGAAAAATTTGCCGTGAACCAAACCGCTTGGTTTACCTATTCTGGATTATACCTGCTACCATATTGGACACATCCTGACTCAAGGCAGAATGTAAGAATAGAATAATGCAAGACTTATTTCTAGTATACACTTCCTTGTAGGCGGGGTGACTGAGGAAAATTACGGAAGCTACAATTGAGACATTTTGTGTCACGTTGTGGATGGATGATGCTTTGACTAAGTTCTAGCTCAGTTGCTATTATATTCAATTAATAGATCATGCAATCACCGATTACAGTTGGTACTATCCTACAAAATCGTTACCACATAATTCACATTATTGGACAGGGGGGATTTGGTAGAACCTATCTAGCAGAAGACCAAAGACGCTTTAATGAACTTTGTGTTCTGAAAGAATTAATTGCCCCAATCACAGAAACGTCTTATGGGCAAAAAGCACAGGAGTTATTTGAACGAGAAGCTGCTATCTTGTATCAAATTGAACATTCACAAATTCCTAGATTTCGAGAAAAGTTTGCCCAAAACGAAAAGTTATTTTTGGTACAGGATTTCGTGGCTGGTAAGACTTACCGCAATTTACTCAAAGAACGTCAGGAACTAGGAAAAACCTTCACTGAAGCAGATGTACTGCATTTACTAAGAACTTTATTACCTGTTCTTAGTTATATTCACGGACAGGGAATTATTCATCGAGATATATCTCCAGAAAATATAATTTTACGGGAAAATGATTTTTTGCCTGTGTTAATTGATTTTGGCGTGGTGAAGGAGTTAGCTACAAAATTACAATCATCAAGTGCTACACCAGTAACAACTGTAGGTAAGTTAGGTTATGCGCCTAGTGAACAAATGCAGACAGGCAGGGTATATCCTAGCAGTGATTTGTATGCGTTGGCTGTGACTGCTATAGTTTTATTGACTGGGAAAGAACCCGCAGATTTATTTGATGAGCAGCAACTAACCTGGAATTGGCAACAATGGGCAACGGTGAAACCAGAATTTGCTCAGGTGTTACAGCGAATGTTGAGTTATCTACCGGCGGAACGCTATCAAAGTGCGGCTGATGTGACTCAAGCACTGCTGAACACAGGCTATGGTAGTCAACCTCTAGCTAATTTATCTTCTTTACAAACTATTGCTATTGGTCATCGTCCTGAACCTATATCAAAAGCATCGGAAAAGCCCCAACCTTCAGGAGATTCTGGGCAAAGTAGCTCTATTTTGGATAATGGTTGGGCGTTGGGGGGTATTGGCTGTATTGTGATTATTTTAGCAGGTTTTGGTTCTTGGAGTTTGGTGAATTCACTCAAAGGTAAGCCGCGTTCATCGGCAGAAACGATGACAACTCCACAATCTTTTCCTTCTCCAGTTATTCCTAGTGGGATCATCACATTAACACCAACTCCAACACCGACTAATAGCGAACCTGTAATTAATCGCCAACGGCTGAAATTAAACAGGTCTAATATGGCGAAAGTTGAGGGAACACTGCGAGAAGATGAATTAGTTCAATATAGTTTGCAAGGTAAGGGTGGGGAAAAGTTAGTTGTATCTGTAAATGAGAACAGTGGGATTGTTCTGACGATTTTAACTGCTGATGGTGAAGTCGTGAATGCTCAAGATCAACAATATACATCTTATGAGGGAATATTAGCGAATGATGGCAAATATATTATTCAATTAGGTTTGTCCGGGGGTGTGGCAGATGTTAATTATAGTTTGGATGTGGCTTTAGAAACCCCAACGCCAACGGAAACACCAACGCCAACGGAAACCCCAACGCCAACGGAAACCCCAACGCCAACGGAAACACCAACGCCAACGGAAACACCAACCCCAACGGAAACACCAACCCCAACGGAAACACCAACCCCAACGGAAACACCAACGCCAACGGAAACACCAACGCCAACGGAAACCCCAACCCCAGGTTTTAATGGGACTAATTAGGGCTAAATTAGGAAAGGAAGCAAATTAAGTTGTCATTTTTAACGGAAAACGTTGTTGAATACTTTATTGATTACGGGAACTGATACGGATGCTGGTAAAACTGTGGTGACGGCAGCTTTAGCGGCTTATTGGCAAAAATATTATCCTCAGCGCACTTTGGGGATTATGAAGCCAATCCAATCGGGGGTGGGTGATAGGGAATTGTACCAAAGTCTGTTTAATTTGGAACAATCGCTGGAGGCAATTACTCCCTTGTATTTTCAAGCGCCTTTAGCGCCTCCGATTGCGGCTGCTAAGGAAAATCGTCAAGTTGATTTGGCGATCGCTTGGCGAACTTTGTTATCTTTACAAAAACAGCGTGATTTTCTGTTGGTGGAATCTTTGGGGGGTTTAGGTTCACCAGTTACCAATGAGTTGACTGTGGCTGATTTGGCGGGTGAATGGCGATTGAAAACGATTTTGGTTGTGCCGGTCAGATTGGGGGCGATCGCTAGTGCTGTGGCTAATGTAGCATTAGCTAGGCAAACTAAAATCAATCTGCGGGGGATTATTCTCAATTGTACCCAACCTCGCACCGAGGAAGAAATTGCTGATTTAACGCCACCAGATTTAATTCGATCATTAACAAATATTCCCGTTTTAGGTTGTGTTCCTTACCTAGAAAATCCTAGAGATTTGGAAAAACTTGCCGAAGTGGCTGCGGCTTTGGATTGGGAAATATATTGTAGGGAATAGGGAACAGGGAAGAAATATAAATCTAATCACTAATTTTTCATTGATAATATGGTTTCTATATTTCCTCAAACTTCGACGGTAAATCTCAAAAATGTCCGGTTAGAAATTCGGGCTTTACAACCGCAATTAGTGGAGTGGAGAAGACAGATTCACCAAAAACCAGAATTAGGTTTTCGGGAAAAAATTACCGCCGAATTTATTGCCCAGAAATTGCAAAATTGGGGAATTGTCCATCAAACTGAAATTGCTCAAACGGGAATTGTCGCTATTATTAAAGGTGAAAAACCTGGCAATGGTAAAGTATTAGCAATTCGGGCGGATATGGATGCTTTACCTATTCAAGAACAGAATCAAGTTCCCTATTGTTCTCAACATGATGGAGTCATGCACGCTTGTGGACATGATGGACATACAGCGATCGCTCTCGGTACAACCTATTACCTCAATCAACATCGGCAAGACTTTAGCGGTACTGTCAAAATTATCTTCCAACCCGCAGAAGAAGGGCCAGGTGGAGCAAAACCGATGATCGCAGCAGGTGTACTTAAAAACCCTGATGTTGATGCCATTATCGGTTTACACTTATGGAATAATCTGCCATTGGGAACTGTAGGAGTCCGTCCTGGGGCATTAATGGCTGCTGTCGAATTGTTCCGTTGCACCATTTTCGGTAAAGGTGGACATGGGGCAATTCCGCATCAAACAGTGGATTCTGTAGTGGTAGCAGCGCAAATAGTCAATGCTTTACAAACAATAGTTTCCCGTAATGTGAACCCCATTGATTCGGCTGTAGTCACAGTGGGAGAACTCCACGCCGGCACAGCAGTTAATGTGATTGCTGATACCGCGAGCATGGGGGGAACAGTGAGATATTTTAATCCTGATTTAGCAGGTTTTTTTAAAGAACGCATTCAACAAATTATTGCGGGAATTTGCCAAAGTCACGGTGCAAATTATGACTTAGATTATATTCATCTTTATCCACCAGTTATCAATGATCTAGAAATTGCTGCCTTGGTGCGTTCAGTAGCAGAAGAAGTCATAGAAACCCCTATTGGTATCGTTCCCGAATGTCAAACAATGGGTGGGGAAGATATGTCATTTTTTCTGCAAGAAGTTCCCGGTTGTTACTTTTTTCTGGGTTCTGCAAATCCAGAGAAAAAATTAGATTACCCCCATCATCATCCCCAATTTGATTTTGATGAAACAGCTTTACCAATGGGTGTAGAAATGTTTGTCCGCTGTCTGGAAAAGTTCTTTGTTGAATAGTTATATTATGAGGTACAAGAACCCCACCCCCAACCCCCTCCAGTATCAAAAGCTTATCCTTTTCTTCCCCCCGCTGCGGGGGGGTTGAGGGGGGTGCGATGAGGGGGCTACAATGCACCTCATATAATTGTAAAACCTATTTAGTAGGGATTTACGGCGTAAACCCCCGCCGGTGAAAAACTAAGCAATTTTGGGTTTTTGTAAATGCCAATTAGTTGATTGTTCATAGGCATAAGCTACTTGGAAAAGTTGCTCTTCTCCTAGCACTTTACCAACCATTTGTAGTCCAATTGGTAGACCTTTACTATCAAAACCGCAAGGTAAACTAATTCCTGGTAAACCGGCTAAATTAGCAGGAATAGTCATTAAATCATTTAAATACATACTCAAAGGATCGGTAGTTTTTTCTCCGGCTCGAAATGCGGTAGTTGGTGCAGTTGGAGAAATTAACACATCTACTGATTGAAAAGCTTTTTCAAAATCTTTTTTAATCAGAGTGCGGACTTTTTGCGCTTTCAAATAGTAAGCATCATAATAACCAGCGGAAAGGGCATAAGTACCAATCATAATCCGACGTTTGACTTCCGCTCCAAATCCTTGAGAACGAGTTCTGGTGTACATTGACAAAAGATTATCTGCATCAGGGGAACGCAAACCATATTTCACGCCATCGTAACGGGCTAGGTTAGCGGATGCTTCCGAGGGGGCGATAATGTAGTAAGTTGGTAAACCGTAGCGGAAACTGGGACAGGAAATAGGATGAATTTCTGCACCTAATTCTTGCAATTGATCAATGGCTTTGGTGACTGCGGCTTCTACTTCTGGATCTAACCCTTCACCTAAGGTTTCTGTAATGATACCAATTCTGAGTTTTTTTCTAACTTTGAGATCCGGTTTTAAAGTAGCTGCATAGTCAGGAACTTTGACTTTGAGACTGGTAGAGTCTTGTGGATCATAGCCGGCGATCGCACTTAACAATATAGCCGCATCTTCGACACTCCGTCCAAATGGTCCAATTTGATCTAGAGAGGAAGCATAAGCCACCAAACCATAACGAGAAACTAACCCATAAGTCGGTTTCATTCCCACAACACCGCAGAAGGAAGCCGGTTGCCGAATTGAACCCCCCGTATCCGAACCCAGGGAAACCACACATTCATCGGCTGCTACGGCTGCTGCTGAACCACCGGAAGAACCACCAGGAACACGGGATAAATCCCAAGGATTAGCGGTAACTTGATAAGCGGAGTTTTCTGTAGAACTCCCCATAGCAAACTCATCTAAGTTGGTTTTACCTACCATGACACCCCCAGCGTCAGCTAGTTTTTGGGTGACAGTTGATTCGTAAGGTGGGACAAAATTTTCCAAAATCCGCGAAGCGCAGGTGGTGACAATACCTTTGGTACACAAATTGTCTTTAATGCCGATGGGAATCCCCGCTAAGATGCCAATTTCTTCTCCAGCAGCGATTTTTGCATCCACAGCTTGAGCTTGTTTTAAGGCTTGTTCTGTCGTGACAGTGAGGAAACTGTGCAATTTTGGTTCTAACTCTTGAATCCGATTTAATGCTTCTTGGGTAATTTCAACGGCAGAACGTTCTTTACTAATTATCTGTTCGTGCAACTCGCGGATGGATGCCATAATTGTTCTCTTTATGATTCAAGTCATTGATTTTAGCATTTACAGGGCTGGGGTTTGGGGAATTTGCGTCTGAAGTTACAGGAGATTTTTTTTCTCACCAGATTTACTCAGTCTATATAATCAATAGAATCTAGAACTGATAACCGTTAACCTCAAGTAAGTCAAAAAAACAAATTTTTATGTTCTACAAAATTCCATTACTGCTTACACCTCAACCAGAAGGAGGGTTCACCGTAACTTCTCCACTATTGCCAGAATTGATAACGGAGGGCGATTCTATGGATGAGGTTTTAGCCAACGTTAGAGATGCTTTTGAAGCGGTTCTGGAAACATATCAAGATTTAGGTAAAGAGCTTCCGCTTAACCTACAATCTGTAGACCAAAACTCACCAGCTTTAATAGAAACAATTATCTCCATCAGATGAACTATAGAGAAGTTGCGAAGAAATTATCTAGACTTGGATGTGAAGAAATCCCCAGACGTAGTGGAGGTTCACATAGAAAGTGGTTTAATCCAATTACTCAGAAAGCAACTGTAATTCCTGACTGGAGTGGCCGCGATCTAAAATTAGGAACGTTACGCGCAGCCATAAAACAACTAGAAATTGAGTGGTCTGACTTTGAAGAGGTATAACAAATTATAGCGAAAAATTCTCTATTCCTATGAATGACAAACTCCAGACAAAAAAAGATAAGCTTCAGTGCGATGCCGTTATTTAGGGCTGCAAGGCAACCGGGTCAAAGAGGGTATTCGGGATACTTTAAATAGCGATGAAAAAAACAATTTCTATTTTTATAATAATGGCATCACTTTAACTTGCGACAGTTTTTCCCATAACGCGCTGCAAAATGGTGATTATCAGATACGAGTTGAGAACTTGCAAATTATTAATGGTGGTCAAACTTGTATGACCATTTTTAAAACTCTTCAGGATGCAAATTTCTGCCAACAAAATACCCAAGCTTATGTTTTAGTTCGGCTTTATCAATTACCAAGTGATAATGAGGATCTAGTCCAAAAAATTACTTATGCTACTAATAGTCAGAACCCAGTTGATCTAAGGGATCTCCGAGCTAATGATAATCTACAGCAGCGGCTGGAAATGGATATCCAACAGTTGGGATTTAATTATCGCCGTAAACGCTTTGATACAGGTGCTAGATCCACTACGGAGATTACTTCGGGTGTAGCGGCTGAGGCGATACTGGCGGTTTGGCGACAAAAGCCTCATCAAGCTAAGTTTTTCACTCGTGAGCATTTTGGTAAACTGTATAATGTAATTTTTACTGAGCAGCTTAATGCCGCACAAGTCATAATCGCTGTACAGTTGTATAGAATTGCCGAAAACCGACGTAAACGCCCGCATCCTAGTGATCCTGCTTGTGTCCGTTATGGTTCATGCTTTATTGCCATGCAAATGGGGAAAGGACTTCTCAAGAAAATGAATCTGCAAATGAAGGAAATTAACCACCGTAATTTTGAGGATGCAAATCATTTGATTAATCAAAATGGGGATAATTATTTCGATGATTCAGTCCGAGATGTTCAAAAGGCACTTCAAGCACTTTACGGAAACCAGGAAATTTCTTTACAACAACTTTCTGCTACTTTCCGACGCGGTGATTTAATAGAGAAACTTCAGCAGGTGGAAATTCATTAAATATATTTCTATGAATGAAAAACTCCAGACCGAAAAAGATAAGCTCCAGGTAAGCACTAATATGGAGATAAATCAAGAAACAGAGAAGGAAGAGGTTCTCTGTCCCCATTGTCTACGCACTGCAACAAATGGTATTAAATGTAAGGGTATCTGTGTGTCTGATAATGATTATTAAGCTGTAAATAAACAAAATTTTGCAAAAATAAGTAATATGGTTAAAATAGTTTCTCGTACTTATGTCGGTCAAGCCAATGTTTATGATATTGGTGTGGAAAATGACCATAATTTTGTGATTAAAAATGGTTTTATCGCTTCCAATTGTTTTAATAAATCCCACTCTACAGCTTACGCTTATGTAACTTATCAAACGTCATATTTAAAGGCAAATTACCCATTGGAATATATGGCGGCATTGTTAACCGCTAACAGTGGCGATACTGACAAGGTGCGGAAGTATCTTGATAATTGCTCTAACATGGGGATTGTGATTGATGCCCCAGATGTTAATCGTTCTGGTTTAGATTTTACGCCGGTGGATGGAAAGATTTTATTTGGATTTTCTGCGGTGCGGAATGTGGGACAAAATGCGATCGCCTCAATTTTAGAAGCGAGGGAAGAATCAGGAGAATTAGTCCCATTCAAATCTTTGGCGGATTTTTGCGATCGCGTGGACTTACGGGCCATGAACCGCCGCACTTTAGAATCACTAATTAACTGCGGTGCTTTTGACAAAATTCAAGCTAATCGCAACCAATTAATTCATGATTTAGAATTAGTTTATGAGTGGGCGCAATCCCGCGCTAGAGACAAAGCTAGTGGACAGGGTAATATATTTGATTTGTTAGGAGGGGGATTAGCAGGAAATAATCATCAACCTCAAAAAAATGCCTATGAATCTGCACCAAAAGCTCCTCCTGTCAATGATTTACCACCTCAAGAAAAATTGAGAATGGAAAAAGAATTATTAGGATTTTATCTCTCCGATCATCCTCTTAAATCTATCAGACAATCATCCTCAGTCCTTGCACCTATTAACTTAGCGCAATTGGGGGAACAAAAAGATGATGCTATCCTTTGTGCGGTAGTAATGTTGAATAATGTCAAAAAGGTTGTCACCAAAAAAGGTGATTCTATGGCAATTCTGCAAGTTGAAGATTTATCTGCTGCTTCGGAAGCGGTGGTTTTTCCTAAAACCTATGAACGCATTAGTTCTCTACTCGAAGTTGATGCCAGATTGATTATTTGGGGTAAGATAGATCGCCGTGATGATCAAGTTCAATTTATTCTTGAAGATGCGGAAACTGTTGAAACTGTAAAAATGATTTTAGTGGAATTGAGTCCACAACAAGCAGGAACAATTGAAGAACAACATCGTTTGAATACAATTCTCAAAGCACAAGCAGGGGATAAGGACAAATCCAGAATACCTGTCATTGGTGTTGTTCAGGCTGGAGATCACCGAGAAATTGTCCGCTTTGGAAGACAGTTTTGGGTACAAGATTCAGGAACAGCAGTCCAAGCTTTACAAAATGGCAAATTTCCGGCTCATATTAAACAACTAACCAGCGGTTAAACCATAATACCCGGAAATGCAACTAAATCTAATTACCTAACTATTTGCAAAATTCGATGATTTATTTGCAGATTTAAGAGTTATTATTTTTAACAAAGATAAAATAAAAACTTTCATAAACCAAATTAATGTGGTGTATTATCCCCAAGTTTGTATTTCTGAACCTAGCTGTCCGATTCATTTAGTTGGCAAAACAGGACAAGCTGTAGAGATTTCTATTCATACTCCCAGTCCATATATCTGTGCCAACTGCGAACAGATATTACCCGATTGGAAACAGCAACAGTTTTTGTGGGTGGTGGTGGTTTTGCAGCAATCACAATATCCGTTAGAAGAAATGACTATAGAAACAGAACAAGAAAAAGAGAAACTGCGGGAAAAATTTATGCGTTTTGGTTGCGATGTGGCATTTAATTTGCGCGATCGCGGATATTTAACAGACCTCATAGATCCCCGTACAGGTTATCCATTACTATCTCATTCTGGCCTAGTTCCCCATGATGATACAGCAGTGGCACAAGCTTTACTCAAGTATCCCGCCATTCAAAATAAATGCCATGTTCTTGTCCATCCTCAATGGGGAACTGCTGTTTATCCCAGTGTCATGCTTTCAGAAGCACCTCCAGAGATAATTGAGTCAGTCACGAAAGCGATCGCACCAATGCACGGATGGATACAGGTGTAAAGAGGCAGAGGGGTAGGGAGCAGGGAGCAGGGAGAAGATATTTCCAACTGACAACTGACAACTGACAACTGACTAAATAAATGTGTAGGCTAGAATTACTAAGCTTTTAGTTAGCAACAAGTCAGAGGAAGGGAGTATGGATAGTAACAATTGGTTGCAACAGCTAATGATGTTGGGTATTGGCACAACCTCTTTAGTTGCAGACAAACTCAAGGAAGTGAGTGATGAACTGGTAAAAGACGGTAAACTCAATCCTGAGCAAGCAAAGGCAGTCATGGATGATCTTGTACATCAGTTACAGTCAGAACAAGGCAACTGGGACGAGCAAATGCAGCGACAAATGCGAAACATGATGCAGGATTTGGGAGTTGCGCGTCAGTCAGAAGTAGACGAATTACGCGGGAGAATAGACCGTTTAGAACGTCAAGTCCGGGATTTAGAAAATAAGCTATGGCGCTAAAAGGTCATTTCTGATTTAAACTAATTTGTGTTCTGTCAGTAATCTTATCACCAGTAATTAAAACAGAGAGGGTTGATTTTGAAAGGAATTTTCCTCAGCGTGGTGTTAATGCTGGTATGTGTTGGCATTTTAGTATTTACCCAAATTAGCGGTCAAAAAGATGCTGCGATTGGTAATTCGCCCCAAACACAACCCACCACCACTGTCACTCAAGAAAAAAATACGCCAACAAAGAGCAATACTATGTCTGAAGCAAATGCTGTTACTACCGCCTCTGGATTAAAATATATTGAACTACAGGAAGGAGACGGTGCAACTCCCCAAACTGGACAAACCGTTGAGGTTCACTACACTGGTACATTAGAAAATGGGACTAAATTTGATAGTTCGCGCGATCGCAATCAAACCTTCAAGTTTAAAATTGGCACAGGACAAGTAATTAAAGGTTGGGACGAAGGAGTAATCTCCATGAAAGTAGGTGGCCGTCGTCAACTAATTATTCCCTCAGAATTAGGTTATGGTGCGCGTGGTGCTGGTGGCGTTATTCCTCCCAACTCTACTTTAATTTTTGACGTAGAACTGATCAGCGCTCAATAGTAATGGGGAATTGGGGTGAGGTTATTGGGAAAATCAGAAATTTTCAGTTATTGCAATTGTCAAAAAATATCACCAAGGAAAATTAATTCTCAAAAGAAAAAAGATGAATACTTCTTATTCGAGCGAATCGTATTCCTTTAACTTTGACTTTCTTGCACCTCACCCCAATCAAGATGCTGATTTACTTCAACAGTTATCTTTTATCCCTGGGTTGAAAGAAATTCTCATGTTACGTCAAGTCCACGCCCTAGAACACGCCACCGTCTGGTTACTAGGGGAAAATAAACATTCCTCTTTATCACCACGAACAACCACCAATATCCAATTAGATGATGAATTATTAGGTGGTTTGTCTACTGAACAGGGATTTTTTCTCTATGGTGATGTGAATATTCATGATTTGCGTCGGGCGGTAACATTAGCTAAACATCGTCTTACCGCTGGAGAATGGGATTTAGCTGTACATCCCCGCTGTGGCACAAATGTATCTGTAGCTATGTTATTAACAGCAGGACTAGCAGCAACAATTCCTTTTGTACTACCATTTCGACCAATTGAACAACTCATCGGTTTTGGTTTAGCCGCAACAGCCGCAGCGGAAATTGCACCAGATTTAGGAATGCTCACCCAGCGTTATCTTACCACCTCTATCCCCTTTAATTTAGCTATTGAAAATATTACCATCGCCCGTGATTTTTGGGGCAAAGAAAGTCATTTTGTCAAAGTATATTGGGAAAATTAGGAATCCGTAGGGGCGCAGGGCCTGCGCCCTGATTTATAAACTTCAAATTAGATATTTAGGATGATGAGAAAACTTTATTTTTTAGTACCAGGAACCAATGGTAAATTTGCTTGTGGTGGTCTTTGGGCAGAATTGAAAACAGTTGCTTTAGCTCAACAGATTTGTGATGCTGAAGTAGTTACCTATCGTCAGCGGGAATCAGATAAATTATTTTTAGATGATTTATTAAAAGAGAATAATTTAGATATAGATAACATAATTTTCGTAATTAGCTGGGGATTCAATGTTGGTAAACTAGCAACTAAATTGCAAAAATATCATGTAATTTATCACGCTCACAGTGCAGGTTATAAAATTAATTTACCAGCTAATATTCCTATAATTACAGTTAGCAGAAATACTTTAGGTTATTGGGGACAAAAAGCTCCAAATTCTCTCATTTATTATTTACCCAATCAAATTAGTGATGACTTTACTAATTTACGTCAAAAGCGAGATATTGATGTTTTAGTGCAAACCCGGAAATCTTCAGAATATTTAATTAAAACCTTAATTCCAGCTTTAGAAAAAAAATGTAAAGTATTGGTTATTGATAGTTATGTGGAAAATTTACCAGCTTTATTTAATCGGACTCAAGTTTATCTTTATGATTCGGCAGAATATTGGAAATTACAAGGAGTTAGTGAAGGATTTGGCTTACAACCAATGGAAGCATTAGCTTGTGGTTGTCAAGTCTTTTCTAGTGTCAATGGGGGATTATCGGATTATTTAGATCCGGAATTTAACTCTTATAAAATCGCTGGTTATGCTTTAGAATATGACGTTGCCAAGATTTTACAGGTTTTAGAATCCCCAGCAGCATTGACTTTATCAGAAACTGTGTTAGCAGAATACAGAACTGAGCATATTATTCACCGTTTAGGAGTAATTTTAGCAGAAATAAATAACTTCTTTGATCATAAACATAACTATGCAACTAAAATTCCCGATTTTACAAAAATCCGGTTAGCACAATTGTTTACACAGAGAATCTTTGCTAAAATCAAGAAGAAATATTTACAGGATAATTAGGGAATCTCATGAATAGACGATTATTGGTGACTGGAGGCGCTGGGTTTATTGGTGCGAATTTCGTCCATCATTGGTGTCAGGCTTATCCAAATGATAGAATCGTGGTATTGGATGCTCTTACCTACGCTGGAAATCGCCATAATTTAGCCTCTGTTGAAGCCAAAGAGAATTTCCGATTTGTGCAAGGAGACATAAGCGATCGCTCTCTAATTGATCAACTACTTTTAGCAGAAAATATAGATACTATAGCCCATTTTGCCGCCGAATCTCACGTTGATCGTTCCATCACCGGACCCGCTGCATTTGTCCAAACTAACGTAGTCGGAACTTTTACTTTATTAGAAGGTTTTCGTCAATATTGGCAAGCAAAAAACCAACCTAGTAATTACCTATTTCTTCACGTTTCTACCGATGAAGTTTATGGTAGTCTCACCTCAGATGAACCCGCATTCTCAGAAACTACAGCCTATAGTCCCAATAGTCCTTATTCAGCCTCAAAAGCTGGAAGTGATCATCTAGTTCGGGCTTATTATCATACTTATAAATTACCGACAATTATTACTAATTGCTCTAATAATTATGGTGCTTTTCAATTTCCTGAAAAGCTAATTCCTTTGATGTGTATTAACATTTTAACCGGTAAAGAATTACCTGTTTATGGTGATGGCAAAAATGTCCGCGATTGGTTATATGTAGTTGATCACTGTCGGGCGTTAGATGTGGTCATCCATCAAGGAAAACCGGGAGAAAATTACAACATTGGTGGCAATAACGAAGTTGAAAATATCAGTCTGGTACAAAATTTATGTGCAATCATGAACGAATTAGCACCAAATTTACCAGTATATCCAGCGGAAAAATTAATTACTTTTGTGAAGGATAGACCTGGACATGATCGAAGATATGCTATTAATGCCAATAAGCTAAAAACAGAATTTGGTTGGACTCCATCTGTAACAATCACTGAAGGTTTACGTTTAACCGTAGAATGGTATCTCAGTCATAGTGATTGGTGGAAACCCTTACTATAATCAATTCGTAACTATCAGTTATTACCCAATCTTTAATCCTTCTGCATAATGAATAGGAAATTTAGATTGCAGTAAAGTTCTGACAGCTACTTCCAAATCATTTTCTTTGAGCAAAGATTCTCCGATGATCACAGTTTGTACACCACATTCAGCCACAAATGATAAATCATCGGGGGTTTCTATCCCTGATTCACTCATGACTAAAATTCCTAGCTTTTGAAGTTGCGATCGCCTAGCTGCCAATAATTCCTGAGTAGTGTTAATATTAATGCTAAAATCACCTAAACTCTGGTTATTAATAGAAACTATCCTCACATCTTCTAAAGCTAAAACTCTATCCAAATCATTTAAGTTATGAACCTGGATAACAGCATTCATACCTAAGTAATGAATCACTCGTAAAAAGCTTTGTAATTGCTTATCTGTAAGAATAGACGCAATTAATGATATGGCATCTGCACCAGCCGAACGGGCTAAATAAATTTGGCAAGGATCAATGATAAAATCTTTGCAAAGTAGAGGTATTCCTACCCGATATCTGATAGCACGTAGATGATCAAAACCACCATGAAAAAACTTTTGATCGGTAAAAACAGATACACAAGATGCTCCTCCTCTTTTATAGGCTTGAGCAATAGTAACCGGGTCAAAATCTGGTCTAATTACACTATGATAAAGTGATGCTTTTTGCACTTCTGCAATTAAACTAGGTTTATAAATACTCAACTGCAAAGCCGTAAAAAAGTCCCGCACAGTAGGAGCAGCACTTAATTGACGTTGCAAGGAAGCCCAGGTCATATCTTGTTGCATTTGTGCAACTTCTAGTTTTTTCTGCCACACAATTTCTGTAATAATTGTTTGCATTTGAGGATTATAAATTGTGGTTGGGTAGCTCATAAATTCTGCATAATAATCATATTTTTTTGATGAATCTTCACCTTACCTTTTTATTTTTCAGAAAAAATTTCCACAAATTCAGATTCAAAAACGCGACTACTTTAATTTTCCATCAAATCTGTCAACTTTTCTCACAGGTAGTTAATTTTGCTGAGAATTACCCAGTAAGCAGTTAGTTTTAAGTAATCTGATATAAGTACGATAGGGTATATAGTCCATAGGATTATAACCAGCAAATTGTAAAACTAGAACACAAGCCCAAGAATATTTACCCGCAATAATTGCTTTGATTATTTGTTCTATTTGTTCAGTCTTGATTTTTTTGTTAACCGACGAATGATAATCGCTAAAATTTTGACTCATAATATGCACTCCTGTTGAAAATCAGAATTATCTAATGGTTTTGAGATTTTTTCATGCCTCTTTTTTAAGACTACCCAAAGTTACCCTTTCAATACATGAATTATTCTTTGATTAACTTGATAATTTTTTCGCTCTTATTTTTTTACCCTTAATTAACTGTTCAGAATATTAGATTTTTAAGTGTAAATTTATCAGCCATAATTATATAGTATTTTTTTGTTTTTTAGATTAATTTTTTTGTGTAATCAAGTTAAAAATCGTTTCGTTCAGTTTAGTAATTGGTAACTGATTGTCAGGAAAATTATCACTCCTTTCATGTTCTTTCTTAACTTGTATCTATTCCAGATTTCCTAATTTTGCTGTTCAGATATTCTTTCTGATAGTTATATATAAGTTTAATCAATCATTTATCTATCCTGGGGAGGATGTTAAATTATTCGCAGCCAATTTAAGGCAAAAAGATATTCCTGGCGACAGATGACTTTGTATCTTCTTTCATAGTTGAATGCAAAAGAGACTAAATTTCGTGAAATCAGGTAAATAACTCACAATTTACCTATTTATCAAATCTCACCATCCCAAAGTTTATACAGATATTAATTGACAATATAGCAATTTTATGTTAGTAGGCTCAATTTTCAGGGTGAATCAAGTGAAAAGTAATAAAAACAACCATTACTTTTTTCATGCAACTAAGTTGAAAGTATTTACTTTTTATTGATAAAATCAGATATATTCAAGCTTAAATATGAATCTGCTAAAGATCAACTACTAATTGAGATAATAGAAAATATCAAGATTTCATTAACTCTTTACTCGAATTTTGTGTTTCCTATTGCTCAGTTTATATCTAGATTTGTCCGTAAATCAGGACAAAGTTTAGTAATGGCTAAAAATACCAAAATCTAGTGATTGGAATAATTATGTACGAAACAGAAAGAATTATCGTCATTGATAATGATATTGTCAACCGCAATTTTGTTTTAGATTGTCTTCACTCTCAAGGATATAATGCTATAGGTGCAGAAAATAGTATTGTTGGACTGCAATTAATCAAGAAACATTTACCTGATTTGGTAATTTGTGATCTAGTAATGCCAGACATGGATGGTTATACCGTATTAAGTAATCTACGGGAAGATTCATTGACAGCAATTACTCCTTTTATTTTTTTGACTGATATTAATACCAAGGCATCTTTGCGAAAATCAATGGAATTGGGAGCAGACGATTATTTAACCAAACCAGCAACGACGGATGAGTTATTGCGAGCCGTTGCGATTAGATTACAAAAACAAGCTCTTTTTAGATACTGGTATACTACTAATTCTCCTCAAGTCACATTAGCCGAATCACCCGATACATCAGTAAATTCTCAGTCAATTTTTCCGGATATTCCCCATCTAAAAAAGGTTTTTGATTATATTGAAGCTAATTATCAAAAAGGAATTACTTCATCTAAAGTCGCTGAAGCTGTGGGTTATTCTTCTGCCTATTTAACTAACCAAGTTGCTAAACAGACAGGAAAGCCAATAAATGTTTGGATTGTGAAACGGAGAATGGTAGCAGCCTTGCCTTTATTGGAAAATACTCATCAGACAATTGAGGAAATTTCTATCAATCTTGGTTATCAAAGTTCTTGTCATTTCTCCCGACAGTTTCGCCAATATCATGGTTTATCTCCTAGAGATTGGCGAAAAAAACATCAGTTAACTGAAAATTCCACAAGTACCAAATTGCAATTAATCAAAAATCACTCACAATTAGTCAAATATGTAGCTGTAGGGAGGAATTAAATCAGAATGTAGGGGCGTAAATCAAAAGTCAGAAAAATTACCCCTTATTCCCTATTAGATAAAACTAACTACTTTTAGGATTGCTTAATTGCTGGATAAAAATTTGGATTGATAAGGCAAATAAACCTAATGCCACTAACCCAAAAATTCCCGCTCCTAAGGCTACTATACCTACAACTAGAGTCCGCACAGCAGAAGCAATATTGATCACGGTTTGGTTATCAGAATGGGTGGGTTTATTGGCAAAAGTAGTGGCGATCGCTATCATTAAAGAATAAGTAGCAAATGCAAATCCTCCCGATATCACAGACCCAGTTATACAGCGTAAAGGAGTTGCTTGGACTTGATTAGAACCATCTACTGATGGCGTTTTTGGCGGTTGATTCATAGTAAAATAATAAATTAGGCAATTTTATTGAGCGATTTTAATTCCATGTTTAATGGTATGGGTGACAAACAATTCCAAATCCTCATCAGGAATCGCCTCACGTATCCGTTCCTTAACTATTTGCCCTTGATTTTGAGATTCAACAATAGCAAACACAGAAGGACCAGAACCCGACATCATTGTCCCTAAAACCCCAGGTTGACTAGCGAATAATTCCCGTAGTTGCCATACTTGAGGATAAGCTGGTAAAACAACTTTCTCCAAATCATTATGTAGTTTTTGGGCAATGTTTTCTGTATTCTTATTCAAGATAGCTTTCACCATATCTTCTGAATGAAAAGCACTAGCACGAGCCGCCAAACCTTCCGAATCTTGAATATAATTAACCCCAAATTGTTGCCGATAGGTTTTATATGCCCAAGGTGTAGAAACTTCCAAACTGCGATATTTAGCCAACACTATATGTAAATTATCCAAACTTTGCAAAGGAGAAAGTTGTTCACCCCTACCCGTAGCAATTGCCGTTCCCCCACCAATACAAAATGGCACATCTGAACCAAGACTAGCCCCTAATTCTTCTAATTCTGATTGAGTTAATCCCAAATTCCAAAGTAAATCCATTCCTACTAACACCGCTGCGGCATTACTAGAACCTCCCGCTAAACCAGCAGCCACAGGAATATGTTTTTTGATAGTAATATCCACACCACCAAAATTACTAAAAGCTTTGGGAAATTCCCTAGCCATTAATGCCGCCGCTTTATAAACTAAATTACTTTGATCTATAGGTACTTGGGGATGATCACAATAAACGCGAATATTTTCAGTGCTAGACGCATGGATATCAATTTGATCGGATAAATCTATACTTTGGAGTATCATTGCTAATTCATGATATCCGTCAGGACGACTGCCGATAATTTCCAAATACAAATTGATTTTAGCAGGTGCAATTAAACTGTAAGAACGCATAACGTTTATTTAGCAGAGAACAGGGAATAGGGAACAGGGAATAGGGAACAGGGAATAGGGAATAGGCAATAGGGGAGAAATTTCATTCTCTATTCTTCAATTTCTTCCTCCTGACTCCTGACTCCTGACTCCTGACTCCCGACTCCTGCTATAATATTTACCAGTGATACCCATTGGGCAACACCGAGGTCTTCAGCACGAACTTGAGGATTTATTCCTAATTGTTCCAGTAATTGAGTCAAGTTGTCTCGTTCAATTACCGATTGTAAATTATTTCTTAACATTTTTCGCTTTGACCCAAATCCCAATTTCACCAGAGTTTCTAACTTTTTGGGGTCATGAGCCGGAATTTCTATCTGTTTAGGACTCAACCGCACCACAGCCGAATCTACCTTGGGTGGAGGCACAAATGCCGCAGCCGGAACTGTACAAATTAACTCACAATCTGCCAAATATTGCACCCGCACCGACAACGCCCCAAAAGTTCTCGAACCGGGTTTAGCATATAATCTTTCCGCTACTTCTTTCTGTATTAACAAAACAATCGTATCATAAGGCTCTGGATTAGGATGAGAAATCGTCCCCAGTAACTTTTCAATAATTGGTCCAGTAATATTATAAGGAATATTAGCAACAACTTTATTCTGCTTCTGAAAATTAGTAAATGTTGTTAATTGCGATGGTAAATCAAGAGTTAAAAAATCTCCCTGTAGCAAGAGAAAATTTTCTTTTTCCCCCAATTGTTTAGCCAGTAACTTACACAAATCTCGGTCAATTTCTACGGCTAATAGAGATTTCACCAGCGGTAATAACCGACGAGTGAGAATTCCTGTACCCGGACCAATTTCTAAAACCTTATCAGTTTCTTGACAATTAGCCGCTTGGACAATTGCGTTCAGAGCCTTATCACTTTTTAACCAATGTTGAGCAAACTGTTTACGGGGTTGAATCATTTTGTTGCCATTAAAAATTAGACTAGATAAATAAGTAACTCTATTTTGCGGATACAAACAGTTAGTACAAAAACTCATCACATAGTAGTTATTTTTCAGAACTACTTGTATATTAAGTCTTCATTTGACCTCCGCCGATTTATTTTTCCTCAGCATTATAAGTATAAAATTGATTTAATGCCCCTACCGTTTCAAACTTGTACCCTGGTATCCAAGAATCCAGTTTGATTTGAGTCCGGTAAATACTAAAGATCATATAGTCTTGTCGGTTAGTAGTAGTAGTAATCAGTTCCTTAATATGTGGCGTAGCGGAATTAAGCAGCTGTTCACAATTAACTTTAATTAACTTTTCCAAAAAACTTGGTGTTTTTTTACATACATCAGTTTCCAAATATGTTGTCAGCTTTTGGACTGCATACCTTTCGTATTCCTCCTGATTAGGGTTAGTTTTCGCCATAATTGCCCCTAGAACAGTAACGCCCACTGCTCCTACGCATATAATCATAGTTAAAGGTTTCATTTCTAGCCTGACCTAGTGTAGTGGTTAATCTTTTAAAGACTACCAAAAAAATTATCTAATTTCTGGCAAAAAAACTTGATCATTTTTATCAGGTCATGCTAAACTTACAGAAGTAAATTGAATGGCGAGCGTAGCCAAGTGGTTAAGGCAGTGGTTTGTGGTACCACCACGCGCGGGTTCGAATCCCGTCGTTCGCCCTATTTTGTTGCTTATTGATACTCCCATCCGCTAATATTGGTGCTAAAAACACCATGAGGGCAAACACAGCGGGGTTGCCCATAGTATTAATGAATCAATTTTCTAGAGTTAATGCATAGTATCTGGAGAAATATTTTCTGAAAAATATTCTCACTCTAGTCAGCTTTTAACTTGTAACCGCCAGTGGATTCTTTGTAGCCGTAACCAACGCATCCAAATTTTCGCAGGTTGGTCAAAAAACGTGAAAATATCGCCAAAACCAAAGTTAGTTTTTTGATGGTGTAACCAGTGCTGTTCTGGCGTAGTAATAAAGAGAAATTTACACAAAACAGTTACGGGTTTAGATGTTTGCCACCCCAGAGCCATCACGTGTCTCCACCATACATGAAACTGACCAAACAATAAACCGCAAATTACGCCAATAGGAGATAAACTCCATAACCAAACTGCTATCAGTAGATAAGGTAATGCACCCAAAATACCATCTAAAAGCACCTGAGGATTAAATGTGAGAATTGCATAGTGACGAAAACTCTTTTTCCAGGAGTGGTGAGTTGTCAAATGAAGGCTACCAAAAACGTGTTCAGGGACGTGATAGAAAAAGGTAGAAAGAAAATCGCCAAGAATCAATAATAGCCAAGCAACAGCGATAGCTTCAAGCATTTGGAATCCTGTATACATCTATAAGGCAATAGATATACTGTGTGTTGTTTATTTGATCTAGAACCTACGCAAGTGTCACCCCAAAAATCTATTGTAGGGTGTATCAGATATCAACAATCAGTTTATTTGCAAGATTCTTGCTATCTGATGCACCTTACAAATGTGTCAGTTGCCTAAGTTCTGTGATCATCACAATCTTCTAACTAAGACATCCCCTATGAGTAAAGATTGAGTTAATATAAGTACAAATTTAGGTTAAATTGCATATTTAGGGTTTGTTGAAAAAATTGCCAAATTTAAACCTGCTGATGGGAATTTAAATATGGCAAAATAGATCGTAATAACACAACCAATGTTCATGTAAAGAACTCAAATAGTAGGAAATACTAAATGCAAATATTGCAAAAAGTACAGGAACTACCGTAGTAAATTCTAACTTGCCTTTTTTTAATATTTCTAAACAAGAGATAACAATAACTACAGGCCATAAAATAGTGGTAATAATGACCATGACAAAAGATAGAAATTTATCCTCTGGAGAAGATGTAGGGTTACGGAGAGAAAAGATTAACCAATTGGTAAGAAAATAGCTAGTCATTAAGACATAGCTAATAACTAAAGTTGACTGGATTTGATTCACTACACCTACTCCTTCAATGATATAATTTATCAAAAAAATATCTATTTCAGATACATTTTAAGTGAATGCTAAAAATAAATTAACAAGCAATCATACTTGATTCAAAGCTGAATTTTGAAGTATGGTAACTACAGCATAATTCAGGAGTCACTGAGTCAGGAGTAAAATCGGCTTACTGTCTGGCTTTGAATTTAGATCCTGTACCTCATTAATCTGTAATATGCTGTATATTTATTAATATTAATTAGCTATTTCCACACTGGTATAGCATAGATATGGAAAAAGTGCCAAATAGAATGCAGCATTTAATACTCTCAAATTTAAAATAATTTGAAGTTGGCATAGTATGTTGGGAGTCAGGAGAAACAAGGAAGAATCATGTAGAACTGCAAAAAGCGCTTAATTTTTGATGGTGTCAACATTGAATATTCCGAAAACCATTGATTTATAAAGTGTTGATGTTTATTAAACAACGACTAATTACTTCTGCTCATGTCCTCAGCACCTTAGTGATTACTATAGACAGCATAAAAGTGAGAAAAATTTATATATTGGGAATTTGAAGATGGTAATTTGCAGAAGTCCGATAACTATAACCGATAGTAGCATCTTTTTGAATGTGTTGTTTAATACTGTCAAAATCTATAAATTCATCAGCTACATCAATAAGATGATTTCTAGACCGCGCTTCACTGTCGCTAGTAGTTGTTTGCAAACCAATTACTTCTACTCTAGCACCTACATTACTAACTGCATGAACAGCATAGGATAGATCTCCATCTCCACTAACTAAGACAGCGGTATCATAATATGGTGCTAAAGTAATCATATCAACCGCAATTTCGACATTCAGATTTGGTTTTTTGTAATTATCTACAACTACACTCATATCTTTAGTAACTACACGATAGCCGTTACGACGCATCCATAAGAGAAATCCCTGTTGTTTTTCATTGCCACTGTCCATTCCTGTGTAAAAGAAGGCACGTAGTAATCGAGAAGTTTTCGTTAAACGACAAAGCAATTTGACGTAATCAATTTCAATTCCCAGTTGTAATGCAGCATGAAATAGATTTAACCCATCAATAAAAATTGCTACCCGACCACGATTGTCATCCTCAGTAAAGCCAGTATTATTCGCTGGATTAGGTTCTTTAGGCTTAATATTGTCTTTGGTTGCGGGACTTTGCCAATGAGGTTTTTCTTTAAGTTCTTTATATTCGTTTGTTTTTTTGCTAAAATTGTCAAACTGCATTGATACCTCTATATATTAAAGTGGGGATGTTGTTGTAGGTAAATTGACAATAGCTAAATTCTAACTAATTTCTTAATCCTGCCTTGGTTGAATTAATACCTATAAGGTAGATTTTAGCTAATTTATTCCAGGTGAATATGATATTTTGCCGTTTACCTGCATATACTTTACACAATATGTACGCCTTTAGGCGAAATTCACTGTTTATATCCAGAACTTGTCTTTGAGTTTTGTTGGTAAAATCTACTCTGTGCGCCCAAAAGCAAGGATTGTTAAATCAAACTTAATTATTATTGGGGAATGGAGAGAGAGGGATTCGAACCCTCGTATACATTTCTGCATAACAGACTTTCCAGGTCTGCGCCTTCAACCACTCGGCCATCTCTCCAGGTGTCTCGCTTTGCCATAGTACAATAGAATTTAAAAAAATGCAACCTTTTTAGAAAAGAGATTTTTAATGGCTAGGGCTAGACTGTGCTATCACCACTTCCTGACCTGAAAGTGCGGAGTTTTCCACCAATCTTCTTATAATTAGGGGTGAAACTCCAAATCCGCAAATCTAAAAATCAAGATGGTTCAAACCCACAAAATTAAAGTTTACAATCGCCAAGCTGGGACATCACATACTCTCGAAGTTCCTGAAGACCGTTATATTTTACACACCGCTGAACAGAACGGGACGGAACTTCCCTTTTCTTGTCGGAATGGCGCTTGTACAACCTGTGCTGTCAGAGTTATATCAGGAGAAATTCACCAACCGGAAGCCATTGGGCTGTCTCCAGATTTACGTCGTCAAGGTTACGCTTTATTATGTGTAAGTTATGCTCGTTCTGATTTGGAAGTGGAAACACAAGATGAAGATGAAGTTTATGAACTTCAATTTGGGCGTTTTTTTGGTAAGGGCAAAGTTAAAGTGGGTTTACCCTTAGATGAGGACTAAGATTTTTTGTGTGTTTAGGTTAATGAATTTGATAGTGAGGATGGCTGCTGTCGTAGTCCATCTTCGCGTTTTTGTGCCGAAAATAATTATATTAGCTAGTTTTTTACTTTTGGTGAGTTGTCAAAGCCAAAACAACTCTTCAATAACTCCCGCTAGTGTCAAGGTAGCACGGGTTGTGAGTGGACAAAGTTTGGAAGTATTGGGAATGGAGTCACAACCGAATTTAATTTCCCAGGTGCGATTAATTGGTTTAGATGCACCTGATATCCGCCAAATGCCTTGGGGTGAGGATGCTAAACAATTTGTTGAAAGTTTGATTGGGGGTGCAAATCAAGCTGTGAATATGGAATTTGACTTAGAAGCCAAGGATAAATTTAACCGAACCTTGGCTTATGTATGGAAAGATAAACTGTTGTTAAATGAAGAAGTTGTCAAACAAGGATATGCTTTATTTGTAGCGCGATCGCCTAATCACAAATACGACCAACGACTAGAACACGCTCAACAATGGGCGAAAATCATGGGAAAAGGCATCTGGAATCCCGATGAACCCATGCGCGTGACTCCTGGAGAATTTCGCCGCCTCTCTCGTTAAATGTAGGTAATAAGTAGTCGGACAAAATCAAATTAACTCCTTACTTATATCATCTGTTGAAGAACGACAACTGACCACTGACCACTGACCACTGACCACTGACCACTGACAACTGACAACTGACAACTGACAAATATGCAAATTTTTCTAGATATTGCTACAGAAGCAGCTTTAGCCGCAGGTGTAGTTTTACAAGATTATTTAGGTAAATTAGAAAACGTAATCACCGAAAAAGGCCGTCCTGGTGATTTAGTTACCGCTGCCGATAAAGCGTCTGAACAGGTAATTTTACAAGTATTGCGTCGCCATTTTCCCCAGCATTCTATTCTCGCTGAGGAGTCGGGAAAACTGGGAAATCAAGACAATGAATTTCTCTGGGCGATTGACCCTCTCGATGGTACAACTAATTACGCCCATCAATACCCCTGTTTCGCTGTCTCCATTGGGTTGCTGATTCACGGTGTCCCCAAAGTAGGGGTAATTTATGACCCTTTTCGTGATGAATTATTTCGGGCTGCTGCCAGCTTAGGTGCAACTCGTAACCGTCGCCCTATTCAAGTGTCCCAAACATCGGAATTAGGTAAAAGCTTGTTAGTTAGTGGATTTGCTTATGACCGCCGGGAAACTCCTGACAACAACTATGCAGAGTTTTGTCATCTTACCCATCTTACCCAGGGTGTTAGACGTGATGGTGCAGCAGCCTTGGATTTAGCTTATGTAGCCTGTGGCAGAGTTGATGGTTATTGGGAAAGGGGAATTTCTCCTTGGGATGTTGTAGCTGGGATCATATTGGTTCAGGAAGCGGGAGGCAACGTCACCGCCTATGATGGGACTCCGATAAACATTGATTCAGGGAGAATTCTGGCTACTAACGGTCATATTCACAAAAAACTCAGTCACGAATTGATGCAAGTTCCCCGTTTATCTAGTTGGACATAAGTTTTGTATCTATACTAAACACGGGTGGGATATAAACTTTTGCAAAATGACAAATAGCTTAGATGTGTAGGGGTTTAGCAGTGCTAAACCCCTACCTTGAGAATCAAACAATCAAGCCGTTTTGAGTATACATCTGGCGAAATTAAATATGCGTTCCTTGTAAATCTTCTCCATAAGTAATGGGACAGAATTAATTACACAATTAATTTTTCTGTTCCCTGTTCCCTGTTCCCTGTTCCCTCTCTCAACGAGTGAATTTAATTTGGTCTGACTACTTGTTTTACATAGAACGTCTCTACAATCATCCCCAAATAAAATTTTCTTTTTAGTCCACTAGCAAAATTAGAGATTTTCACCTATTATGATAGAAAGCGTAAAAAATTGTAAACTAGATTGACAATCTGGTTAAATTTATGTAGGTGAATGATATTCGCCTGCCATAAACGCATAAAATCCGTACTTATAAAACATTTTGGAGATTTGCTCTCATGACCATCGCAGTTGGACGCGCTCCCAGTAGAGGGTGGTTTGACGTATTAGACGACTGGCTAAAGCGCGATCGCTTTGTATTCGTAGGTTGGTCAGGAATATTATTATTCCCCTGTGCCTTCCTCGCATTAGGCGGTTGGCTAACTGGTACAACCTTCGTCACCTCCTGGTACACCCACGGACTAGCATCTTCTTACTTAGAAGGAGCTAACTTTTTAACAGTAGCAGTATCCACACCAGCCAACAGCATGGGACATTCCCTGTTGTTTCTGTGGGGACCTGAAGCTCAAGGTGACTTCACCCGTTGGATTCAACTCGGTGGTTTGTGGCCTTTCGTAGCCCTACATGGCGCATTCGGTTTGATTGGCTTCATGTTACGCCAATTTGAAGTCGCTCGTCTCGTCGGTCTTCGTCCTTATAACGCCCTTGCTTTCTCCGGTCCTATCGCCGTATTCGTCAGCGTGTTCCTGATGTATCCTCTAGGACAATCTAGCTGGTTCTTTGCACCTAGCTTTGGAGTAGCCGCAATTTTCCGTTTCCTCCTATTCCTACAAGGTTTCCACAACTGGACACTCAACCCCTTCCACATGATGGGTGTAGCGGGAATCTTAGGTGGAGCTTTACTTTGTGCCATCCACGGTGCCACAGTAGAAAACACCCTATTTGAAGACGGTGAAGGTGCAAACACTTTCCGCGCTTTCAACCCCACCCAAGCTGAAGAAACCTACTCTATGGTGACAGCAAACCGTTTCTGGTCACAGATTTTCGGTGTTGCTTTCTCCAACAAACGTTGGTTGCACTTCTTCATGTTGTTTGTCCCTGTGACAGGCTTGTGGATGAGTTCCATTGGGATCGTTGGTTTAGCATTAAACCTGCGGGCTTATGACTTCGTTTCCCAAGAATTACGGGCAGCAGAAGACCCAGAGTTTGAAACTTTCTATACCAAAAACATTTTACTGAACGAGGGTATCCGCGCTTGGATGGCTCCTCAAGATCAACCCCACGAACAGTTCGTATTCCCAGAAGAAGTATTACCACGCGGTAACGCTCTCTAACTCTGGAATTTACCCTGAATTTATCTTTGTTAGGTAGCCCTCACCTCAATGGTGGGGGTTTTTTTATGGCAGAAATTGAAATTAGGGTATTGCAAATTTTTGTAGTTGTGCTATAGTAATTTTAGGTTACAACCCAAAGCATTTTGCTTTGCCCCTTTTGAAACTAAGACCATTTAGGCAACAAGGAGGTGATGCCCATGATAGAAAGTAGTATACGCATGGGTCATCAAGTTGCAGTTAGCCGGCTGAGCGCCGGGGCTGTTCTCTAAAAGTTAGCTTTAGTTCTCTTGAGATACTAAGTTAGCTCAACTAACTAGGCTTAACATCGGAGTTCCTTCCGGCAGTCTGGTTGCAACTTGAAGACCCGCTAGACCGCCCTGACTTAGATTATCTGGTCTAAATCAGGGCGGATAGTTTTTAAAGGTGTTTTTTAGGTTAAACCAGCACACAACCGAGTCTGTGAATTAACTACGAGAAAATCCTACACAGGTTGTTTAGCAAGGTTTTTTAATTTTTCTCTGCTGTACTAAGTGGTAGTTTTTAATCAGCAGTATGAGACAATATTTAGATATTTGCTAACAACAATTAGCAACATGAATTATTGTCGGGGAACATTTATCAGCGATCGCCCATCATTTATATCTGTCAGGTTTTTGGAGTGAAAACAAAACACCCATCAAAAGCAAGCCCTAATTAATGTAGAAAGGGTTTGATTGCAAGTACATTGCAAAACTTGTCTAAATTATTCGATGCTGAAGCTCATCCGCCAATCTTCTACATAGGAATAGCTTGATGCAAGTGTAAGGAAGTCAAATTTACCAACCGTAAACGAAAGTATTATACCAGATAAATTGACATCTACTTGATCAAAAAATCTTATGTTGATTATTAGAAAAAGTGATAGTATAATCGCAGGATATGGTGGAAAGTTTTTGCATAAGTTAATTGCATTGAAGTTTAACGATGAGTTAATCAATTGTTAGCCTTGTGAAAGTTATGATCGTGGTATTGGTGGCAACCATGCCTATTACACAGGTTTCAACAAGATTTCGCGTTTATCAACAGTTAGCTACAGCGAACTCAAGTTATCCATATAAAGGTGTGAGGAGAAAAGGAAAAATGTCTAATATTTTGTGGAAATCCTTGGTGGTTAGCCCAACAATTTTGGGAGCAGCACTGTTAGTATCTTCAACAGCAATCGCCGCACCCAGTACCAGCAAGGACGCATCGGCAATAGAAACTTCCTCTACAACAGAAGTTTCTCAAAAGCCAACAACATTGGCAACAGAAACCAAAGAAGCCCAAGTTTTGGCTCAGGTTAACCGCTACAGCAACGAAAACAATACTTCTTTAAATCAGGTAACATCAGTTTCCCAATTCTCTGACGTGCAACCTACAGATTGGGCATTCCAAGCATTGCAATCTTTGGTAGAGCGCTATGGCTGTATTGCGGGTTATCCCAATGGCACATATCGCGGTAATCGGGCTTTAAGCCGTTACGAATTTGCCGCTGGTTTAAATTCTTGTTTAGATCGTGTAAATGAATTGATTGCCACAGCAACCGCTGATATGGTAACAAAACAGGATTTAGCAACATTGCAGCGTTTGCAAGAAGAGTTTTCTGCGGAATTGGCAACTTTACGTGGTCGAGTAGATGCTTTAGAAGGGCGGACTGCTGAATTAGAAGCCAATCAATTCTCCACCACAACTAAATTAAAAGGTGAAGCCATTTTTGCTGTCACCGACGTTTTTGGTGGTGAAACAGGCAAAGCTAACCGGGCGGTTTTCCAAGACAGAGTGCGTTTAGGCTTGGAAACCAGCTTTACGGGTAGAGATATATTAACAACCCGGTTGGCTGCTGGTAATGCCACAGCCTTTAATATTCGAGATGATGGGAATAATCCTATTGCTGCTGGTGGAGTCGGCAAACAAACAGTTGAAGTTGGTGCAACTAGCCCAGCTAACAGCGTTAAGATTGACAAATTAACTTATGAAGCTCCTGTAGGACCTGCAAGAGTTTATCTTTCAGCTAGTGGTGGGCAACATAGTGATTATGCCGCTGTTAACAATCCTTACTTCTTTGATAAAACAGATGGTGGTAAAGGGGCTTTAAGTACCTTCGCATCTGAAAACCCCATCTACCGGATTGGTGGTGGTTCTGGTATTGCCTTGAATGTACCCTTTGGGAAAGCTGGTGATAGTTCTTTGAAACCAAGTTCTCTCACATTAGGTTACTTAGCTTCAAGCGCTAATGATCCTAGCCCCAGCAATGGCTTGTTTGATGGCAATTATGCGGCTTTAGGTCAGTTGAATTTTAACGTTGGTAATCGAGTTGCTTTGGCTGCCACCTATGTGCATGGTTATCAAAAAGCAGGTACTACCTTATTTGATTCAGGACTTGGTACAGGTGCTTTAGTAGGCACTGCACAAGCGAATACTTTAGGCGTTAATTCAGTAACAGGTGCTACTAGTGCCTCTTCCAGTAACTCCTACGGTATTTCCGCAGCTATCAAGCCTAGCAATAAACTGTCTTTGAGTGGCTTTGTTTCCTACCATGATGTTACAGGCTTTGGAGCTAATGATGATAAAGAAGCTTGGAGCTATGGTGCAGGTTTAGCTTTACCTGATTTTGGTAAGAAAGGTAACGTCTTGGGTATCTTCGGTGGCGCTCAACCTTACTCACTAGGTGCGACTGGTAGAGAGACTCCATACCAAGTAGAAGGCTTCTATAAGTATCGCGTTTCCGAAAATGTCTCCGTAACTCCTGGAGTTATTTGGATGACCTCTCCTGGACAAGCTAATAACACTAATGATACCGTGATCGGTACACTCAGAACAACTTTCAGCTTCTAGACTGTTAAAAATCGGTTCATAAGTTGAAACGTTATTTGACCCTGCCTCATGGCGGGGTTTTTTGTGGGGAGTAAAAACCCCAGTGGAGAACCGGAGTATACTGTAAAAGAACGTGAGTTCGACGAAAATAATTTGACCCCCCTGGTCAACCTCTCCCCGCACCTCTCCCTAACGGTGTACACACAAGTTGGAAATTGCCTGTTGGTTGCCATAAAACCCCACCCCTTAACCCCTCCCTCACAAGGGTAGGTATTTAATATTGTCTGTGAAGGCAAGACTGGGAAGACTTGGAGGGAACGTAGACAAGGAAGATTTTATCCGCACAATAGTCTTTTAACGGTGTGTTATTGTTGCCAAAAAACATCATCCTGTAGGGTTTTCCTCATTTTCATACTTCAATTTTGATCTTGGACTACTGCTTGTGGAACTATCATGTAAATCTGAATACGCAATTTTGGCGTTATTAGAGATGGCTACTCATTACGAAAATGGTGAACCGATGCAAATTCGGCAAATCGCTTTGCAACAAAAGATACCTGATCGCTATTTAGAACAACTGTTAGCAACTTTGCGGCGTGGGGGTATAGTTAAAAGTCAACGGGGTTCAAAAGGCGGCTATTTATTGGCGCGAGAACCTCGGAAAATTAGTGTCTTTGATATTTTAGAATGTTTAGAAGGTTTAGATGTGCAGACTGGTGAGCAAAATACTAACCCCACGAGTTTAGATAATTCTGTGGTGTCAGAAATTTGGCAAGAAGCACGTCAGGCGGCAAATTCAGTGTTACAAAATTATTCGCTTCAGGATCTTTGTGAAAAGCGGGATTCTCGGAAGCAGTTGGATATCATGTACTACATTTGAAGGCATAAAAACTTATCATGCAGATTGTTGAAAATATTACGGAATTGGTGGGACGGACACCTTTAGTTAAGTTAAACCGGATTCCTCAAGAATTAGGTTGTGTGGCGAAAATTTTGGTGAAATTGGAAAGTATGAACCCCTCGTCATCGGTAAAAGACCGGATTGGGGTAAGTATGATTATGTCGGCGGAAAAGGAAGGATTAATTGCCCCTGGGAAGACGATTTTGGTAGAACCAACATCGGGAAATACTGGGATTGCTTTGGCTATGGCAGCAGCGGCTAAGGGGTATCAATTAATTTTAACTATGCCGGAAACGATGAGTGCGGAACGGCGGGCGATGTTAAGGGCTTATGGGGCCCAGTTGGAACTCACGCCGGGAATTGAGGGGATGAGTGGGGCGATTCGACGGGCGCAGGAGATTGTGGACAGAACACCATACTCCTATATGTTGCAACAGTTCCGCAATCCGGCTAATGCCCAAATTCACCGGGAAACTACGGCGGAGGAAATTTGGGCAGATACGGATGGATTGGTGGATATGATTGTGGCGGGAGTGGGGACTGGGGGGACGATTACGGGGGTGGCGGAAGTTTTGAAGGCACGGAAACCGAGTTTTCAGGCGATCGCTGTCGAACCAGCTAATAGCCCGATATTATCGGGGGGTAAACCAGGTCCACACAAAATTCAGGGGATTGGGGCAGGTTTCATTCCCCAAGTCTTAAAGGTAGAATTGATTGATGAGGTAATTACGGTGACTGATGAGGAGGCGATCGCCTTTAGCCGCAGATTGGCCAGGGAGGAAGGGCTACTATCGGGGATTTCCAGTGGTGCAGCCCTTTGTGCAGCGGTGCGTGTCGCCCAACGTCCAGAGAATCAAGGACGCTTAATTGTGATGATTCAGCCTAGTTTCGGTGAGAGATATTTAAGTACACCTTTATTCCAAGACCTAGAAGCGAAAACAGCAACTAGTGCCAATTAACAATCTGTTGGATTCATGTCCGATTTTAACCACTACGACACCCTAAAAGTTAGTAACAATGCAAGTCTTGCGGAGATTAAACAAGCTTATCGCCGCTTGGTGAAAATTTTTCATCCTGATAGCAATCAACAGATAACAGATAATGAGCAAATTATTCGTGTTAATGCTGCCTATGAGGTTTTAAGTGACAGTAAAAGTCGTTTCAATTATGATGAAAAACTCCGTCACAGTCAGCAAAAATTTCATCAAGTTCGCCAAAAACGTGCAGAATCTGCCCAACAGCACCACAAAGCAACTAGGAAAATAAGAAAAGATGTTGATGAAAACGTTGAGGAATGGTTACGTTTAGTTTATAAACCAGTAAATCGCATACTTTCGACCATTCTCAATTCTTTAGAATCACAAATTGATGAATTAGCCGCCGATCCTTTTGATGATGATCTTTTAGACGAATTTCAAGATTATTTAGAATCCTGTCGGGAAGATTTGCGAGACGCACAAATTAAGTTTCGTTCTTTACCAAATCCTACTAGTTTTGCAGCCGCAGCAGCCCATATTTACTATTGTATGAGTCAAGTGGCAGATGGAATAGAGGAGTTAGCCTACTTTCCATTAAGCTATGATGATCGTTATTTGCACACAGGACAAGAATTATTTCGGATAGCGAAAAGATTGTATCGGGAAGCGCAAGAATCGGTTACTTGATGAGATTGTATAGCAATTCCTATTTACTTGACCACTGGGAAAAGCATAATCAAATTCAGGTGCTTTTGATACCCATAAATGGGGATGTACTCGGTGCATAAATTCTTTTGCTGTGCGGTTAATAAGCACATTTCCCAAAGCTGTAGTCAGTAAGCAAGAGTTCTCCACCTTCTTCGCTTCCATAATATTAGAGCGATCGCACTTAATACAGGTAACACCGTCCAAAATGATCCCCATTTAGTCAGCAATACGGCAAAAATATCCAGTTGGGGATTAGCTGTAGAGTGAATTGTCAACAAAATTGGCATATCCCAGGGAAAGTTACCTTTATTTTGCCAAATCTTCACCGTCAGGATTTCTACAACCTGCAAAGGCAAATACACACCCATAAACATCCCAAACAAAGAACGCCAATGGGAAACTAACAGGTTTTTCAGAAAATCAAGCCGTGAATTGCTCTCACCCCTACTTTTTGTGAGTTTATTCATAATTCTATCCCAGTAGATAAGTATCATTTTTATCAAAATACTGATGATAAATCAACTGTCGTAGTCCAGATAGAAGAAAATATTTGCTGCGGAATCCTAAACATCAGGAAATTCTCATTCAGACAACTTTATAGATACTGGTACTAGACATTTTATTATTGATAAGTTTATAATACAGTAAGTTGATAGAGATACCGTAGTTTAGCAAAAAATTGCCAAAACTCAGGTCACATCAAGACTTAGTATAAACAATCACTCTTCATGAATAACAAAAGTCTACTGACAAGATTTATAAATAGTCATTCTGAACAAACTTAGACAGCGATTTTTTGTATTCATAAAATTGAGTCTATTCAACTTTATCTTCTTCATTTCTTAACCACCTTACACTCAATACCAGTATGGACTATTTATTACTACCAGCGTTTAGCTTTTTTATTGGCATCATTGTGGGTTTAACAGGTATAGGTGGAGCATCTTTGATCACTCCTATGTTGATTTTTGTTTTTCAAGTACCACCTTCTATTGCTATTAGTTCTGATGTGGTTGCGGCTACATTAATGAAAGTAGTAGGGGGAGTAAAACACTGGCAACAGAAAACCCTTGATTTAGAAGTAGTTAAATGGCTATCAATGGGTAGTGTTTCTGGTTCGCTGTTGGGGGTAGGAGTTTTACACCAACTCAGACAAAGTGGAGAACATAACCTAGATAACCTCTTACTGCGGTTACTAGGAGTCATGATTTTGATAGTTACATTGACAGCATTAATCCAAATGTTGTTGATGACTTTTTTCCCAAAAGTCAACTTACCTGAATTACCAAAATTAAATTTAAAAACCAATCAGGGACGTTTTCTTACTTTACTTATTGGTGCAATTTTAGGCTTTTGTGTAGGAATGACAAGTGTTTCATCAGGCTCTATGTTTGCCTTAGCTATCATAGCATTTTTCCGATTAGATGCCCGAAAATTAGTCGGTACAGATATTACCCAAGCCGCCATTTTACTAATATTTACATCCCTGGGACATCTGACTTTAGGAACTGTTGATTGGAGTTTAGTCATACCTATTTGGATAGGTTCTGTTCCCGGAGTTCTTATTGGTGCGAAACTTTGCGAAATTACTCCTCAACGTCCGCTCAGATTTATTATCTATAGCATCTTAATGATGGTAAGTTGGAAATTAGTTGGACAAGCATAATTAACTTCTCATCTGTGTTTTAACTTACTTGCCCAAATAATAGATTAAAAGTCCCTCGTTCGTACATAATAAATAACCCTAGACCAATTAATACAAAAGGAACAAGAGCCTGACCATAGCGACTTAAAATATAACTAATGTTAGCTTGACGAGTTAATAAATCAGCGATACCGCACCAAACCCCTACCATAACAAAAAATACCGTCAAAATTATTCCTAAACCCACAATATTTTGACCTGCAAATAGGGGTATGTAAATACTAATATTATCACCACTATTAGCAACTGTCACAGCCGCAACTTTATAAGTATTGGGATGTAAAATGCTTAATAAAAAAGAAGATGGAGGGCTATTCTGTTCAGTATTCACTGTCTGAACTTCTCCACTTTCTTCTTCCCGATTTACTAGTTGTTTAATCCCAATAGCTATTGGTAATAGTCCTAATAATCCAATCCATTCTCGCTGGATAACTAAGCCACCAAAAAAACCTGGTAAGCTGAGGATAATAATAGCTGTAAAGCCAAGATATTGACCGATAAAAATATGTCTACGCCGAAAATTTCTATCTATTTGCGAAGAAAATAGCAATAGAATAATAATGTCGTCAATATTAGTGGCAGCAAAAGCAATTATGCCTTCTATAAAGGCAGCAGCAAACTTATTCATGGCAAAATTCAAAAATATACTATTTATCAAGATAGCAATATTTGGAACACTAAATTCAATCTCATAAGTTTCAGGTTCAATTAAAAAAATGTAGCTTAGGTTAAGCGACAGCGCAAACCAACAAAATACTGGAAATGTTAGAAATATTGGAAATGTTGGGTTTCTTTGCGTCAACCTAACCTACATAATTTAAGTAATGACTATTAAAATTATCCAAAATGAATGAATAATTTATTGACAGCAATTATTACCGGAGTAGTTGCCTTCATAGCCACTAATATTGATGATATTGTAATTTTGTTAGTGTTTTTTGCTCAAGTAGATGAAAATTTTCGTCCTTGGCAAATTGTTGTTTGTCAATATTTAGGTTTTACCATTCTCGTCATCTTCAGTTTACCTGGATTATTTGGTGGATTGATTCTGCCTCAATCATGGATTGGTTTACTAGGCTTAATTCCTATTGCTATTGGTATTAGTAGTTTAGTGAATAGGGAATGTTCCCCCGAGGAATCTTGTTTAACTGTACTAAGGGCGTTTTACCCACTAACTCGGTGATATTTTTCGCTATTCGCATTGCTATACCTCTTGGTAACTAAATGTAATACATGGGATTATTTTGGGCGCGAGTCTCTCTTTCCTGACACAAATCTTGGAGTGTATAACTACGCAAAACCTCAATTGCAGCCGCGTTAGCTTGTTCCCAGATTTCTACAACCAAAGTTTTTTCTAGCGTCGGAGTCTCAGTGCTTTCTTTTTCTTTTCGTTCACCTTCCACCAAGGTGACAATTTCTAGCAAGGTGATTTGCCAAGGCTCGCGCGTTAATACGAAACCGCCTTTTGAGCCACGTTGACTCTGTACCAAACCCGCACGTCGCACTTGAGTGAGAATCTGTTCGAGATAGCGTTCTGGTATGGGTTGTTTGCCCGCAATCTCGCTCATTGTCAGAGGCACTTTTTTGCCATGATGGCTGGCTAGTTCTAACAGTGCTAGGAGTGCGTATTCCACTTTTGCAGAAAGATCCAGAAGAGCGTAGTTTTGACTATTCAAATCTGTATTCAGAATACTACTGTACATTGATAGATTTGTCGGCTGTTAACCGCAATTATTTTACTTTTGGGTGTTAGATGTGATAGTACCACACCTACAATAAGTAAAATATCATAACTCTATCGGATTTATGGTGTTTGTGTACAAGATTCTCAAATTTGCTGAATATTTTCGGTAAATTGCTTGAACACAATACTTTTTAGATCAATAATAATGTATACTACGGTTACTATATTGAAGGTTAGTAGCATACACGCAAATACAGAGTTACACAGGTTTAACCCAATTATTTTTGTATTAACCGATAGGATAACATCCCGGATTGACGGCATGAATAAATTCACTACCGGCTAATGGTCTTCCCCGTTTATAGGCTGCTTCTTGTGGTTGTCCCCAACCTAGTTGTAAAATAATTTCGAGAAAGTTCGGATTTTCCCACTTTAATAAAGTTGCCCATTCTGTTCTTTGGACAATTCTTTCTACATCTACTATGTTCACTTTTTGATGTTGTTTACCATTACTAAAACTTAAATATAAATCCATTTCTTCTGTCACCAGATACCAAAATTCTAAAAGAGAATTTTTGGCGGGTTTCAAGATTTCTAAATCACTTTCTAATGCTATCAATTCTGGATCAATTTCTGGATAATGGAGATTTTTACCTTTAACCTGAATATCTTTCCAGATAATTCCAGAAACTTGATTTTCTCGTTGATATTCATGAATAGAGGCTTTAAAATCTTGGTAAGCTGTGAATCTTTGTACTCCTTCGGTTCTGATAAACGGATCTATAACAGGATTACTAGCAACAGTTATATCTAACTTTAACCTTTCTCCTTTTAAGCAAGCTTGGCGTTCGATTGCCAAAATCTGAATTAACTCTTGGGTATTGTAAATATTTGACATCAGAACAAGACCTAATTAGTTATTAGTTATTAGTTATGAAACTAATTGTGAATTTTGTGTCAGATGGTCATCAAGATTGAGTGAAGATTCAATTATTATCTCTTAATATAAATATAAATGCCGTATCAGAATCAACTATTTGTTGTATTGTTTATCCCAGGGAATAAAAATTGATACAGATACTTTAAATACCTTCTGTGAGGGGAGGGAACTCTTAACTCTTAACTGGGAACAGTTTCAACTATCTGGATATCCTCCATTTTCCATATCCGACAAGGAAAAATGCAACTGTTTTGAGGCACACACTATAAGCCAAAACCTTGTACTTTCTTGTTCTTAAAAGCAAGCAAGTTTTACTCGGTGACTCCTGAATTTTGCTGTAAGTTTACACAGGTTTAAATAAATTTATAATTCTACCACTAGTGAGGTAAAGAGTATGACTCTTGTTAAGGTAAATCAAAGACACTACCCCAAAGGGAATCTTACTCGTCGAGGAATGGCTTTAGCTATGGACTTTTTCGGTGCATGGTTACTGAGTTCTATGGTTAGAAGTAATGAAATTGGTATTCAATTTGCCCAAATTTTTGTGTTTATTTTTGCTTGGTTAATTTTTCGCGTAGTCGTAGTTTACAACAATCAGGGACAAAGTTTAGGACGTTGGGCATTTGATTTAAAGATTCTAGAAGTCGTAAATGGGGAAATAGTCAACAGAATCCCTCAATTTCAGACATTGTTGCTGCGAGAAGGGATTATTTGCTTTTCTGGCTTATTATTATCCATTTTTTTGGGGAATATCATCCTCAATCCCGCTGCTGTCGTCTTATTACTTCCCTTAATCATTGACGGGGGTGCGGCTTTATCTGATACTCAGATGCGTCAGGCTTTCCATGACCGCTTTTTTCGGACGGTTATAGTTTCTTCCCGTCGGGGTTATTCATTAGATATAAAAATTAAACGGTTAGTTGAAAAATTTCCCCGAAATATGAGATAATAACCATTTGTGTTAATTATCCTCCAGGCTTTACAGTTTGTAAGATTATGGCTAAAAGTAAAGGTGCGCGCATAATAGTGACACTAGAATGCACCGAGTGTCGGACAAATCCAGATAAACGTTCCCCTGGTGTATCTCGTTATACCAGCACTAAGAACCGTCGGAACACAACCAACCGTTTAGAACTGAAAAAGTTCTGTACCCACTGCAATAAACATACAGTTCACAAGGAAATTAAGTAAGAATGAGTTACTATCGTCGTCGCCTTTCTCCAATTAAGCCCGGAGATGCCATTGATTACAAAGATGTAGATTTGTTGCGGAAGTTTCTTACCGAACGTGGTAAAATTTTGCCTCGGAGAATCACTGGTTTAACCTGTCAGCAACAACGCGCTCTGACTTTAGCCATTAAACGCGCCCGGATTGTGGCTTTGTTACCCTTCATTAACGCCGAAGGTTAAGAATATTTTGGATTTTGGATTTTGGATTATCCAAAAAAAGTAGCAGTTGCATGGATATTGCCTGGTTACTTTGGGTCCAAAATCTAAAATTTAATATTTGATGTTAGGAAATTGCCAAAAACATTTAATTAATTCATTCTCAAAAATGGTACGATATCGCTAAATTTGAGAATGAAATTGTCAAAGGTGATAGCATTCTTCATAGCAAATTATTAAATAAAGGATTAAATAACAGGTATTTAATCCGAAATTTCCAGTCTAAAAATCTAAAAATATTAAAGTGCGACAGTTGTGGATAAGGGGACGTTAGTTGAATTTAGGGTTCAAAGCGATCGCCGTCTAGGAGTGGTAGATCGTCCAGACGGTAAAACTCGTTGGTTTGTAGTAGATGAACGGGGTCAATCCCACAGCCTCGCACCTCGCCAATTTACCTACACAGTGAATGGACAAACCTATAAACCAGGGGAAATCGCTGACTTCTTAAGTCAAGTCCAAACTTATCTAGACCCATCAAGTCTAGAAATAGCGTGGGAATTACTCATTGAAGATGGAGAAACTGTCACTCCCAGCCAATTGGCAAATATATTATTTTCGGAATCCACGCTACCCCAGTGTTATGCAGCCCATTGTTTGTTATCGGAGGATAAACTCTATTTCAAACAAAAAGGAGATGCTTATGAACCCCGCAGCATGGCACAAGTAGCAGAACGCAAACACCAGATTGAAGTAGAATCCCAAAAAGCCAAGGGACAGCAGGAATTTTTAGCCCGTGTAGAACAGGCACTTCAGGGACAAGTGGTAGAATGGCAAAGACTGGATCGCCAACGCTTAGAAGCCATAGAAAAGTATGCGACTTTGTTGGCTGATGTTGTCATGCTCAAGGTAAATTACGACTCTTTAGCTCGTGCTTGTCCGCCTTCAGCCCCAGTATTAGAAACTATGAATATGCTGGGACGTTCTGCTACGCCCCAGGCGGCATTTCAACTTTTGATAGATTTGGGTTGGTGGACTTCCCATGAGAATCTGTTTCTGCGCCGTTCATCAATCTCCGTTCAATTTCCGCAAAAGGTATTAGAAGTGGCGCAAAAACGTTTGGATTTTCCTCCTACAGATTTGGACACAAACCGTCTTGATCTTACACATCTCAAGGTGTACACCATTGATGATGAAAGCACGACGGAAATAGACGATGGTTTGAGTTGGGAGATATTACCAGATGGTAAGGAACGGTTATGGGTACATATTGCTGACCCGACCCGGTTATTAATGCCAGATGATGAGTTGGATTTGGAAGCCAGAAAACGGGGGAGTACGGTTTATTTACCGACGGGGATGATTCCTATGTTTCCAGAGGTGTTGGCTACAGGTCCCATGAGTTTGGTACAGGGGAAGGTCTGTTGCGCCCTCAGCTTTGGGGTGATTTTGGATGAAGTTGGGGCGGTTGAAGATTATTGTATCCACGCTGGTTTAATCAAGCCTACCTATCGTCTCACCTATGAGGATGTTGACGAGATGTTGGAGTTGGGAGTACAGGCTGAACCAGAAATTGAGGCGATCGCTAATTGGGCAAAAATCCGCAAAAATTGGCGTTATGGTCAAGGCGCTATCAGTATCAATATGCCCGAAGCCATGATCAAAGTCAAAGACGATAATATTAATATTGATGTTTTAGATGATTCCTCATCCCGCCAATTAGTAGCAGAAATGATGATTCTTGCTGGAGAAGTAGCCGCGCGTTATGGTCAAACCCATAATATCCCTCTCCCCTTTCGCGGTCAACCTCAACCAGAATTACCACCAGACGAAGAATTACTGCAACTTCCCGCTGGTTTTGTCCGTTCCTGTGCCATGCGTCGCTGTATGCCTAAGAGCGAAATGAGCATTACACCGGTGCGTCATGCTGGGTTAGGTTTAGATACCTACACTCAAGCTACCTCTCCCATTCGTCGTTACAGCGACTTACTCACCCACTTCCAACTGAAAGCACATTTACGCGGTGAAGGTTTACCTTTCTCTGCTGAACAACTCAAAGAAGTGATGATGACAGTCATGAGTACTACCCAGGAAGCAACAATGGTGGAACGACAAACAAATAGATATTACGCCTTAGAATATTTACGTCGTCATCCTGAACAAGTTTGGCAGGTGACTGTATTAATGTGGTTACGAGAAGATAGCAATTTAGCATTAATTTTATTAGAAGATTTAGGTTTACAGTTGCCTATGTCTTTCCGCCGTTCTGTTAATTTAGGAGAAAATTTATTAGTCAAAGTTAGTTTGGCTGACCCCCAAAAAGATATGATTCACTTCCAAGAAATTATGTATCAGGAAGCCCAATCAATTACAAATTAGGGCGTTGCTGATTAAGGCGTTCGCCTTTGGCGTGGCGCAGTCATATTATATTCGCCAAAAACCTTTCAAATAATATCTCACGCAGAGGCGCAGAGTCGCAGAGAGTAAGAGTTTGAATTTCATCCTTCTATCAAGCAATAATTATTAGGGACTTTGGGAATGAATAAATTTACTTTATCTCTCATTTTTTTAAATAGTCTATTTGTGTCTATAGGAACTGCTAACGCTCAATCATTAATAAATAATCATCGTAATTCAGATATAGAAATAGAAAGAAAAACCCCTAATGTGGATGAAATTTTACAACAATTAAAACTACCACATTCAAAAATAGCAGTTATTGATGAGAATCAACAGGTCAAACAACAAAATTTTGTTTGGGTATTTAAAGATTTAAAGGAAGTTGGAAAACAACCTTTTCTCCAAGTTAATAAGGAAACAGAGAAACCAAAAACTAAACCTGAATCTAAATCACCGAAGGAAGATGAATTAGAAGATTTTGCGGAAGTTACTAAGGATACCCAAAAATTAGAGGGAATCTTTACTATTTATCGTCATAAGCATAAAAATAAAATCTATCTAGAAATTAGACCGGAACAACTCAAGAAAAATTTTTTAGCAAACTCAACTTTGGAATCTGGAATTGGTGAAAAGGGTATTTATAGTGGAATGCCATTACAAGACTTTTTATTCTATTTTCAAAAGATAGATAACCAAATCCAGTTTGTGGTTCGTAATGTCAATTTTCGGACTCGTGAGGGAGATCCCCAAGCCAAATCAGTAGCTAGATCATTTAGTGATTCTGTGCTTTATACTATTCCTATTAAAAGTATTCATTCAGAAAGAAAAACCATCATTATTGATTTAGGTGATTTATTACTTACAGATTTAGCCGGATTAGCTACTAATTTAGAATTAGCTGCTAGTCCTGAACAAGCTTATCTTGGTAATGCAAAAGTATTTCCCAGTAATTTAGAACTTGAAGCGATTTTCAATTTTGCTAATGCGGGTAAGAATTCGGATGTCTTACCTGATAGTCGCGGCTTTACCTTAAAGGTACATTATAGTCTATCGGAATTACCAAAAAGTAAATATCAACCTCGGTTAGCTGATGAACGGGTAGGTTATTTCCTCACAGCTTATCAAGATTTATCTAAAGATGAACGAAGAGATCCCTTTGTTCGTTATATTAATCGCTGGAATTTAGAAAAACAAGATCCTACAGCCGCAATTTCTCCACCAAAAAAACCGATTGTTTTTTGGATTGATAATGCTGTGCCTCTAGAATATCGTGATGCTATCAAAGAGGGAGTTTTGATGTGGAATCAAGCCTTTTTGAAAGCGGGATTTCAGGATGCTATTCAAGTTCAACAAATGCCTGATAATGCTACCTGGGACTCAGCCGATATTCGCTATAATACCATCCGTTGGATTAATACTGTAGATGGTTTTTTTGCAATGGGTCCATCCCGTGTTAATCCCTTAACTGGTGAAATTTTGGATGCAGATATTCTGATTGATGGTAGTTTTGTCCGGTTGTTAAAAAACGATTATCGGCAAATGATTCAACCTCAAAATTTACAAACTCGCACTTCTTTATCCGCATTGGTTAACAATGGGCGTTTGTGTGGTAAAGGTAATCAAAAATCTCCCAAATCCTTGGGTAATTTGTCTAAACTAGCGACAGATTATGATTTATGTTATGGAATAGAAGCATCTAATCAGTTGGCTTTTGGTTCTTTGGCAATGTCAATGTTAGGAAATAGTCCACCAAATCCAGCGCAGTTAAAAGATTATATTCATCAATATTTACGTTTAATTATTACCCATGAAGTTGGTCATACTTTGGGTTTGCGTCATAATTTTCGTGGGAGTAATCTAGTCTCTCCAGAGGAAATGAATAATCCAGAAATTACTCGTACTAAGGGTTTGACAGCATCGGTTATGGATTATATTCCTCCCAATATTGCTCCTGATGGTGTCAAGCAGGGAGATTATTTTCCCAATAAGGTGGGACCTTATGATGAATGGGCAATTCAATATGGTTATACTCCTAGTCAAGCGACAACTACCCTGGGGGAAAAGTCATTTTTAGCGACAATTGCGGGACAATCTCATCAACGGGAATTGAGTTACTCTCCTGATGAGGATTTATCTAATAGTGATCCCACTGTGAATCCTTGGGATCATAGTGGTAATGTATTGGTTTATTCTCAGTCACAATTGGCTAATGCGCGGCGGATGTGGGAACGACTAAATGAGGGATATACTATAGATGAAGAGAGTTCCAGCGATGTAGAAGAGCGTTTCAATACTATCCTTGGAAATTATTTACAGAATTTATACTATACCAGCAAATATATTGGTGGTCAGTCTTTTTATCGAGTTAAACCAAATGATACTAAAGGACAAATCCCATTTGTGCAGGTGCCGGTAGAACAACAGCGACAAGCATTGATGACAATGCAAAAGTATGTTTTTGCGGAAGATGCTTTGAAATTTCCCCCGGAATTACTGAATAAGTTAGTACCTTCGCGGTGGTTACACTGGGGGACAGAAATTCAAGTAGGACGGTTGGATTATCCGATTCATGATTTAGTGTTGTTAGTGCAGACTGCGGTGTTGCGGGATTTATTGGCAAACGATCGCTTAACTCGGATTAAGGATTTAGAATTAAAAAGTGAGTCAGGAAAATCTCTCACATTGCCAGAGTTATTTGATACTTTACAATCTGAGATTTGGTCGGAAGTTCTGCAACCCCAAGGTAAATTACAAATTTCTAGTTTGCGGAGAGGTTTACAACGGGAATACCTAAATGTACTGATGGAAATGGTGTTGCGAAAAGAATCTGTTCCTGAAGATGCCCGAACTTTAGCTTGGTATAAACTCAAGCAGTTAAATAGTAAATTAAAACGGGTAAATTCTGAAGATGAATATACTCAGGCTTTTTTATTAGAAACACGCGATCGCATTGAGAAAACCTTAAATGCACCATTGGTAGGGAATTGATGTGGTCGTAGCGTTATAATTGAGGAAATTGGGGTAATTGATGGATGACTCTGATTGTTAATTTATGTAAGAAACACAGGTTAAAAAATTCAGTTAAAATCTAGATACTTGAGTTAAAAGAGATGTAACTTATGTTATGATTATTTTCTTGCTGTAAGCATTGAAACTAAAGCTTTTGAGTTAATAATTCAGTGCTTGGGGTTAATAATAAGGAGACTTTGACGCTCAAAATTAACATTCATGACAGATAAAACTAATCCAACTTATACATTAATTGATATCCTCAAATCTACTGATTATGCTCTCGATATCTTTGATAAAGATAAAGAAATTCCGGCACTTCAAATTTTTGACAAAAAAGGGAAACCGTATCTGCGCGATTTCGTAGATGGTAAGGAACGTCCAGCTAAACCAGAGGAAATTGTCCGCCAACTGTTTCTATATCGCTTAATTCATACCTATGGTTATCCTACCGCTAGAATTGCCGTAGAAAAGGGTGTATATTTTGGCTCTAGCGTGGGGGATAAGCGAGCAGATATCGTCATTTCTGAAAAGGATCATCCGAATACAGCATATATTATTATTGAAGTTAAGAAGCCAAAGCGTCGAGATGGTCTAGAACAACTAAAATCTTACTGTAATGCTGAAGGTGCGCCTATTGCAGTTTGGACAAATGGCAGTGAAATTGTTATTTTACATCGGGAAGATCCAAATATTTACCGCAGTATTTCTGATTTACCTCATGCAAACCAAACACTAGCTGAAGTCATCAACGAGCGTGTCACCCTCCAAGAGCTTGAGAAACGTAACAAACTGGTTGTAGAACGCCTATCTTTACGTGATGTAATTTTAGATTTGGAAAACCTAGTTTTAGCAAACGCTGGAGTTGACCAATTTGAAGAAGTATTTAAATTAATTTATGCCAAGCTTTACGACGAAGCACAAGCAAAAAGACGACCAGGTAAAGTTGTAGAATTTCGCGCTGCTGGTGAAACTCGTCAAGAATTATATGACAAAATTAATAACCTATTTCATGCAGCTAGGGAAAAATGGCAAGGTGTTTTTCTACCAGGAGAAAACATTGATTTAACACCCGATCATTTAGCTGTGTGTGTTTCGTTTTTGCAAGACATTAAACTGTTTAATTCCAACTTACAAGTCATTGATGAAGCCTTTGAATATTTGGTAACGCAAGTTTACAAGGGAGCAAAAGGGCAATATTTTACTCCCCGTCATGTGATTGATATGTGTGTGAAAATGCTCAATCCTAAATGGGAAGAGTATATGATTGATACGGCTGCTGGCAGTTGTGGGTTTACAGTTCATACTATTTTTCACGTTTGGGGTGGGGAAATGACATCAGATAGACCCACTAAAGATCAAGCAGAATATGCGAGTGAAATGGTATATGGTATTGATTTTGATGCTCGGAGTGTAAAGGTTACTAAAGCACTCAATTTGATTGCTGGTGATGGCAAAACTAATGTTTATCGAGCTAATACCCTTGATCCGAGAAATTGGAGTGACGAAATACGAGTTGCCCTCCGTCGCCGTTTACTACAATTTGAGAATCGTACAGATGATGATTGGAATCAGAAAAATTTCCGCAACTTCAATTTTGATGTGCTGATGATTAATCCACCATTTGCAGGAGATATTGTAGATAGTAAAATTTTGTATCAATATCAACTTGCTAAAAAGTGGAAAGCGATTGATGTTGATGCTTTAGCTGATCCAGAAGAACGGCAAAAACAAGCTGGTGCTATTGAGAGTAAACGCTATGAAGATTCAGGAAATTGGCAAACGAAACAAAGTCGAGATGTTTTATTTATTGAGCGTAATTTAGAATTTTTATGTCCAGGGGGACGAATGGCAATTGTTCTTCCTCAAGGACGGTTTAATAATATTACTGATGCTCATTTGCGGACTTGGATTAGTGAGCGAGCCAGAATTTTAGCAGTGGTAGGACTGCACGTAAATACTTTTAAGCCACATACTGGCACAAAAACCAGTGTTTTATTTCTCCAAAAGTGGGATGATGATCCTAATTCTAAACATTACTGTCCTAAAATTAAGGACTATCCTATATTTTTTGCCACCAGCGAAAATAGTGGTAAAGATAACTCTGGGGAGTATATTTACAAGCCAGGGGAGGACGGCAGACCAAAGATTGATGATCATGGACACATGATTATTGATCATGATTTAGATGAGATTGGAAGTGCATTTATAGATTTTGCAAAGAAACAAAAATTTTCGTTTTGGCGGGAGGGTTAGAAAATGATTGAGTTACAAACCCAGTTACCCACAGATACATGGATTTACACTTCTTGGGCAGATTATGAGCAGATAATTATCAATTTGCTCAACGAAAAAGCGAAAAGTTACTACTACAAAGGGTATATGAGGCTGGAAATGGCACCAGTTAGTTTTGATCATGGTAAAGACCATGTTGTAATTATTTTTGCGGTAACTCTATTTGCAACAATTAGAGGGATTCTAGCTACAGGTTTAGATACTACTACTTTTCGTAAAACTGGTATTCAGGACTGTCAGCCTGATGTGGCGTATTACTTGCGAGAACGCGCCCAATCTATCCCCACTGGTACAGGTATTGTCAAACTTGATCTGTATCCTGCACCAGATTTAGTGATTGAGATTGCGAAAACATCTCTCCTTGATGACTTGGGGACAAAGCGAACTCTATATGAAGATTTAGGTGTTGCTGAATATTGGGTGGTAGATGTCCAAAATGCCCAAATCATCGCTTATGCTATGGCATATCAAGGTAGTAAACGTATTCGAGAATCACAGGTATTTCCTGGTTTAGTAATTGCAATTTTAGAGGAAGCTTTACGCCGTAGTCGTGAAATGAGTCAATCTGAAGTTGGCGCTTGGTTATTGAACCAGTTTCAGCAAAAGGAAGGTTAAATTTTGGCAGTTTGGAGTGTGGTTCTCAAATCAAAACTGGAAGGTTGTACTCGGCTAGATCCAGAATATTATCAACCTTTCTATCTACAGATTTCTTCATCTTTAGAGAAGCAAAACTATGTTGAGCTAGGTTCTGTTGCAGGGGAAACGCATCTAAATTATCTTGACAGAATACTATATTAGTGCATCAATATGGGAAAATATCTAACTTCATTCAAAATCTCATAAATTCCTTTATTAAAATTATAAAAATTTCATAAATTTAGAGTAATTATTTATTTTTAATGATGGATTTATTTTGTTCAGTTCTATATATTAATATCTATATTTTTTGGCATCAAAAATATAGATTCTATTGTAGAATCAACAGAAAAATAAATTGGTTATATTTATATTTGTCTATATTTTCTGATTTTTATCAGATACATTCTAAAATCTTCTCTAAATATTCATCATCCCATCCTGCACAAAACTGCTTACTTTTAGTTCCTAGTTTTTGGCTTTTTTCTTTTCCTAAAAGATTAACTGCTATATGACGAATAACTGCAAAGTTTTGTGGTGCATTATCCTTTCTTATCCGACAATCATCTTCTCTAAAAGCTACATCTAAAACCCAGTGTAATGAATTCTCTATACCCCAATGAGTGCGGACTGATTCTCCTAGTAATTTCGCATTATTTGTCAAACTACTTATATAATAACCTGTCTCAACCTTCGTTTTTCCATTAACTTTTCGTATATATTCTACCATTCCTACACTTTGAAGATTTACCCATTTCTTATCAGTATCTATTCTTTCTTCTATGTCTGATAACATGAGATAATGACGAATCTCTTCTCTTCCATGTTCGTCTTCTTTTGTATAAAATTCACTATATTTGAATCCCTCAAACCCTTTAGATATAGCTTCTTTGAAGATTCTTCTACATTCTTATATAAATTACCTTGATTCTTTTTGAGTGCGATAATATATTCGCCTGATTTTTCTGCAATTGATTTTACTATCTCTTTTTGACACCCCATCGCATCAATCGTTACTAAACATCCGGCTATATCTAATACTTTAATTAATTCCGGTATGGCTGTTATTTCATTTGACTTTTCTTCTACTTTACATTGTCCTAATACTAATTTATTACTAGTTGCCCATGCACTTACCATGTGAATCGCACCTTTATCCTTTCCTTTATCATATGAATGCCTTAATGTTTTCCCATCTATTGCTATGACTTCTCCTTCTGTAATTTTATTGATAGATTTTATCCAACTCAAAAAACAATTCTGAAATTGTTGCGGATCTATTCTCGCAAATACTCTGGCGAATGTATCATGAGATGGAATCCCGTTTGGAAGTTCTAAAAATTGTTTTAGCCATTTTTCTTTCTTTTTTCCATAAGCCTCCATCAATACCCAACTATCTACTCCACAGATCACTGCACAAATCGCAATGGTCACTATATCTATTAATTTATGCCTTTTTGTTCTCTCAACTCTTTTATCTTCTAAATCTTTAAAGTTATCTACTATTGTGATTTTTGGTGGTAGCTTCATTTTGTGAATTTTGTCTCTTTAGTTTTATTGAGAATACCACTTCAACTCATTTTATTGATTCTTATAGAAACGAATTTACCATCAAATTTTCTTCATACTCATTTATTGGCTTGATATTAACATTGTAATACTGCCCTTTTTATCTATTCATATAAGTTACATTTTGTCAAAAAAAATTAGATGCGTTTCCCCTGAAGGTTGATGCTATTGCCTTAGAAGATTTAAACATCTCCGGTATGTTGAGGCGTTGCAAAGTTAAAACCGATGAAAAAACAGGGAGATTTTTAAAGAATGGCCAGTCTAAAAAAAAAGGATTAAACCGTTCTATTTCTGATGCAAGTTGGAGTGATTTGATTTTAAAAATTGAGTATCTCGCTGTGAAGGAAGGAAAAGTTGTAATTAAAATTAATCCTAAATACTCCAGTCAAGAATGCAGAAATTGTGGGCATACTGATAAGTCAAACCGTGATGGTGAGAAATTCATTTGTACGGAATGCGGATATCACGAACACGCCGATATTGGTGCTGCAAAGACTATCAGAGATAGAGGTTTCAAAATAGTACCTGGGGACTCCGCGAAACTTGCTGTTTAACAGCTAAACGCCCAGAAGATGAGCCAGTGCGGTCTTGGGGTTTCCCCAAGTAGAGCAACTGGCGGTATCAGCACGCACTTTTGTGCAAACGTACTGAGTCTGGGAACTTGTGCAAACAAGATATTAAGATTGTGAAATCTTAAGAATCCCCGTGTCTTTAGACCGGGGAGTGTCAATCTTTCGATGGAGACGTTTCTAAAAGAGAACCTTTTGAAAATAGAATGAGAGAAAAGCGTTGGCGTACTCAGGATGAAAAGGTTCGGGTTAATGGAAGACAAATACAACCTGGACTTAGGGACTACTGGTATATTGCTATTCGGATGCAAACTCCTTTAGTTGATGAATGCTTGAATGATGTGGGAATTCCATAAAACTAAAAGGTATTATCGTCTTCTTACTCTATGATTCCCAACTGACATAACCCAACTAAAACCCACGCCAAAGTCTGACATTGCTACACTACAAAAAAAGTCCACCGAAATGGACTAATAAAAAATTAAATATTTTCAACCCACGCAGGTGGGTTTTGCCTGTGTAGACGCGGTTTCTAACCGCCCTAATTACCTAATGATGGTGATGGTGGTGAGTAATAGCTGATTGGGAATTAACAGCCATACCTTCAGTTTCCATCAACTCTGCAATATGTGAATTTGCCCATTCAGCAACCATCGCTAAAAATTGTGGATCATCATTAACACAAGCCATTTGTAAATAATCTACATCTGGATGTTGTTTTTCCAAATCATGAATAATGTGATGTACATCTAACAAAGTTTCATGATTTTCTGTAGCAAAACCAATAGGCATAAATAGCAATGCCTTTGCACCCAATTGAATCAAATTTTGAGCAGCTTGGGTAGCATTGGGTTGAGTCCATTCAATTAATGGGGTGTCATGGTTCAACCAACCCACAGAAATTAACGGGTAATTGTTAATTAACTTATTTCTGACTAACTCATACATGGCTTGACTTTCATCAATCCCAGAAGTAAAGCCTTTCGCTTTGTGGGGACAACCATGATTCATCAAGATAATCCCAATTTGCGAAGGTAAATAACCTGTAGCTAAATCAGTATGAATTTTTTCTTCTACCAAATGCGCCATTAAATCAATATATTTTGGCTCATTGTAGAACGAGGGAATATATTTTTGGGCTTTAATCCAATGTTCATCACCATCGGCTAATTCTACCAGAGCATTATTTACTTGTTCAATAGCAATACCACTGGTAAAAATGGAATCAACAACCAATAATGGATAAATCAGCAGTTTGCTAAAGCCTTGATCTTTAATTTCGGCTAAAACTTGGTTTGGTAAAAAAGGAGCGCAGAAGTTAAAAGCTTTGAAAACTTGAACACCATTACCCCATTTATGTTGTAATTCGTGTTCAATACCCGCTCTTTGTCTTTCAAAAATGGCATTATGAGGGGAAATAAAATCATGATGTGTGTGTCCCCATTCATGACGATCAAATAATGCCAAAAGCTTTGCTAAAGGGGGATAAATCCAAGTGGGAACAGGAGCGAATTTAGCCGTCAGTAAATTTAAAGCTTGTTCGTTATAGTTAGCAAAATCTTCATAGCTTTCGACTTCGCCATAGCCCATAAGTAGTACGGCTACACGGTCTTTACTGGGTAGATGATCGTGGCTATGGGTAGCGTGCAGTTTTTCCGGGGTTGCAACCACAATGAGTTCCTCAAGATAACTGAAACAGAGAGACAGGCCTAGATAATTACTAGATTATCTCTATCAATTTGTAGCATAATATCCTATCCAGGGGGATGGGATAAAAATAAAAATAAAAATACACATCTAACTCAATACATTAAATTACATTAAGGTTTAATACAAGATTGTAATCATTAATGTGCTAGTATTACTTGATTCTATGTGTCCTCTACATTTTTTCTGTCTGCCCTTAAACGTGCTAAACTATCAATGGCATCACCTAAAGCTGTCGTGAGACTTTTCCGAGTTTGAGCGTGATTTTCTTGCTCAAGTTTCAAAGCTTGTAACAGACAATCACGTTCCTGTATGACTTCTAACAATTGAGTTTGTAACTCTTCTATAGAATTAAACTGGGAAATTTCTTGCTGAATAGCTGTAGTCATATCAGTTCCGGTTTCCCCATTAACACCCGAAAATTTTTGGACTTCAGCCTTTATAGATGCGATTGCTTCTTGGTGCATTCTGGTATCTGCACGTCTTTGCTCTGCTTCTGTATTATAAAGCTGTCGCCATTTTTGCGAACTTTCCCAAGCTTCATCTCGTTCGCGCTGAAATTGCTTCATCTGTTGTGTCAGAAACTGAATTTCAGTTAACCACTTTTGGGTTAAATGGGTAGATTTATCAATATTTTCGGTCATTATTTTAGCTAGGAGTAGTTAATAGTTAGTGAATAGAGCAGTTTGACATTATCCTTTCTTGGTAACAAGATAAACATCATTTAGAAGTGTATTTAATCGATCAGACATTTTGACTGTTACAAAACTATCTGAATCAATTATAAAATACTTACCATTAAAATTGCAAATAAGTGATAATACGATAAATACCCAAACAGATACAAAACTCCAACTTACACTAAGACTCTAAATATTTATAAGTAAGTAAAAATAAATCATGAATCAACGTCCTCCAGGTCTAATAGCAATCGTAATTTATAAAGGCTTCGTTGCTGTATTACGTACAGCTATGACAGCATTAGATAGAATTCAGCAAATTCCCAGCAAAAAAATCCGTCCTTTTTTGTTTTAATGTTATGGTTATGGATGAGTGCTTTCGTTCTTCTCGTCGGACACCAATTAAATGTAACTGTTGGTAAAGACATGAACAATTCAAAATTAAGAATTAAGAATTAAAAAAGAAGACAATCTTTGTAATTACAGTAAAATAACAGTCAACCTAGCTACAAATTTTCTAGATGACTATGAAAAGATTTTGGTTGGAGAAATGAAGTAATAGTAGATTTGATCACCAATAAAGTGGAAATAATTAATAATGCCTAATTCGTCTGAACCATTTGTAATTACACTCGATGGTTATGCACCGAGACTAAAGCGTCTACGTCAACTTAGTGGACTATTAGATAATATAATTACCATTCCTGGAACACCAATAGGAGTCGGGTTAGATCCAATTATTGGATTACTACCCATAGGTGGTGATGCTTTAGGATTAATATTCTCATTTTATATTATCATTGAATCTGCACAATTAGGCGTACCCACAGCCACATTAGGACGGATGGTAATGAATGTGATTGTAGATTCCTTAGTTGGGGCTATTCCCATGTTAGGAGATTTGTTTGATTTTGCTTGGAGAGCGAATAATTACAATATCATTTTATTGGAAGAAGCGTTAAAATCTCCGTATCAAAATCAAAAGGGAGATAAATCATTTATCCTCATTTTTAGTATCGGATTATTTGTACTGGCTATTGTTTTAATATCCATACCCGTGATATTAATAAGAATATTATGGCAAATTTTTACTGGTAGTTAAATGACTTATCTATAAAATCATGAAAGATTGGTGGCAAGATAATTTTCCTCAAGGGCGGCAATATCTCATTATTCACGATTCTCAAGGTTATCCAATTCAAATAGCCTATGGTGAAAAAGGTAACGGGACACCGCTGATTTTATTACATGGTTTAGGCAGTTGGAGTTATAATTGGCGGCATAGTATTGAACCATTATCTCAACATTTTCGGGTAATTTGTTGTGATTTTAAAGGGTTTGGTTTTTCTGAAAAGCCTGTATTCCGTCGAGAAGAAAATGGACATCAAATTATTGAATTAAAACGCATTATTCAAGCTTTATGTGATGAACCACCCATCATTGTGGCAGAATCTATAGGCGCATTAATTTCTCTGGGATTAGCTGGTAAAAGTCCTGATTTAATCGGACGCTTAGTAGTAATTAACGCTCCTATTTTTACAGAAACTTTACCTCATTGGTCTATGGGTTTACTGGCACAAACACCAATAGAGATTATCCATGCAATTGATTATTTACGTCTTGCATATTGGTTTGCACCGATAGTCAGAGAAGTCATGGGAACAGAAAGACGTAAGGTATTATATGATCCTTCATTATTAACAGAGGAAGATATTTACTGGATTACTTATCCATTTATTGAAATTCCAGGAACTTTGGTAAAAGTTGCCGAAGATTTACAAATTGCTGCTCAAGAAATTGAGAATTTGCGAACAAAACAGCCAAGTATGTTGAGTGATATTCAAAAAAATCTCAAAAATATTGAATGTCCAACTTTAGTTTTATGGGGTGATCAAGATAGTTGGTTTCCTGTTAGTCATGGAGAAAAATTACATCAACATCTGCCTAATTCTCGCTTACAAATTTTACAAAACTGTTATCATGATGCGTCAACTGGTTCTGCTGATGTGGTGAATGCAGCAATTTTGGAGTTTTTAAAAGAGACCAATTTCTGTTGAATTTTGAAAATTGACTAATGATAGAAATTCAGGTAATTTTCCGTACCTGCGCCAAAACCCTCTCAGGGCAACCACTGGGGGTTTGCCCCTACGATGTTAGAAATTTTGAAAACACAGCCCTTCCCAATACTGCTCGGTTAAGGAAATCAAGTAGGCTAAAACTCTTGAAATATCGTTGTTTATAATGCCCAAAAAAGGCTTAACCGAGTAGTATTGCAGCCCTTCCTTCTGTTATGACGTACACATAGCGGGCAAGATGCCCGCACCACAAGAGTTTTATCATTAATATTTGTACCCCGTAACACCGGGAACTGCTGTATTAGTAGAGTGTTGCTCCAGAGTTGTAAGCATTTTTGAAACTGTTGTAGTCATACTCGACTTGAGTTGCATAATCTACTGCAAAATTGACTATTAAAATATTCATATAAATAAAAAGAGAGTGGGAGAAGGCATACCAAAAGCCTAAAATCTCCCACTCTACATTTACTGCTGTAGCGTTTGGGAACATATATAAATACTGCCAGTTATTTAGGGGGGTTGATTTAACAACGACAGTATTGATATGCGGTTAATATTCCCTTTGCAGCAAATGTCAAATCTGATTATTGTGATTATTTTTGATTCAATTAATGGTCAATCAAGTGTTTATAAATCATTGTTATTTATGCTCAAAAATGTGAGCATAAATTAAGGGATTATCTGAAATAATCAATATTTAGTAAACGTTAATAACCACAGAATTGAAGTTGTTTATCTTGCATTAATGTAACTTAGGTAATTAACACTTGGTTGCCAAGTTGGCATTTTCTTGAAAGTCTTGTATTGCCAAATTTTTAGAGAAATCGTGAATCTTGTCGGTCTCTGATAAATGCTGTATTGGTATTGAGGGGATAAATTTTCTCTGGAGGCGAAATTATGAGCAAATTTTTGCTATTAGTGGATTGATAACGCTTCCGGGAGGGCATTTTTTGACTATGGTGATGGCGTTGACTAGTTCTTGTGCTTTCTTTGGAATTTTGTAATAGGTAGAAAATTACAAACGAACCGCTGGAACAGCAGAAGATGACTGCAATGATCAACCATAGAGGTAGGGGGTTACTAGGATCGGAAAATGTAGAAATGGTTGATTGTACAGGGATGTATGGAGTTTCTGCCTTTTCTACCTGTGGCACATAGCCAATATAAATCAGTTGATTATAGGCAATAATTACAACTCCTATCGGAATTAGTAACAAACTCAAAAACCAGATTACAGGATATTTTTTCAGTAGATTTACTATAATTTTTCCACTGTTTCGCTTTTTTTTTAACTCTTGTTCATTATTCATCACATTAATCACATAAATCATATTTATGACAAGAGGAAAAAGAAATATTTTCCCCTTTTAGAGTTCTCCAATTAAAAAAATATCCCAAAATTTCTTGTGGTGCGGGACGAAAAGCCCGCTAATAATACAAGGACGGGCAAGATGCCCATCCCACAAGATTGGATCATCTTTTTTGTGGAGTTCTCTTAACTAATCCGCTATCTCCTAGCCCTAATCCACCTAATTAATGGGAGAATGTCTGGCGATCGCTAGTTGAATTAACTGATGTACTAATTGGGCAAAGGGTATACCAGTATTAGCCCAGAGTTGGGGATACATACTTGTGGAGGTAAACCCTGGGAAAGTGTTAATTTCATTAATAAAAAGTTCTCCGGTAGTTTCTACATAGAAAAAGTCTACCCTGGATAAACCAGCCGCATCTACAGCCGCAAAGGCTTGTAAAGCCGTGTCTTGAATTTGCTGTGCCACCCTATCTGGTAAATTGGCGGGAATGAATAAATCCGCTTTCCCAGGGGTATATTTGGTTTCGTAATCGTAAAAATCACTATTAAAGGTAATTTCACCAACAACGGAGGCTTTGGGGTTGTCGTTACCTAAAACGGCACATTCGACTTCTCTGGCTACAACTCCGGCTTCGACAATAATTCGTCTATCATGGCTGGCAGCATTATCTAAAGCTGTTTCTAATTCTTGACGTGATCGCACTTTGGCAATTCCCACCGATGAACCCAGATTAGCAGGTTTGACAAAACAAGGATAGCCCAATGTGGCTTCAATTTCATCACACAGCTTGGGAAATACGCAAGCATTTGACCAAACTTGCGCCCTCGTCACAGCAATATATTTTACTTGAGGTAATCCCGCTTGGGCAAAAGCCATTTTCATGGCAATTTTATCCATTCCCACTGCTGAACCCAAGACTCCAGAACCCACAAAGGGAACTTGCATCAAAGTTAGTAACCCTTGAATTGTGCCATCTTCGCCATTAGGACCGTGAAGCACGGGAAACCAGAGATCAACTTCTTGAGTTTCTGGGGGAAATTGCCATAAATTAGGGGTTATGGAGGAGATTTCGAGGGGAACACCAGATGCTAAAACCTGTTGTGCAGTAACTCCTGCTTGCCAACTGCCATTCTTTTGAATGTAGAAAGGTAAAACTTCGTATTTATGAGCATTTTCTTCTAAACTGAGGGCATGAGCGATCGCCCGCGCCGAAATTATTGAAACCTCATGTTCTCCAGAACGTCCACCAAACAGCAAACCCACCCGTAGCTTAGTCATTTTCTTCTCTATCTCCACAAATCCGCAATTTCCATTATCACTAAAAAAAGGGAACAGGTAATTGGTAATTGGTGAAAACGATTTCTTCTTTCTTCCTCCTGATAGCGCAGCGTGGCGTTAGCCATACTCCTGACTCCTACCTTTTACAAAAAATCCATGTTCACCAAAAAATGTGTTACCCTAGTACAGTTGTCTAAAATCCGCACATCTGGGAATTCGGGTGTTTCTTAAAACTGAGAAATACACCTAGATGGAGGTTTAACCCGAATAGGAGTAAAAAAATATGCCAGTAGTTTCCTTGGCTCAAATGATGGAGTCAGGAGTTCACTTTGGTCACCAGACCAGACGTTGGAACCCCAAAATGGCCCCTTATATCTACACCTCACGAAATGGTGTACATATTATTGACTTGGTGCAAACAGCCCAGTTAATGGATAACGCGTATAACTATATGCGAACTCAATCAGAGCAAGGTAAAAAATTCCTGTTTGTTGGCACTAAGCGCCAAGCAGCCGGAATTATTGCCCAAGAAGCCCTCCGTTGCGGTTCTCACTACATTAACCAACGTTGGTTGGGTGGAATGCTCACCAACTGGGCAACCATTAAAACCAGAGCCGAGCGTCTCAAAGATTTAGAACGGAGAGAAGAAAGCGGCGCACTGGATTTATTACCAAAGAAAGAAGCCTCCATGCTGCGTCGGGAAATGACGAAGCTACAAAAATATTTGGGCGGCATTAAAAACATGAGGAAAGTTCCCGATATCGTGGTTATTGTTGACCAGAAGCGGGAATATAACGCAGTTCAAGAATGCGAAAAATTGGGGATTCCCATTGTATCCATGTTGGATACCAACTGTGACCCAGACGTTGTAGATATTCCGATCCCAGCCAACGACGACGCAATCAGATCCATTAAGCTAATTGTCGGTAAATTAGCAGATGCTATCTATGAAGGTCGTCACGGTCAGCTAGAAGCGGAAGAAGACTACGATGATTACGCTGACGAAGACTACGAATATGATGAAAGTGATAGCACTGAGTCAGAAGAAGAAGCATAAGCATCTATGATCGGGATTAAGGCATACCAAAGAATAAATTAGCCAATTTTTTAGTAGCAAATAAGTAGGGGTTTAGCATTGCGCTTTACCCCTAAATCTATACTAAAGATTGGGGTTTTTTTTGATTGGAAGTCCCTTAAATGATTTTCAAATGAGTCCTGATCGTCTGATAATCTTGAATAATATTTGTATCTGTCAAGTTAAGAATTGAGGCAATATGGCGGAAATATCTGCAAAACTCGTCCAAGAGCTACGCCAAAAAACCGGTGCTGGCATGATGGACTGCAAAAAGGCACTGAAGGAAAATGAAGGTAATGTCGAGGCAGCCACAACTTGGCTGCGGCAAAAAGGTATTGCTAAAGCTGATAAAGGAAGCGCTCGCATTGCCGCAGAAGGTCTAGTAGAGACTTACATTCAGCCCGGTGGTCAGGTAGGTGTACTCATAGAGGTAAACTGCCAAACAGACTTTGTTGCCCGCAATGAAGCTTTCAAATCCTTAGTTAAGAACCTGGCAAAACAAGCTGCAAATGCTGATAGTGTTGAGTCTTTATTGTCTCAACCCTATATTGAAAAGTCCGGCGTTACTGTTGATGAATTTATCAAGGAAACTATTGCTACCCTTGGTGAAAATATTCAAGTTCGGCGCTTTGTGAATTTCTCTCTTACCACTGACACACCAGGAATAGCAGATAGCTACATTCATACTGGTGGTCGAGTTGGTGTATTATTGGAATTAAATTCTCAAACTGCTGCACCTGCTACCCAGGAAGAGTTCCAAAACTTGGCACGGAACGCCGCCATGCAAGTGGCCGCTTGTCCTAATGTCGAGTACGTTAGTATAGATAAAATTCCAGCCGAAGTTGTCACCAAAGAAAAAGACATCGAAATGGGTAAGGACGACTTGGGTAATAAGCCAGAGAACATCAAAGAAAAGATTGTTCAAGGCAGAATTGAGAAACGTCTCAAAGAAATGACTTTACTAGATCAACCTTTTATCCGTGATCAAAGTATTTCGGTGGAAGACTTGGTGAAGCAAGTAAAATCCATTGTTGGCGAAGAAATTAAAGTTAGTCGCTTTGTGCGTTATGTACTCGGTGAAGGTATCGAAAAGAAAGAAATGAGCTTTGCTGATGAAGTTGCTGCCCAAATTGGTGCTAAGTAATTTTGTTTTTAGTCAGTGGTTAGTGGTCAGTGGTCAGTTGTTAAGAATATGTATTTAATAATTGGCTGCTGATTATGGACTTTTACCTTTGACTAATAACTCTATGTATTTACAGGTCACGTACAACACGCTGGCCTGTATTTTATTTAAATGATGATGATTTATTGAAAATTCCGTATATTTGGACTATAGAAGCCAACTGACAACTAACAAACTTAAACTTATGGCTAGAGCAATTGAACGGATAGAAAAAGATATTACTGACTTAAAAGAGGCGATTAGTGGGATCGCTCACGAACTCAATTTAGCTTATGCTAGATATATAAATATACTCGGATCAGCCTTACAAAAGCAATTGATTTTAGCTAGTTATTACCTGTGTACCCAGGGATATCCTGATGAATTTTTGAACTTATCACTAAATCAAAGGCAAAAATTACAACAAGGCATTCGTAAATTCAGTCAACAAGCTGCTAAAGAATTAATTAGTTATATTCAACCCCCAGAAGTTACCCAAACAGAAGCAGTTATAGAAACTGAAGAACAAGAGAACATTGAAGCAGAAAATGAAGAGAACGAAGAAAATGAAGAAAACGAACAACAACCTAAAGCCTTAGATCCTTCTAATCCCATAGAACTAGTTGAATGGCAACAAGATTTAGAAGAAGTAATTCAAGAAACTTTGAAAAAAGTCTCACAAGCAGCTAATATTTTAATCCAAAAAACCGGAGTTCTCCCCAAAAAACTACCAGAACCAATTTTAGTCGCAGCCACCGCTGCTGCTGCTTCCTCAGAGGGTTCTAGTAATATGATACCTAGCCCTCCTAATCTATTAAACTTAGTGATAGAAATTAGTGATGAGGAAGATTCAGAAGATTCTAGTCTGACTCAGATTATGGCTATTCACTTACGACTAGGAGAAATAGAATTTGCTGAAGCGACACTATTGGCAGAGCGCAAAGGAATTCGTAATATTTTAATGCAATTGAATAAACTAGGACGAGAATATCAAAAAAGGCAACGAGAACTTAAAATTGCTGAAGCCGAAGCCGCCTGGCGTGCCAGTTGGTTTGAGGATTAGTAACCAATGACTAATAACTAATAACCAATGACTAATGACCAATGACTAATGAAATACCCGATTGGATAAGATTACATAAAGCCTTAGCATTTGAAGCCGAAAAAGGCTTTATAGATTTAGTAGGTAAGCAATATCGCTTTAGTGAATTTCTGTGTTTGACTTTTGGTAACTTCCCAACTGCCTTACCACCAAAAGAAAGACTCCCCTGGCATCAAGTAGGAATGCAATTTGCTAATTATCCAAATTTAACATTACCCGAAAGACAACATTTGATAGCAGAAGTCAGAAGATATCTTAATCAACTTCAGCAAGAACTAGAAACAGAAGAAGCCAAAACAAATTACGAATCTAAAAATCAACATCCCACCACGCCAATTGTTGCCGAAATTAGTAAAAAATTAGCACCAACACTGGATAAAAAACTTAGAGATTTACCAGAAATTGGCATTAGAAAATCTGATAGTTTAGCGCGGTTGGATTTACATACTGTTCGTGATTTACTGTTTTATTATCCTCGTGATCATATTGATTATGCCCGTCAGGTGAATATTAGTGAATTAGAAGGAGGGGAAACAGTAACTATCATAGCGACAGTCAAAAGATTTAATTTTTTTACCAGTCCTAAAAATAAAAAATTATCAATTTTAGAATTAATTTTAAAAGACAATACCGGACAAATTAAAGTTACCCGTTTTTACGCAGGGGCGCGTTTTAGTAGTCGTGGTTGGCAAGAAAGTTTAAAACGCAACTATCCTGTAGGTAGTATGTTGGCAGCTTGTGGATTAGTCAAAGGTGGTAAATATGGTTTAACTTTGGATAATCCAGAATTAGAAGTTTTGGCAAATCCAGGAGATCCTATTGATTCTGTAACTATTGGGCGAGTTGTCCCTATTTATGCCTTAACTGAAGGAGTAATGGCTAATACAGTCAGACAGGCTGTAATGACAGCTTTAACAGCAGCAGTGAATTTAAAAGATCCTTTACCTAAAGGTTTGCGAGAAAAATATGCTTTGATGGAATTGAAAGAGGCAATTCCGAATATTCATTTTCCTAAAGATAGTGACTCTTTAAAAATTGCCCGTCGTCGGTTAGTATTTGATGAATTTTTCTACTTACAACTTGGCTTACTGCAACGACAAAAAAAAGCGCGAGAAATTCAAACCAGTGCCATACTTGCACCCACAGGCAAATTATTAGAACAATTTGACGAAATTCTCCCTTTTCAACTGACCGGCGCACAACAGAGAGTTGTAAATGAAATTCTCACCGATTTACAAAAACCTGTTGCTATGAATCGCTTAGTTCAAGGTGATGTTGGTTCAGGGAAAACTGTTGTTGCTGTTATTGCTATTTTGGCAGCAATTCAATCAGGTTATCAAGCGGCATTAATGGCACCTACTGAAGTATTAGCAGAACAACATTATCGTAAATTAGTAAGTTGGTTTAATCTCCTGCATTTACCAGTTGAATTATTAACAGGTTCGACAAAAGTAGCCAAAAGGCGAGAAATTCATGCTCAGTTAGAAACAGGTGAATTACCTTTATTAGTAGGAACACACGCCTTAATTCAAGATAAAGTTAATTTTCAACGTTTGGGTTTAGTAGTAATAGATGAACAGCATCGGTTTGGGGTAGAACAAAGGGCAAAGTTACAGCAAAAAGGCGAACAACCTCATGTTTTAACGATGACAGCAACTCCTATTCCCCGCACTTTAGCATTAACTGTACATGGGGATTTAGATGTTAGTCAAATTGATGAATTACCACCGGGAAGACAACAAATTAAAACGACGATGTTAAGTGGACAACAACGTCCCCAAGCTTACGATTTAATCCGGCGAGAAGTTGTCCAAGGTAGACAAGTTTATATAGTTTTACCATTGGTAGAAGAATCGGAAAAACTAGATTTGCGTTCGGCTGTAGATGAACATCAGAAGTTACAAGAAAGTGTGTTTCCTGATTTTCAAGTTGGGTTATTGCATGGACGCATGACTTCAGCAGAAAAAGAAGAAGCAATTAATAAATTTCGTGATAATGAAACTCAAATTATTGTTTCTACCACTGTAATTGAGGTGGGTGTGGATGTGCCTAATGCCACAGTTATGCTAATTGAACACGCGGAAAGATTCGGTTTATCACAATTGCACCAATTGCGGGGACGAGTGGGACGGGGTGCAGCACAATCTTATTGTTTACTGATGAGTAGTACCCGAAATCCTGATGCACAAAAACGGTTGAAGGTGTTAGAACAGTCCCAAGATGGTTTTTTCATCTCAGAAATGGATATGCGGTTTCGCGGTCCTGGGGAGGTGATGGGAACTCGTCAATCTGGTGTAGCAGATTTTACTTTAGCTAGTTTGGTGGAAGATGAGGACATTTTGCTGTTAGCGCGACAAGCAGCAGAAAAAGTGATTGATATGGATGCAAGTTTAGCGCGTTGGCCATTAATGCAGGATGAGTTAAGGTATAGGTATGAGCGGTTAATGGGTGGCGCGATTTTGACGTAATTGTCTTAGAGGATGTTTTATAAATCCTTGATCATTATTTTCCTATTGATTAATACAGTAAGTAATTGGACAAAAATATTTACAGTCATTGCGAGGGAAGGGAAGCAATCACAACCCTGGCGATTGCTTCATTTCACTTCGTTTCATTCCCAATGACATTGTGTAATTAATTCTGTCTCACTACTTATTAATTATATTTGGGGAATGTCAACTTGTGTCCTTTCGGCTATTTTATAAGCTAATTTTTGAAAATCTTCATGAACATTTCTCACTACCTTAGTATGAGCGCCAATAGCACCATCAGCAGGTTTTAAGTAAAACATCGGTTTATGAGCTTCTTGAGCCATTGGCATCAAACTTTGGTAGTTTTTAAGTAAGGCTAAACAATTGGGATCATTTTCGATAGAAATTATATTTTCACCAGGCTGATCTAAAACATCTTCTCTATAAACTGTGGGGATACGAGCAATCCAACGTTCATAAGCTTTAACTGGACGATCTAATCTAACTGAGTGCTGTAAAACAATATAACCAACAGGTTGCATTGTTCCTTGGGGAAGTTGTAAATCCTTTGCTAAACTTTTTTTACCTGAAGAATTTGTTTTGGATAACCTTTCTTGCCACTCTGCACGCCAAGTTCTTAATGTGGGTCCAAGGTTACGCAAGCCTTGGAGAGAAAATAAATCTGGTGCAAGGGGAACAACAACATAGTCAGCAGCAATTAAGGCTGCACGATTTATTGCTCCTAAATTGGGTCCCAAATCCATCAATATTACATTTGCTTGGTGTTTAACGGCTGTTTGTTGGAGAATCCTCCAGAAAGCAGAAATTACGCGGAAAGCCCTTTCTTGCCCACCTCCACCAAGACAATTAGGCCACTGTGCTGAAAGCTCATCTTCAAAACCAGAAAGAGCTAAATCTCCAACTAAAAGAGCTAAGTTTTCAGATTCTGGGATATATTCTAAATGTGGATTATCAATATCACCAATACCTTTTAATAATGGTTGTACACAATCAAAGACAGTTGTTGGTTCACTATTTCCTAACCAAATTTGTTCCAAGCGTTCCTCATCTAAAAAAGCAGTAGTAAGGTTAGCTTGGGGGTCTAGATCAGCAGCAACTACTCGCAATCCTAAGTCTTGATACATCCAGGCCAAGTGATAGACTAAGGAAGTTTTACCAACTCCTCCCTTGTTATTAAAGAAAGCAATAATCTTTGCATTCATGATTTTTTCTTCAGTGTTACCAAAACATGGGCATCTTCCACAGTAAATTCCAGAGGGGGATTACCATTTTTTAGAAGTTGCTGACGAGCAAGTTCAATTCCTAAACCAAATCTCTGCACATAACCAAGATTTTTCATTGCTTCAGCCAGGTGAGGATTGCGATAGTCAGTTATCCCTGGTTGACCAAAATTTTGCCGATTTACCTGACCAAAAGGTCCACCAGGATTTTGAATTTCGATGCGATCATTAAACCAGGTAATTCTGACTGGTGCATTTGTCCCTTCATAGGTACGGTGCATCACTGCATTTCTTCCTAATTGTTGTAAGGCAACTATGGGATAATCAGGTTGTTGTAACTCAATTGGTTGGGCTGTAATATCAGTAGCAACAGATATATTAACTTGAAAAATTTCGTCGAGCATCCGCAACAAATCTGGAAGCGCACCACCAATTTCTTTTTGATCTTTAATTGGATCAGTTAACTCAGTACCACCAATACGAAGAAATTGAATATAGGCACAGGGAACGAATTGTCTAGGGTCATTACCAATAACTAATACACCCAAAATAGTTGGTTTAGATAACGCATCAATTGTGGCAAACCGCATTGATTTGAGTTGTTGTTCAACTGAACGTTGATTTTCTTGCAAAACATCATTTGCTAAAGATGAGGGTAAATAAACTCGACGAAAAATTTCTAAATCGAGATCATTTAAACTTGCTGATGTTAAAGGTCTTAAATCAAAAGGTAAATCTTTGGAACGTCTTTTTTCAGCTAAACGACGTTCTTCTTCTGCTGTTGCAGTAGCTCTGCGGGGGCCTACTCTAATCCAAACTCGTCCCTTAAAACGTACAGGAGGAGCATCCGATGGTTCGACAATTACAACTGCCAGTTCACATCCGCCAATATTGCGTTTTTGGACAATCGTTGATGGAAAAGGTAAAATGTTGCCATCATCCCGCATACCTGAAACTGTCAGCAGAAGTTTATCATCTATGGTCAGGTTTGCACAAGTTCCATTATCATTAACCCCAATAAATAAAACTCCTGATTTTTGATGATTGGGTAAATCGTTAGCAAATGCACAAATTGCTTCACAAAGTTTACCTCTATCGGATATTGAAGCCTTACGTTCCACTCGATCTGATTCCATATTATTTAGGAGAATTTCTAACTCCTGATCATTCATTGAGTTTCTCCTTATTCATAACTCGTTACTTTTTTATTGTGCATTAATATTCTAGCCTCACGTCTTATTTTTTTCTTTTTTTGGGTCTTTGCATGAGAAAAAATCACCCCACCGCTGGATATTGTGCCAATACCTGCTGTAAATATTGACCAGTATAAGAACGGGGATTTTTCGCCACTTCTTCTGGTGTTCCTGCCGCAATCATTTCTCCACCTTTATCTCCACCTTCTGGTCCTAAATCTATGACCCAATCGGAACAACGAATCACATCTAAATTATGTTCAATGACTAAAATGGAATTGCCTTTATCTACTAATCTTTGGAGAACATCTAATAATTTATGAACATCATAAAAAGATAATCCTGTGGTTGGTTCATCTATTAAATAAAGTGTTTTTCCTGTGGCACGTCGAGATAATTCTGTGGCTAATTTCACCCGTTGGGCTTCTCCACCGGATAAGGTTGTGGCTGGTTGTCCTAATTGCACATAACCCAAACCAACATCAAATAATGTTTGTAATCTCGTTACGGCTTTGGGAATGTTTTGACAAAAATCTAATGCTTCTTCAACTGTCATATTCAAAACATCGGAAATTGATTTATCTTTATATTTAACTTGGAGAGTTTCGCGGTTATATCTCGCACCTTTGCAAATTTCACATTGCACATAAACATCAGGTAAAAAGTTCATTTCGATGACATTTACACCTTGTCCACTACAAGCTTCGCATCGTCCACCTTTGACATTAAAAGAAAATTGTCCAGGTTTGTATCCTCTGGTTTTGGCTTCTGTGGTTTGGGAAAAAACATCACGAATAATATCGAAAACTCCTGTATAGGTTGCGGGGTTGGAACGGGGAGTTCTACCTATGGGTGATTGGTCAATGACAATGGCTTTATCAACACAGTTTAAACCTTTGATTTCATCTATATCTTTGGGCAAAGGAGCTTTTTTGAGGAGATGATGTTGTAGGGATGGATAAAGTAATTCGTTAATTAAGGTAGATTTTCCTGAACCGGAAACTCCTGTAACGGAAACAAGTTTTCCCAAGGGAATTTCTACATCTATATTTTGTAGGTTGTTGCGATGGGCATTTTTAATAGTTAAGGCGCGACCATTTCCTTCTCTTCTTTTGACTGGAGTATTGATGACTCTTCTTCCTGATAGGTAAGCACCAGTTAAAGACTCTTCTGCATTTAATAAATTCTCTAAACTGCCTTCGGAAATAATATTTCCGCCATGAATGCCGGCACCAGGACCAATATCAACTATATAGTTAGCGGCGCGGATAGTTTCTTCGTCATGTTCGACGACGATTAAGGTATTTCCTAAGTCGCGTAATTTGGTTAAGGTTTTGAGTAATCGTCCGTTATCTCGTTGATGTAAACCGATGCTGGGTTCGTCTAAAACGTAAAGAACTCCTGTTAGTCCTGAACCGATTTGTGTGGCTAATCGAATGCGTTGGGCTTCTCCACCTGATAATGTCATGGCGGGACGATCTAAGGTGAGGTAATCTAAGCCTACATCTAATAAAAATTGTAATCTGGCTTTAACTTCTCGGAGAACTAAATCGGCGATTTGGGTTTGGCGATCGCTCAATTTTAATTTTTCGATCCTCTCCCGACATTCTCGAATAGAAACACTGGTAAAATCTAAAATTCCATATTGTCCTAACTTCACAGCTAAGGCTTCGGGTTTTAATCTTTTCCCACCACAAACTTCGCAGGGTTGGTCAATTAAATATTCTTCCAACTTCTGTTTGACTAATTCTGTTCCCCCTTCATACTGTCTTTGTAAAATGGGAATAACACCTTTGAAACCCTGCTTTTTCTCTTCTGTATTTTTCTTGTTTTCTTCTCCATACAAAACAACTTTTTGCTGTTCGGGTGTTAACTTCCCCCATTGAGTTTGTAATTCAAAGCCATAATTTAAGCCGACAGCATACAGCAATTCCAAATAATATGAGTTTTCTTTTTCTGACCAAGGTGCGATCGCTGCATACATTGGCGAATCTGGATTAGGTACAACCAATTCCGGGGAAAATCTTCTTAAAGTCCCAATCCCATGACAATGAGGACAAGCACCATAAGGGGAATTAAAAGAAAACAATCGGGGGGATAATTCTTCCATTACCGCACCATGTTCGGGACAAGCAAAGTTTTCCGAAAATACCATTTCTTTGGGTAATTCTTGTTCTGAAATACCTTGATTTTCTGCCTCAGTTGCTATATACTTACTATCAGGTCGCTCCAGCGCTATTTTATCAAATGTATCTTTTAATACTTCAATTGTGACGATTCCGTTAGATTGCTTAAGACAAGTTGCCAGAGAATCTACCAAACGCTCTTGAATACCATCTTTTTTAACTAATCTATCAATAACCAGTTCTATAGTATGTGTGTTATTTTTATCTAACTCAATGGAATCAGATAGCTCTCGCACCTCTCCATTTACCCGAATGCGGACAAATCCTTGGGCGGCTAAACCAGAAATTAATTTGCGGTGAGTTCCCTTTTTTCCCCGGACTACAGGGGCTAAAATTTGGAAGCGGGTACGGTCGGGAAGTTCCATGATCCGATCGCACATCTGGTCAATGGTCTGAGGGGCAATAGAGCGATCGCAGATGGGACAATGGGGTTCACCAGCGCGACCGTATAACAACCGCAAATAATCATAAATTTCCGTCACCGTCCCCACCGTCGAACGGGGATTATGGGAAGTTGATTTTTGGTCAATGGAAATTGCCGGACTTAAACCTTCGATGGCTTCCACATCAGGTTTATCCAACTGTCCCAAAAATTGCCGAGCATAGGCACTGAGGGATTCTACGTAACGGCGTTGACCTTCGGCAAAAATGGTATCAAACGCCAAAGAAGACTTACCCGAACCGGAAACGCCAGTAAAGACAATTAAGCGATCGCGGGGCAATTCCAAATCAATATTTTTCAGATTATGCTGCCTAGCGCCCCGAATGCGGATAGTATTCTGGCTATTGTGAGCGTTTGGAAGCACATCGTTTAAAGAAGCAGCTAGATTTTCTGACATATTGACAGGCTAAGGAAAGGTTACACAGTGAAACAATCCTTAATAATACTATCTTTACTCAGGTTATAGTAAAGTATCAATCATCTTAATTTTCTAACCAGGATATCACTTTATATTTTCTTGATTTAGTAGATAATTAGAAAAAATCTTGCTGAGGATAGGGTTATGGTTTCACAAATCGCCGCACCAGCCCAGCTAGAGGTCATTTACCCAGATTGTGACGGACGACTGGTGGCAAATAACACAATTCAGTTTCCTATTCTTGTAGAAATTCAGCAAAACTGAGATTATCTGTTTGCTAATGCTCCAAATATATTTGTAGATGGAGATTTATTTTGGTATCCCGTCGAGGGCAAAATACATTAGTAGAGGAAGTACAAGCAATAATTTAAGAATATAATTATGACAGAAACAAACTATTTGCAACAAAATAATATTAATTCAGAATATGAGGAAGATATAGATATTGAAGAGGAAGAGGAAGAAGAAGAACCAACTCTTTCTCAAGGATTTGATCCGACTTGCATTAGTATGGGAACTAATATCATGACCGTACAGCAAATTCTGGACAGATTAAATAATCATCGAATGATCACACCTGAATTTCAACGAAAAGAAGGTATTTGGACTAGAACTGCAAAAAGTCGGTTAATTGAATCTCTTTTATTGCAAATTCCTTTACCTGCTTTTTATATTGATGCAACTAATGATGATCAATGGTTAGTCATAGATGGAATCCAAAGAATAACAACATTTAAGGAATTTGTCACTGATCAAAGTTTTAATCTGAATGGATTAGATTTTTTCACTGATTTACATGGTAAAAAATATCAGGAACTTACACCTCGTTGGAAAAGAAGAATTAAAGAAACAAAACTAACAGTATATTTACTTTTAAGAGGAACATCACCCGAAATTACTTTTAATATATTTAAACGGATTAATCAAGGAGGAACTGCACTTTCTGCTCAGGAAATGCGTTATGCTAAAAACTCTTCAAATAAAATCACAAATTTATTAAAAGAACTTGCTGAATCTCCAGAATTTAAAAAAACAACAGATAAGGGAATTAAAGATAAAAGGATGATTGACCAAGAATGTATTTTAAAAGTTTTATCTTTAATGACGAGTAATATAGATAACCTGGATTTTAAAGATTATGATTATTTTTTAGATAAAAAAATGACTGAAATGAATCAAATGGATGATTCTGAAATAGAGAACATTAAACAAAGATTTTTGTTAATCATGAATCTTGCTTATGATTTATTTGATAAACAAGCATTTAGAAAACCAAAACTATCTACCATAAAAAGATATCCTATTAATAAAGCATTATTGGAAGCATGGTCAATCAATCTTGCTAAATTAGATGATCAGGAAATCAATATTGTTAAACAAAGAAAAGAAGATTTATATGAAGTTTTATTAAAAGAGCAAGAAGATGGTAAATTTGATGGTATTTTATATAAAAGTGCTGGAGATGCTAACAGCGTCAAAGAACGATTTAAACATATTCAAGAAATTATTCAAAGTATATTATCATGATCAAAAAATTACATTTAAAAAACTTCAAAGCATTTGCAGATGAAAATTTTGATTTTAAACCTCTTACCTTAATTTCTGGTTTAAATAGTACAGGTAAATCTTCTATAATTCAATCATTAGTTTTATTACGCTATGCTTATATAACAGATTATTTACCTAATAATGGGATAAAACTTGATAATAAGATAGCTTATATAGGTACTGCTGAAGATGCTCTATATGAAAATGCGGAAGAAGAATTAATTAGCTTTGGAATTGCTTGGGAAAATGATCAGCAAACAATCTGGAATTTTGATTATGATTCTCCTAGTAGTAATGTGCTACCGATTGCATTAATAATTAATGATGCTCAAGTTAATCAATTTAATTTATTTAATGATGATTTTCACTATTTAGGTGCTGAAAGAATTACACCAGAGGAATCTTATCCTTTATCTGAAAATGATGTTGTTAAACATAGACAAATAGGTAAAAAAGGAGAATATACGGCACATTTTTTATATGAATTTGGTAATCAAGATATTCCCATTAGTGAATTAAGTCATCCTCGCAGCAAATCTCAAAGTTTAAAAGATCAAGTTGATGCTTGGATGGGAGAAATTAGTCCCAATATTAATATTAACATAAGACAAGTTGCCAATGCAATGACAATAAAATATTCTTTTGGAGTTAGTAAAGTTGGAGTTAGTAAAGAATATTCTCCTTTTAATGTAGGTTTTGGTGTCACTTATTCTTTACCCATTCTAACAGCAATTCTTTCCTCTAAACCAGGAACAATGATAATTATTGAGAATCCTGAATCTCATCTTCACCCTCAAGGACAATCACCAGAAATGTTGAATAGCGTAATAAAACTTTACATATTGAAATAAACTTAGCCTATAAGTGCTATTTTTCATCTTATCCAAATAAGTTTTCTAAACCAATGAACATAACTTATTTCCTGACACATATAGGACTGAAGATAACGGAGTTTATCTAATAAAGTTTTGCCAAATTCTTGCGGTATTTCTATTAGTTGCAATATCAAATAAGCGATTAAACAGCACATTATCTGAATTCTAATTCCATTCTCATTCTTTGTCATAAGTCTGTCTAACTTGAGGTGCATTTTTAAGAATTTCCATAACAATTCAATTTGCCATCTTTGTATGTAAATTTCCATAATCTCTTGATTACTAACTTGCTCTTCTCCTTCATTTAATAAGTTTGTTGCTAAACGAAATTCACTCTTAGTTTCTATATCACAAAATGCTACTACTCTAATTTCCACTTCTCTTTCATCTTTGCCAACTTTACAATTACCATTTTCTAGCATTTCTAAAGTGACATTATTTTTAATTCTTAAGACAAAAGCTTTATTTTTTTGTTGTTTTAATTCAGATATTCTTTCGGAGGATGCAAATCCTCTATCCATTATCCCTACTCCTTTTGACGGAATTGCTTCTACTGTTTCTTGTCCATATTTATGGTCATGTCCTTGCCCAAAATGAATCACCATTCCACCAACTTCTGATGTCAAACTATCTAACCCACAAAATAGTTTTACTTGATGATATCCTTGACTCCATAATAATTTACTTGTTAATGTAATAATTGTTGAATCTATAGGAAATAATGCTTGGGTTTCTTCCTTTCCTTTTTTCTTTCTCAGTTGATTGTTTAATTCAGTTATTATCTCCAAAAATACTTGAGTATCTCTCTTTTTACTTGCCTTGGAAAAATTTGATATTTTTAAATCTATCCCTTGATTATTTAGTCTTTGAAATAAATCTCTCATACTCACTATACTTTTATCCATGACATACTGTAACCACACTGATACAAATGAAAATGTGTCCAGAACTGGATAATCTTTTTTGGGCAATGGTTTCAATATTGTTTTGACCACTTCTGGGAAATTCTTTAAGCGCATAATTTGATAATTCTTTATCTATATTTTTTTAGATTGTATCAAATTATGGTACTTTTTTTTAATCTTTTCCTAACATTCAACACTTCTGGACAATCACAACTAGGTCAATTATTAGCTTTAGCTGCAAATCATGGTATTCAACTAATCATTGAAAGTCACAGTGATCATATTCTAAATGGTATAAGAATTGCTGTTCATGATGGCAAAATTAAGCCAGAAGATGTACAATTACACTTTTTTGAAATACAAAGTCAAATGAATGAAATTAAAATTATTTCTCCTAAATTAGACAAAAAAGGACGTATTAATATAATTCCTAAAAATTTCTTTGATGAATGGAATAAAAGTTCAAGAGCATTATTAGCACCAGTGGGAGATTAAATAATGGATATTCAACTGGTATTTAATGAATTATGTCTTTTGACTTTAAAAAATGACGAATATAAAGCTAGAGAATTAATGTCTAACTTTATTCAAACTTTAAGAGAAGCATTAGAACAAGGAATACAACAACAATTACTAAGTTATAATAGTTTTCATAATATTAATCTTGCCTCTAATTATCCTATATCTAAATGGCTTAATGATCAAAATGTTGATCAAGTTGAACAGGATTTTATTTTAAGTATACAATTTTTTGAGTTTGATGAGTTTGATGAATTTTTTGATCAATCTCAGTCGAATGAAGTCTTATATGCTTGTGAAGATTATAATGAAACCCCTCAAGGATTTATTTATGCTTGTACTCATACATCAAAGGTATTATCTGTTAGTTTCAAAACCCATGAATTATGGAATAATAATGTTATATCTCTCCTGCAAATTACAAATAACGAAGATGGAGAATTACTGGAAGAAATTATAGAAGTTAAACACGCAAGTAGTAAAAATCATGTTATTGAACATGAAGAATGGATTAAAAATCGTCTTTATGATAATATTAATTCTGGTTTAGATTTATGGAATAACAGAAAAGAGATATTTCCTCATTTAGAATTTTGTGATTCCGTAGAGAAACAATTAGAAAATATTAATAATGGTTATCCTATATTCCAACAAATTATGAAAAAATTATCTGAACTTGAAGAATATTCTAAAAAATGGATATCAGGTACTTTTAATAAAGATGTTTTTGCTAGTAAAGTAACACCAGAAAGTAAATCAAGATTAGATAATTTTGAAAAAGAGTTAACTTTTGAATGTCTTGATGGAGAAAAAAGATTATTTAGTTGGCATATTCGGATGACTCCAGGTGCATGGAGACTTCATTTTCATCCTTTAAAACCAACTAAAATTATTATCGGTTATATTCGTGTTAAAATTCAGTAAATTAATAATTACCCATTACCCGTTACTTCTCCTAACCAATCAATAATTTCACTATTAACAATATCTGGAACTTCATCATGGGGACAATGTCCAGCGCCGGGAATAGGAACAACTTTAATATTTTGACCATTTTCTCGCGCTGCTTCATAGATATTCGCTCCCGTGATTGGTGTCCAAGGATCTTCTGCACCCCAAATTACTAATAACGGAAATTTCAACTTCGGTAATAATTCCTCTGGACTAGGACCGGGAGGTGCGGTGAGAATAGAAGCAAAAACTTCTTGCGCTCCTGGGTCACAAGATGGGCTATAAAGTAAATCTACAAGTTCATCTGTCACAGCAGTGCGATCGCTATATACTTGATATAAAGTCCGGCGAATTTGCGATTTTTGACGAATACGGTTAAAAACGAATTTACCTGTAACTGGGTTAGCCACTAATTTGTTAAAAGTTGCCATTACAACTCGCAAAACTGGATTTAATTCATGGGGACGGTGACTCAAACCACCAGCAGAGTTAATTAAGACCCCTCCAGCCGCAATTTCTGGATATTCTGTTAAAACAATTAAACTTAAAAGAGCGCCAATAGAATTACCAATAAATATTGCTGGTGTTTGAATATGTGCATTGCAAAAATCTTTTAATAATTCTGCCCACACATTCATGCTATAATCTATAACAGCTTTATCAGAACCACCAAATCCCAACAAATCTAATGCAAACACCTGATAACCAGCATTAGCCAAAACCGGGATATTTTTGCGCCAATGACCAATGGATGCACCAAAACCGTGAATTAGTACCAAAGGCTGTCCTGTACCCATCACAGTATATTGAATTTGGTAATCTCTCCAAATCCAAACCCGTTTTTCTAAAATTTGTAAATGCTCAGTTGTAGTTGTCATTTTTCTATCAAATTTCAATTAATAAAAATATACAGCATATTGCCAGAGTTTATCTATTATTGACGGAATTTCAAAAATTAATTGATGCGGAATTACAGCAAAAGCAATAATATTATCTTCCCTGATTTCTTCATGATAGAAGAAATCAGGGATTTATCATCTGCTTAACTAAACTTAATATATATAGGCGATCGCCTATATATAAAATAAAGTATCATCAGGATAGATACCTAATGCTCTTAAATAAACCACTAACTTCTCCTATTACCACTCACAATTTAATAGTATCGGGTTTTCATGCCCTATCAGATCCCATTAGAATCAGTGTTATAGAACTTCTGCGTCAGCGTGAACTATGTGTATGTGATTTATGTGATGCTTTAGAAATAAATCAATCAAAACTTTCTTTTCATCTCAAAACCCTCAAAGAAGCAAGTCTAGTAAATTCCCGTCAAGAAGGACGCTGGATTTATTACAGCTTGAATATTTCCCAATTTCAAGTTTTAGAAACATATCTAGCAGAATTTCGCCTCAATTCTGGACTTTTATCCCCTCGTTCCTGTGGTGAATAAGTACGAGATGAATTTGGACTATTTCCTGGGCGTAGGCCCTGCGTCCCTGCGTTCATAAAACAAATCCCTGTAACCTTGGAGGATTACAGGGATTTATTTTTTAATTTGGTGGCGGGAAGTGGATTTGAACCACTGACCTTCGGGTTATGAGCCCGACGAGCTACCAGGCTGCTCTATCCCGCGTCGCCTTCGTCGCGTTTCTCTCTACTCCTTCAATATAGCGCGAAGTCAAAAGTTTGTCAACTACAAAAGCGATAATTCTCCAATTACTTCCAAACGCTTGTATTTCCCCAGGTTCATAAATTTCTCAGAGAGGCTTTGGGCAACGCTGGGAGTAATCCAACCCATTTGTTGGAGGATGTGAATAGCTACAGCATATTTAGCGCGTTTTGAGCCATCCATGACTTTAATAGCTAATCCCATACCTTCACCAAGTCTGCCTATACACTGTACTCCTTCTGCCCCAGATTTACTAACCAGTTCACCAGGAGTGAGACGCATCAATTCTGTATCAAATTCCCCTTCACCTGCTACCATTGTGGGGTGATGGTTCATGGCGCGGACAATGCGTTCCATATCTACGCTATTGCTGGAAGATAAAACAGCATATAGTGATGCCATTTGACTGAGTTGCATGAGATATGTTGGTGCGCCGCAGTCATCATGGGCGGTGAGAAATTCTTCCGCTGGCATTCGCAGCAATTCGGCTATTTTGGTGATAATCAACTGTTGGACTGGGTGTTTACGATCCAAGTAGTTAGTTAATGGCCAATGGCGTTGCTGACAAACAGCTAACATTCCTGCATGTTTACCAGAGCAGTTATATTCTAGAGAACTACGTTTATCTTTAGGGATTGGGCAATGCAGGGAATTGATGTCAATATCTGCCCGCCACAGAATGTTAAATACCTGCCTCACCTGTTCCATGCTGCCTTTGTGGGAACTGGTGATGATTGCTAAGTCTCGATCGCTCAAACCATAACGTTCCATTGTACCTGTACTGGTGACAGCCAGAGCTTGAAATGGTTTGAGGGCAGAACGGACAAATGCGGCGGTTTCAGCGTTACCAGCAACGGAAAGTACCCGTCCCCGGTCATCACTAACTACAGCCTGGACTATATGCCGAGATTCGATAATACCTTCACGCAGCAACCGGACTTCCAGTGCTGCGGCTTGAGTGCGTTTTCCCATTGTCATGGGTTTATATCTATTTTGTGAATTGTCAGTTGTCGGTTGTCGGTTGTCGGTTGTCAGTTGTCGGTTGTTTTACCAATGACTAATGACTAATAAGTATTTACAAGAAATGCCAAACTATAGTACCAATAAGATACATTAGAGCCAAGGCTGCAAAGGTAATTTGCAAGCGTTGGAAAATGGGTTTGATTTCGTAGGTAACAATTAGGCGATCGCGGCTCATGACTTCTGGGGGTTTTGTCCAGGTTTGTCCGTCGTACCAACCAGATTCTTCATAAAATACGGTGGGACTGTAAAGGCGATCGCGCACATAGAACCAACCTAAATATAACCGTACCAATACTAGCACTACAGTTACACTAGCAGCGCCAGATCCACAAAGAAGAAAATTAAAAATCTGCTTTTGGGGAGGAAAGCTGGCTGCTGCCACAGGTCCGGCTATTAACCAAGACCAAGCCCAAATCCAAAACATTTTTTGGGTGTAGTTACCCCAACTTAGGGTACTATCTCGAAATAGCCAAGCATTTTTTAGCTCTTCGTACTCATTCAGCGGTTGTTGTTCCGTAGGAACTGGGCAATTCTCTAGAGAGGATCGCATCATATTGGTTAACCCCCAACATTATCGGAGTTTGGTATGGGAATACGTTCCGCGTGTCCCCAGAACGCTTCTAAATTATAAAACTCCCGTTCCCTTGGCATCATGATATGGACGATAACATCACCATAATCTTGGAGTACCCAAGTTCCCTCGGCTTTTCCTTCGGTTCTGAGGGGTCGTCGTTGCCAGTCAATTTCCACTTGTCCGGCAATTGCGTCAGCGATCGCTCTCACTTGTACTTTAGAGTAACCAGTCATCATCACAAAGTAATCGGACAGGTAAGAGATTTCTGCCACATCAAGCAGGACAATTTCGACAGCTTTGCGGTCTAAAGCCGCCTCAGCAATGGTTAAAGCTAAATTTTTGCTTGTGGCTTCTGTGTCAGTTTTAGGTTTGCTCACAGCGTTTTTTGTCAATGGGAAATTCCCTCTTAAAGATTCAGTCATTAAACCTCATGTATGTTTTCATGGAAGCAAATACTTATTCAACTTGCTTACAAATATCTGAACTGCAATTGTATGAATAGGTTTTCTCTAAATAGTAACATATTCTACAGTTGATTACTTTCTGAACAAGGGGAACGGGGAAGGCGGAAAAAAAGAGACAAATTAGCTGCAAAGCCATATTTTTCTGGATTGGTGCCAACACTGCCCCTTGGAAGCGGCTGAGTTTTCCTTTTCTCTGTTGCTTCCTGTTCCCTTTCATAAAAATAAGCCCAAGCCGATTGATGACTTGGGTAAATTGCATAGATAAATTTGCAAATTTAGTTTAGGAGTAGATAATTTAAACAGCCCCACTGTTTTTATTAAACAAAATGGCGATGGTTTTGAAAATTAACTTTAAATCGTAAACTAAAGTCCAATTTTGCTGATACTGTAAATCTAACCGAATCACATCTTCAAAACTCCGAACTTTAGAGCGACCGTTAACTTGCCATTCACCAGTCATGCCTGGTTTAACGTCCAAACGTTGCCATTCTGGGACTTCGTAGCGTTCTACTTCATCAGGTGTAGGTGGTCGAGTCCCGACTAAACTCATTTCCCCTTTGAGAACATTCCAAAATTGAGGTAGTTCATCGAGACTGGTACGGCGTAAAAATTTACCTACTTTAGTGATTCGGGGATCATTGTCATTTTTAAAGAAAGCACCTTCGGCTTGGTTTTTGATTTGGGATTTTCTGGCTTCGGCGTCTACACACATAGAGCGAAATTTCCAAATTGCAAACCGCTTACCCATCCAGCCACAACGGGTTTGCTGAAATAAAATCGGACCGGGATCATCAATTTGAATGGCGATCGCTATGGGAATAAATAAAATAGATGTAATTACTAATCCCACCAATGATCCCACAATATCAATGGCCCGTTTCATCCAAGATGCTACGGAGTTATGAGTTTGAGGAAGTGGATCTACTTTGCGAGCATTATTTTTTCCGGCATCTGTTAAATTATCTGTTGCTATTAATGTGAGGTTGTGAAGAGATTCAATAGGAAATACCTGATCTAATCCCGTCAGATTTAAAACTGCCATGACTTGGGGTGTAACCTGACGCAATGTGACTTTAATTCCCTTTTCTTGAGAACTTTTAAAGTTACTGACTAAAGAACCTAAACCACTACTATCCATAAAAGTAGTATTTTGAAAATCAATGAAAATTTGTCCAGGTGGTATATCCGCTTGAATTAAGTTTTGGCAAGTTTGTTTAAAATTGACAGCTTCAAGTACAGTTAACCTCACTGGAACTTGCAAGATGGCTGCGCCTTCTAAATAAGTCACTGAAAAATCTACTGATATGGGTTGGCTACTCATAAAACTCTGGACTTTAGTTGCCATATATAATCTAATTTGCTCAACGTTATTTTTCTTTAGAAAAACAATTAACCTTACCTTTAATCTGTCTGATGAATCACAAGTTGGTAGATTTTCAAAGATTAGAGAAAATATCACCAATAAAGCTTCACAATAGCAGCGATTTACAACGTTTTTACTGTTGTGAATATGTCAGTCAATATTTCCGCCAATTTATGGATCTATTTAGACTCGGTAGGTATGGATTTCAAATTTCCCCGGAGGAGGAGGAAGAAGTCGGATGCTATACAATCGAGAGCAAGGAAACCCTGCCCCTACAGGTTTTTGATTTACTGAATGTATTTTACAAAAAGTGCATACCGCTATATAACTTGTCTCTAACACTAAGTTAGAGGTATTTGTAAAAATAATTGTCTTCCAAAGTACAGTTGTTAAGAAGTGAGAATGGGAAGTTTTATTAGTTGCGAAGGTGAATGATGGGATTCCGGTATTTTTGTAATCTATGACTTTCCAAAATTATAAAATATTGCAGCGATTGAATTATTTAAAAATTTTTGATGAGCGAAATAATAAAGTTTGATAAAGTTTTAATATGGCGTGAAGGAGTCAGGAGCAAGAAAGAGGACAATAGAAGACAGAGGATGAATCTATATCCTTGTGGGGTGGGCAACACCCAACCCACTAGCTATGAAGATTTTACAGACCAGAATCCTCGTTCCTCGATTTAGTTTTAGCCTTGTTGGCGCTCCGTTTGAGAGCAGAAAGTCTGGCTTCATATCGAGAACGCTGACGTTTGCTAGGAGTGGTTTCCACCAAAGTTTTTAAGGCACTACCAAGACTTTTATAGGCGTTAGGTAAACTATAGCCAAAGCGGGTTGCTAGAGCGATCGCTTTTTCGTCCGCATCCAGCAATTCTTTAATTTGTTTACCACCATTATTTTTTTGATACAATCTCCAACCGGACACACCACAAAGTGCTAAAGCCAATACTAGCAATAATCCATCTTGTACCCATAACTCACCTACAGCACCACCCAAACCAATAGCTAGTGCTGCCATTTCCCAACCATCCTTGGGAATTGTGTCATTTTGAATGCGAGCAACTTCGTGCCAAAACAGCAAATTACGCTGATCCATTGCCAGAGCATCCCATTTTACCAAGTCAATTTGAATTTCTACTTGGTCCTTGCCAATCTCTTCGCAACGAATCAGGGATGGATTAACCTCTATTGTGCCTTCAACTGTTACCCAACTTTGCAATTCTGGGGGTAACAAGCTTTTTAACCGCCGGAGTTCACTCATTTCTGCTTTAGCAGAGGAGGTTGCATAGGATGTCATAAAAATCCAGCCTTACAAAATTTCAGTATATGATCAGGTTATCACTTTGCAGTCTAGGGATTTCAGTAGTTATCCACCTTAATCATCGGCAAAACTACCGCGCTTTTTCCGCGCTTCCATAGCTTTTTCTAGGAGTTCTAATAATCCAGGAGCTTGTTCTTGAATACTCAACAATAATCTTTCTCCTAAGTCCAGATTGCCCGGATCTGCTCCTGTTTCCATTACCTCTTGCAAACGCGGTAGGGCAATGGTATCCACAATTTGGATTAATCCGCTCAGACAACGGTTAAATTGTCTCTCGGTGAGCATGGAGTCTTCCAGAGGAAATTCGATGATAGCGCGGATTTCACCATCGGATGGATCATATTCCCATTGCAGCATTTTGGTTTCCCAGGAAATAGCCAACATCGTCTGGAGGATAGCATCTTTGTGGGGATGGTCTTTTACTTCAGCCAAAACTTGGGGTGCAAACAGCCGAAAAAATTTTCCTTCCTCGTCCAGTTGGACAACTATCAGAAAATCTTCGATGTTTTCCGCTTCAACACCTGTAATAATCCGGTCTTCTTTTTCATCAATACGGTAGTCCCAACCAAGATTATCTAGATACTTGGCTATTTGTTTGAGATTTGCTGCCATAAAAGCCTCGTAAGGAACAGTACAAGAGGCTGTCACCAAAACTATTCTAACTCGCTAGGCGCATTTACTCAATTATTGCTGTAATTTCTGCCTCAACTACATTAATACTTTTGTATTAATACAGTTGGGGTTGCCTTGGTTGCAAAACTTAACATAGTTGCTATTCCAGACTTTTTTCTAATATGTATCCGCACTTTGGTAAACTTAAAAACTGAAATAGCTAAGAAAGCGACGCTAAGACAAGTAATTTAAAGGGGATATTCGTGGAAAATACACTTGGGTTAGAGATTATAGAAGTAGTTGAGCAAGCGGCGATCGCTTCCTCGAAGTGGATGGGTAAGGGCGAAAAGAACATTGCTGACCAAGTAGCAGTGGAAGCGATGCGCGAACGGATGAACAAAATCCATATGCGTGGTCGCATCGTTATCGGTGAAGGCGAACGGGACGAAGCTCCCATGCTTTACATTGGCGAAGAAGTTGGTATTTGCACCAGACCTGATGCGGCAAATTTCTGTAATGTTAATGAGCTTGTAGAAATTGATATTGCTGTTGACCCTTGCGAAGGTACTAACCTAGTTGCTTATGGTCAAAATGGCTCAATGGCAGTTTTGGCAATTTCTGAAAAGGGCGGTTTATTTGCTGCTCCTGACTTCTACATGAAGAAACTCGCAGCACCAGCGGCCGCTAGAGGTCATGTTGATATCAATAAGTCTGCTACAGAAAACCTGAAAATTCTTTCTGAGTGCTTAAACCGGGCTGTGGAAGAGTTGGTAGTAGTAGTCATGGATCGTCCCCGTCACAAAGAACTCATTCAAGAAATCCGCACCGCTGGCGCAAGAGTTAGACTGATCAGTGATGGTGACGTTTCTGCTGCTATCTGTTGCGCTTTCTCTGGTACTAATATTCATGCTTTGATGGGTATTGGTGCTGCACCCGAAGGTGTAATTTCTGCTGCGGCTTTACGCTGCTTAGGTGGACACTTCCAAGGACAATTAATCTATGATCCAGAAGTTGTCCAAACTGGCTTGATTGGCGAAAGCAGAGAAGGTAATCTAGCCCGTTTAAATGAAATGGGTATTACTGACGGAGACAGAGTTTATAACGCTAATGAATTAGCTTCTGGTGAAACAGTGCTATTTGCTGGTTGCGGTATTACCCCCGGAACTCTCATGGATGGTGTGCGCTTCTTCCACGGTGGTGCTAGAACCCAAAGCTTGGTTATTTCTAGCCAATCTAAAACCGCTCGGTTTGTGGATACAGTTCACTTGTGGGACGAACCCAAGACTATCCAACTGCGTTAGTAATTAGTCAGTAGTCAGTGGTCATTAGTCCCTTGTTATTAGTGGTCTGTCAAAGTAAATTTGACCGAAAAATCTCAGATTTTGGATTTTAGATTTTGGATTGGGAATTTTCGGTACAGGTTACCCGCCCCTCCAGGGCGGAATTAATCAAAAATACTCGCTGCGCTGCGTACGCTTCGCTAACGCCAATCTAAAATCCTCAATCTCCACACTTGTTTGGTGGAGTTAATCCAAAATCTGTTGACAGGTTGTAAAAATCTAAAAACTTTGTGTTTTATAGTTTTTGGTCAATTTATATCCGTCAATCAGTTCTTGATAGTCTACTAACAACTGACAATTGACAACTGACAACTGACAACGAACAACTGACACCTAACCAATTATCTATTTAAGAAATGAATATTGCAGTGGTGGGGTTAAGCCATAAAACAGCCCCAGTCGAAGTTAGAGAAAAATTAAGTATTCCTGAACCTCAAATCGAAAGAGCGATCGCCCAACTTCTCAGTTATCCTCATGTTGATGAAGTTGCTATTCTCAGCACTTGTAACCGCTTAGAAATTTATATTGTTAGTCAGGAAACTACCCAGGGTATTCATGAAGTAACTCAGTTCCTCTCTGAACATAGCAAGCTGCCGATTATGTCTTTACGGCATCATCTGTTTATGTTACTCCATGTTGATGCTGTCACCCATATTTTACGGGTTGCGGGTGGGTTGGATAGTCTAGTTTTAGGTGAAGGTCAAATTCTCGCTCAAGTTAAAAATACCCACAAACTAGGACAACAATTTAATGGCATCAAAACCATTTTAAATCGCTTATTTAAACAAGCTTTAACAGCGGGTAAACGGGTTCGCACCGAAACCAGTATTGGGACTGGTGCGGTTTCTATCAGTTCGGCTGCTGTGGAATTGGCACAGATGAAAGTAGAAAATTTATCTACAAATCGTGTATCTATCCTTGGCGCTGGGAAAATGTCCCGGTTACTTGTACAACACCTGATTTCTAAAGGTGCAACTCAAATTAGTATTGTTAATCGTTCCCGCAGCAGGGCGGAAGAGTTGGCGAAGTTGTTCCCAGAACAACCTATTCAAATCCATTTGCTACCAGAAATGATGTCAGTTATTGCCGCTAGTGACATCGTATTTACTAGCACGTCTTCAACTGAACCCATTTTAGATCGGGTGAAGTTAGAAACAGTGTTAGAACCCAGTCACAAATTGATGATATTTGATATTTCTGTCCCCCGAAATGTGGATGTAGATGTCAATGATTTGGCGAATGTTAAGGCTTTTAATGTTGATGATTTGAAAGCAGTTGTCGCTCAAAATTATGAAAGCCGTCGGCAAATGGCACAGGAAGCTGAGAAAATTTTAGATGAGGAAGTTGAAGCTTTTGATATTTGGTGGCGAAGTTTAGAAACTGTATCTACTATCAGTTCTTTACGCAATAAAATAGAAACTATCCGCGAACAAGAATTAGAAAAGGCTTTATCTCGTTTGGGGTCAGAATTTGGCGAAAAGCATCAAGAGGTAATTGAGGCTTTGACAAGAGGAATAGTCAATAAGATTTTGCATGATCCGATGGTGCAATTACGCGCCCAGCAAGATGTGGAAGCTAGAAGACGATGTATGCAAACTCTGCAAATGTTATTTAATTTGGACGCTGAGGAACAGTTTAGCTGAAATTATCAAGAAACAGGGAAATGTTATGCCATTCCTGGGATTGTTCCCTGTTTTACTGGGTTGTTAATTTTAAGTTGTCCTTATTGAGCAAGCTTTTTGACGATTGAAAAAGCTACTTATCAAGTATATAAAACTTTACAAAAAAAATACTCAAATAAGGCAGTATTATCTGGTCTTGGTGATATCATCTGTGATGTAATGATCATCAAAGAAAAATGGACGAAAATCAGCGTCGTGCCTATTGGCGTGCTAACACAAACCTAATTACAAATCTTTTAATTGTTTGGGCTTTAGTCTCCGTGGTTTTTAGTATATTGCTGGTTCAACAGTTAAATGTAATTCGGTTTTTTGGTGTTCCCTTTGGTTTTTGGATGGCGCAACAAGGATCAATTTTGGTTTTTGTGGTATTAATTTTTATTTATGCTTTCCAAATGGATAAATTAGACCAGAAGTATAATAAGAAGTGAGGATAAACAATGTCGGTTGAACTTTGGACGATTATATTAGTTAGCCTTTCTTTTTTACTTTACATTTACATTGGTTGGCAATCACGAGTAGAAAATACTAAAGACTTTTTTATTGCGGGTCAGGGAATACCCGCAATTGCTAATGGTGCTGCCACTGCGGCTGATTGGATGTCTGCGGCTTCCTTTATTTCTATGGCCGGGTTGATTTCGTTTTTGGGATATGACGGTTCTATTTATTTGATGGGTTGGACTGGTGGATATGTTTTACTAGCATTATTATTAGCACCCTATTTACGGAAATTTGGTAAATATACAGTCCCTGATTTTGTAGGCGATCGCTATTATTCCAATATAGCTCGTTTGGTGGCGGTAGTTGCAGCTATTTTCATTTCTCTCACCTACGTCGCTGGACAAATGCGGGGTGTGGGAATCGTCTTCAGTCGCTTTTTACAAGTAGACGTGAATACTGGTGTCATCATTGGCATGATCATTGTTGGCTTTTTCGCGGTTTTGGGAGGAATGAAAGGCATTACCTGGACACAAGTAGCCCAGTATTGTGTATTGATTTTCGCATATTTAATTCCAGCAATTGCGATCGCCTACCAACTCACAGGTAATCCTATTCCCCAATTAGCCTTTACCGCCAGCGATATTGCTGATAAACTCAACCTCATTCAACTTGACTTAGGCTTTAAAGAATATACTCAATCTTTTGCCAACAAGTCAATGCTGGATGTTCTTTTCATCACCATTGCTTTGATGGTAGGAACTGCTGGTTTACCCCACATTATCGTCCGGTTTTACACAGTTAAAAGTGTTCGTGCCGCCCGGTTTTCTGCTGGTTGGGCATTATTATTTATCGCCATTCTCTACACCACAGCCCCTGCAATCGGGATGTTTTCTCGTTACAATCTCATTACTTCTTTGCATAATAAAACAATTGTCGAAGTCCAGCAATTAGATTGGGCAAATAAGTGGGAAAAAACCAAACTTCTGGCTTTTGAAGATAAAAATAAAGATGGACGTTTTCAGTTAACTCCGAACAAAGAAACTAACGAAATCATCATTGATAAAGATATCATTGTTCTTTCTACCCCAGAAGTTGCTAATTTACCTCCTTGGATAATTGCTTTAGTTGCGGCTGGTGGTTTAGCTGCTGCTTTATCCACTGCATCTGGATTATTATTAGTAATTTCTAGTTCTGTCGCTCACGATGTTTATTATCGCATTTTTGATTCCCAAGCTTCAGAAAAAAAACGGGTATTTGTAGGGCGAGTTGTTGTTGGTCTCGCCATTGTTCTCGCTGGATATTTTGGCGTGAATCCACCAGGATTTGTGAGTGAAGTGGTAGCTTTTGCCTTCGGTTTAGCGGCTGCAAGTTTTTTCCCGGTAATATTTCTGGGAATTTTTGATAAACGCACCAATTCTCAAGGTGCAATTGCCGGAATGTTAACAGGTTTGATATTTACAGTTATTTACATTGTCGGCGTAAAATTTGTCGGTATGACACCTTGGTTTTTTGGCGTTTCTGCTGAAGGAATTGGCACTTTAGGGATGATTATTAACTTTATTGTCACCCTCACAGTTTCTCGACTTACACCACCACCACCCGCAGAAATTCAGGCTTTGGTAGAGGATTTACGCACCCCAATTATTGAAGAATAGATGACACAATTACTTACCCAATTCCTCAATATTCTTCATGGCTTGTTGATATAAGTCCTTATTTCCTTGTTTGTCGAAAATAGCTGCCGCCCGTTGTAAATCTTTTAATGCACCCCGTTTATCGCCAATTGCAGCATAGGCGTTACCCCGATTATTATAAGCAGCACCGAAATTAGGATTAATGCGAACAGCTTCATTATAATCGGATATTGCTTTTTGCTGTTCTCCCCTTGCAGCATAAGCATTACCCCGATTATTATAGGCTACAGCATATTCTTGATCAATCCGAATCGCTTGAGTATAGTCCTCTAACGCCCCGTTCTTATCACCTTGGTTAGCACGGGCATTACCTCGATTATTGTAAACCTCAGCTGATTTTGGGGCAATGCTAATTGCCTGATTATAATCCGCAAGTGCTCTTCTATAATCTCCGATAGAAGCAAAAGTATTAGCACGGTTATTATATGCTTCCACATCCTGGGGATTGAGACGCAATGCCTGATTATAATCCGCGATCGCTCCCTCTTTATTACCAGTATCAAAATAAACTAATCCCCGACCTTTAAATGCTGGTGCATACTCAGGATTAAGACTAATAGATTTACTATAGGCAGCAATAGCCGCTTCGGAATTACCTTTCAGATGTTGAGTTTGTCCCTGAACATAAAATTCCCCGGCTTTAGATGTTCTCCCTATCTGTGGATTGGGGGTACTTGCCCCCCTTTCTGTCACCAAAACATCTTGATTATTACTGCAAGAAACGCAAATAATACCACTGAAAATTGTAAACATTGCTATAGTGAACGCCCTGTTTACTCCTTGCTTTTTTTGTGCCAATAACTGCCATTTCATAATTTACCAAAAATTGCCATCTTACTGGGAGTAAATCATTCACTAAATTACTTACTTCTGCAATATGTCTGCTTTTTGATTAATATTCAATTCAAATTATAAAATTCCCTGAAGTTATTGAGAATTAATGAATAAATTTATCCAGCCAATCACCGCATATTAGTAAAGATTAAAAATAAAATCCTAGATATCTACATTTATATTATTACTATACTCCCGCTAATAATTATGTTAATTTTGTGATCACTTTCAGAAAAATTTTCATATCAGTATTCTGAGATAGGATGAAAATTAGTTCCCAGAATTTTTCAGTATTTGCTTTTAATCTTCCTCATCATCGTAATTTTTTGGAGTGATTTTCCAATAAGTATTTGTATCAACATTTACAGACAATTTTTTAATATTTACTCCCAAATTTTTGCGAATATCTTCAGTTAAAGTAATGCTAAAATCTAAATCAACACCTTGATTTTCTACTAAATTTACCAATTCCTGAAACTGAGTTTTAAAAGTTTTTCGCTCATAACTTGTTAGTTTACAATGCGATGTTTCGGCAATATTTTGGACTAACATCGCTTTTTTTACCCGTTCTTGTAAATGCTCAAATTCTGACTTCAGTATTTTTTGTTGCTGTTCAATTTCTCTATATCTAGCAGTCAATAAACTTAAATCTTCCTTAATTGGATCTACCTGAAAATTAGCCTCTAATTCTAATAATCGTAAATATACTTGAGCCAAATAAATACAATCAAGATAAGCATATTCTAGTTGTGCTTCAGTTAATGGTCTTTTTCCCCAATCACTCCTTTGTTCTTGTTTATCAATATCATGAAAATTACAAAGTTCAGTGGCTAGAGTTTTTAGTTGATAATTAGGTAACGGTAGTAAATAAACAGGAATTTTCTTAGCCATTGCCAAAGTACAAGTAATATTTTTAGCTCTTTTACCTCCCAAATATTGCACATCATAACCAGCATTATGAAAAACTTTTTCAATAGCATCATTAGTCATAATCCTTTCCACAAAATCAGCAATTACATCTGATTTATCGAGAACATCCAACAAATAAACACTATTACCAGTCATATCTTCTGGATTATCCAACACCTGAATTAGTGATAATCTCGGATTACGAGTTTTATAATCAGCAACTTCTGTATCTATCCACAGAGTTTTAGCTTTGCCATGTTCAGTAATTAGGGAACGAATTTCCCCCGCAGTGGTAAGATAAGGCATGGGTAGATGTCGGAAAATGCGACTTAGTTATAGTTTTCCAACGTAACATTTTATGACTAATTGTGCTGACAAGTGCTACCCCATCATGATAATTATTGCCAAAATAGCTCTTTTAATGCCATATTGATCTTGTGGAGGAAATTTACCATAAAAAAGCCCAGGTATTCATTCCTGAGCTTTTGTTAAACCTAATTATCCTCAAGGCGGATATTTATCCACCTTAAATCTATGGATATTAGTAACGGTTACGGTTTCCACCGCCGAAGTTTCCACCACCACGGTTTCCACCACCAAAAGAACTACGTTCTTCTCTTGGTTTAGCTTTGTTCACTTTTAAGTCACGTCCCATCCATTCAGCACCATCAAGGGCTTCAATGGCTTTGTTTTCTTCTGCTTCTGATTCCATTTCCACGAAACCGAAACCGCGAACTTTACCAGTTTCTCGGTCGGTAGGTAGCTGAACACGCTTTACAGTGCCATACTCCTTAAAAATTTCGCTTAAGCCGTCTTGGGTAACTTCATAAGAGAGGTTGCCTACATAAATCGACATAGATTTTCTCCAAAATCATAAGAGTGTAGAGATTTAGATTTCGGAGAAAAGTCTGTAAATACCAAAGGGAAAAAGCCTATCAATACTAAAAACAAACGAAGTCCACCGAATTACTTCTCGACTTCCATTATTGCACAATAAATGATATATCAACGGGTAAATTCTAAAAAATTGATAAAATATTTTTTTATACCTCAATTAGCGAATTGCCTGCAGCAGTGCTAGTTCCCTCCGGGACGCTCCGCGTAGCAATATCCCGTAGGGTACGCTGTAGTTGGTTCTCTCGTTATACTGAATTTAACTATTTTTAGCTATCAATTCCGGGTTTTTCCGCCTATTTGCTCATAAAATTGTCAATAATGAATCTAAAGGCTCAATTTTAGGTTTTTTGTTCATGTTGCACTTTAAACATTCCTCAATTATTAACGCACCAGTTGAAGCAGTTTGGAAATTCCACGAAAGACCAGACATACTGCAAATACTCACTCCACCTTGGCAACCTGTACAAATCGTTAGACGTGAAGGTGGACTAGCCGCCGGGGCAATTACAGAATTTCGGCTTTTTCTAGGTATTTTACCTTTAACTTGGTTAGCACGGCACACAGACTATGAAAAATATCATCAGTTTACCGATGAACAGATATCTGGACTTTTTGAGTCTTGGGTACATCGTCATGAATTTACAGAAGAAAATGGCAAAACTAAATTAACCGATAATATTACTTATGCCATGCCCGGCGGTGATGGCATAGAATTTATGAGTGGTTGGTTAGTACAAGCACAACTAGAAGCCATGTTTCGCTATCGGCATTATGTGACTAAACGCGAATGTGAAAAATGAACACAAAAAAACGCCCCCCGTAATTGGAGAGCGTTTTTTATTTAACTAAACTTATTAACCGTTGATTGCAGGAGCGCTTAAAGCAACAGGAGCAACATCAGCAGCAGCCAAGTCTAGGGGGAAGTTGTGAGCGTTACGCTCGTGCATTACTTCCATACCTAAGTTAGCGCGGTTGATTACATCAGCCCAAGTAGCGACTACGCGACCTTGAGAATCCATGATGGATTGGTTGAAGTTGAAACCGTTCAAGTTGAACGCCATGGTGCTGATACCCAAAGCTGTGAACCAGATACCAATTACAGGCCATGCAGCTAGTAAGAAGTGTAGTTGACGGCTGTTGTTGAAGGAAGCGTATTGGAAAATCAAGCGACCGAAGTAACCGTGAGCAGCAACGATGTTATAGGTTTCTTCTTCTTGACCGAATTTGTAACCGTAGTTTTGTGATTCGTTTTCGGTTGTTTCCTTAACTAAGGAAGAAGTAACCAAAGAACCGTGCATTGCGGAGAACAAAGAACCACCGAATACACCAGCTACACCTAACATATGGAAGGGGTGCATCAAGATGTTGTGTTCAGCTTGGAACACGATCATGAAGTTGAATGTTCCAGAGATACCTAAAGGCATACCGTCAGAGAATGAACCTTGACCGATTGGGTAGATCAAGAATACTGCGGTTGCTGCTGCTACAGGAGCAGAGAATGCTAGGCAAATCCAAGGACGCATACCTAAGCGGTAAGAAAGTTCCCATTCACGACCGAGGTAGCAGAATACGCCGATCAGGAAGTGGAATACTACCAATTGGTAAGGACCGCCGTTGTATAACCACTCGTCTAAGGAAGCAGCTTCCCAAATTGGGTAGAAGTGTAGACCGATGGCGTTAGAGGAAGGAACTACTGCACCGGAAATAATGTTGTTTCCGTAGAGTAATGAACCTGCAACTGGTTCGCGGATACCGTCAATGTCTACAGGAGGAGCAGCGATGAATGCAATTACGAAGCAAGCGATCGCAGATAGGAGGGTAGGGATCATTAGTACACCGAACCAACCGATATATAAACGGTTGTCTGTGCTGGTGATCCAACCGCAGAAGCGATCCCACACATTAGCACTTTCGCGCTGTTGTAAGGTAGTTGTCATTTTATGATTGCTTTATTTTCTTATGATGTTGGTAGGTTGTTTTGCCTACCTGAATACAACATTAGAGGATAAGTTTAAATTTGTAAAGATAATTAAAATTAGTATTAGTTATATCAGTTATATGTTTTCCTAATGTAATGAGATTTACAGGAATTGCAGCAGAAAATTCACCTCTAAAAATCAAAGTATATATAAGGTAAACTCCCCTCAGGAGCTAGTAACCAAACTGCATAAAAACATAGGGGAACAAAAACAATTTTAATTGGCCAGCTAAATTCTAGTTTCATGCCTCGCTTAAGAACATAAGTTGTAAACATTAGTAAAGCTATGACTACCAACAAATAAGAGAGTTGGTACTGACTTATGTTTAAGGCTTCTACATAGATTTTTTCTGAAAATTGTTGATCACCGGCATGACCCCAAAGGTTTTTGATCACTAAAGCGGAATCTTGGGGGTTGGGGAGACGAAACCAAATCCAAGATGTGAAAACCATGATTTGTGTTAAAAGCCAAGCAAAAATAACTCCTAGCGGATTTTGCCAAAATGAATTAAGAATTGTCAAGCGATCGCTGAGTACAACTGTGAGACGATGAACTACTAAAGCGATACCATGCAATAGACCCCAAATAATAAAACCCCAAGCTGAACCGTGCCAAATACCAGCTACTAACATAACTATCAATAAGTTTCCGCAGGTACGCATTAATCCGCGTCGAGAACCACCTAAAGGAAAGTAAAGATAATTACGTAGCCAATCACCTAATGTAATGTGCCAGCGTCGCCAAAAATCAGCAATACTTGTACTGAAGTAAGGAAAATCAAAGTTTTCCGGCAAAACCAACCCAAATAGTAAAGCACTACCACGAGCAATATCAACATAACCATTGAAATCTAAATATAACTGTAAGCCATAAGCAAAGGTAGCTAACCATAAATCTGTGCTACCTGCCCTTTGTAAGTTACCAAAACATAAATCTACAAATATACCCAAATTATCAGCGAGGATACCTTTTTTAACTGCACCTCTAGCAATTAACCACATTCCTTCAGCAACTCTATCAATGCTGGGAAATCTGAGGGTATCAAATTGAATCGCTAAATTATGGTAACGAGTAATGGGTCCAGAAATTAGTTTAGCAAAAAATAATTTATATGTGGCAAATTGGATAAATTTAGTAGCAGCCTGAGCGCCACGATAAATATCTATTAAATAAGCAATACATTCAAAGGTAAAGAAAGAAATCCCTAGAGGTGCAACTAACTTAATCAATGATTCTGGTGAACTTGTTGGCTGATTAAAAACTAAATTTAGAAAATGATTTATGTATTTAAAGCCTAAAAGAATAAAAACATTAAAACCTATGCCAATCCACAATAATTTAAGACGGCGTTGATTCCAGTCAGCTTGAGAAAATTGCCATTCCTCATTAGATAAATTCCAGTTTTGAGAATGTTTTCCTTGTGAAGTATTACTGCCAATTTCTAAACCTAGATAGAAGTTGATAAAAATTAGTGTTAAAAGTAATGGTAAATATTGAATATTCAAAGATGCGTAAAATAGAAGGCTGGCTATTAACAATATCCATAATCTTATATTTGCTAAATTAACAGTCCAGTAGATGCCTAAAACACTCAATAAAAAAAGCCCATAAAAAATTGATATAAATTTCATTGTTTATTAATTGATAATTTTGAATTTGTGACGAAGTTAGGAGTTAGGATAAAGAATATTTGCTCATCTATTCTCTATTCCCTATTCCTTATTTAATCATTTTGTTGGCCAGCTAATCATTGGATCTATAGCTAGTTTCTTGGATACTTCATAAGCACCATAACGATTGAGATGACTGGGATCTGAAAAGTAATCATTTGCTTTTGGCCATAGCTGACTTAAATCACGATAGATAAATTGAGGATAATTGGTAAAGGTTAATAAATACTCTTGAAATTGTTGCTCATATTTGGTGCGTACAGGATCTAAATAATCTGAAGTCAGAGGCATATTCACAAAGACGAGAGAGATATTATTATTTTTGGTAAACTCTAACATGGAATGGAATGCCTGATCTTGTTTACCTGCTAATTGAAAAGATTTATAATCATTATCATAATCTCCAGAAACTTTAGGATGTTGTTGATAGTATGTGGTGGGATTATAGCGAATAGATAAAGGTAAGAATCCATCAAAATCAACTCCTCGGAGAGAAGAATTATTGTCTATTTCTGAATCATGGGTGATATAAACTTTTGATTTAACTGGGGAATTTTGATAGCTAAAAGGTAGATATTGAAGTTGTTTTTGGAGAAGAATTTTAATTTGATCACGGTTTTTATAACTAGCAGATAAATTAGCTACAGACTGATTTAACCAATCGTCAGTGGTTTGATAGATATTAGTATCTTCTACTTCTATCTTGGGTTTATTACTAATTTTTTCTGTTGGATCTTCTGGATTTTTATTACCTTCATTAGCTTTAAATTTTCTTTGAGATTTTTGTAATATTTTTTTGTATCCTGGTGAGGTTTCAATGGCATTGAAAGTAATATCTTCTCTCCCATTATTAAAGGCACGAGAACCATCTGCCCATAAAATTACTTTTGGTAGTTCTTGGGGTTGTAAAACCCGACGGATGATTACATCAACGACTTGTGCTGTTGCTCCATTAATGCCAAAGTTAAATATATCAATGTTGCTATGGTTTTGGGATGCTAAAGCTTTAGAAAGGGCTACAGGATCAACTCCTCTTAGTGCGCGAGAAGAACCAATAATTAAGACATCTGGGGGACGTTTTTTTGTGGCTAACCGCTGCTTATATAGAGCTAATTGTTCATCTAATTGCCTAGCATTAAAACTGGGCATTTGTGATCTGGCTGCTAATAAAATAGCTGTAGAAGTGGCTTTTTCTTTTAATGGTCCGGCTGGTAAATTTTCCGATTGAGAATCGTTATCATTAATGAATCCAGAAGCATTAAAAGCGGATGGATTATTATTAAGTGATTCTGTTGTCCCCGGTTGATTTGAAAATGATGTTTTCTGATTATTTGGTGATAGTGAAGATGCTTGTGCTTGTGAGGATAGTGGTGAAACAATATTATTACTAGCTTTTGGTGAATTTTTAACAGTATGTGCGACGACGTAGCCTAACATAAAATCACTTTGTAAGGCGAGAAGTAATCCTAATGCTAACCAAATCATCCCGCTGCCAATTCCTTGATTATCGGGATTTTCATCTGTTTTTTGATTATATGGTGTAAATAATTGACTGTTTAAAAGTAAATTTCTGATTGATTGATTGGTATTTAGCACCCAATTCTTTGATGCTTCTTTGAGAAAACTTTTTACTTTTTTATTGGTTAAATCGGGACGCAAAATTTCTTCACTGTTTTCATCTATCATTAGGGAATTTACATATTCTGATGTAGCGGCAAATTCTGGTGTTGCTTCGGGAACTAATCGAGAACGTTCTTCTAGATCAGCCCCATGATGCCATACGGGTTCTTTGTCACCAGCACGACGACCATAAACATGGACACCAGTAATACCAGAAATTTTCAGTTGGCGGATAAATTGAGTCACTTTACTAGAAACTTGATGACGTGTAGGACAAACGGGAGCATCACACATTATGTGTAATAAGTCTTCTTTGCGAACTAGTAGTACCCGGATACCACCGGTTTTCAATCGCCAATCTAGGTTGGGATTGAGTAGTCGCTCTAGTAAAAAAATGATTGCTGGTTGATCGCCTGCACGGGCAAGCTCCAAGGCAGATGTAAGTAGGAAGGGATGCTCAGATGCTGGTAAAGATACCCAATCTATCCAAGTTGGTTGTTTGTCTGTGGTTTTTTGTCCGTATATGGCGGCTGAGATGATGGATTGAGGAGCAATATTTTCGAGAATGGGGACAATGGCTTGTAGGGCAGTTGTTTTATCGGGTGCGGGTGCGGTTTCTAGGGGATCAAAAGCTGGGGTGCAGAAGATGTGTAAGGTAGATTCTTTGAGGGAAGTTTGCAGTGCTATTTTGAGGCTTAATAATTCCTCAGTTAATATTCTAGCGATCGCTTGCACATCTCCCCACCGCGCCCATTCTTTTAACATCACCTCTGGCGGTGTCAAATCTACTCTTACCCGCCAATCTGGCTCAGTTTCCCCTCGAACCTGGGCAACAATAATGGCATCCTGATAACCAACAAGCTGCAAATGTCTGAGCTTTTGGGCTACCGTTTCTGCCAATAATGATGGATCAGGGCTATAGCTAGACTGACAAAATACCCAAAGACGATTAGCGACAATCTGAGAGTTATTTTTCACCGGAAAGGGGTTAATTTTTACCTGTATTGCTATACCTAAATGGCTGAGATGTTCGCTCAAATAGCGAGCAATAGCATCCCCATCCCCTTGACGTGCCAAACTTTCATTAGAGATAATCAGTGAGCCACCGGGGCTTATAGGCGTTTCTGTCTGTGCCAATAGTGCCTGTTCTACCTGTTCCAAATGTCGCTCCAGTTGATTCAAGTACACCCGATGACACCATTCAGGACGGTGTTCCCCTTTTTTTCGACCATAAATTAATACTTGGTATATTGACGGTTGTTCGTCATTGGTGAGGGTATCTACATCTGTTTGCTGTAGTGCTTGCAGTAACTCCGACAAGGTTTGCCAACGTTGTGGACATTCAGCGTTTTCACAGAGAATATGTAGGTCATTACCTAGCAATCGGACTTTTACTCCGAAAGTATTTATACCTGTTGCTTGGCTTACCCATTGCACTAAGGAATTTTGACGATCATCAAGTAATACTGTTTTCATGGGCGGTGGAATTTAACAGCAAGGTTGTATGGGGGAATTTTGGCTGTACTTGTCAACTAGAATCATAGAGTTATCACATTTTGCCATTTTTTTTAAATAATTTTGTTACCTTCGCAGCTTGCAAAATTGATCAAGATGGTGGTATGGAAGAATTCACCGAGTCAGTAGTAGGAACAAATGGTCTAGTCCCAGTCAGAAGTCAGTACCCTCCGTAAGTCCTAACATAAAAGATGTCTAATATTGGGCAGTATTATCAGACACAAGAATACTTTTAACCTTTTTCGATGTTTCCTGCTACATCTTTCTGTTGTTAACATTGATGTAATATATCGTAGGCATAGCTCTGACATTATTGCACTTTGATAAATTCTCGCTCCTGAACTGACAATTGACTTTTTTGCCTATTTTACTTGTTTACTAATTACTAAGAATTACAATGCCATCCCTAAACCAACAGTTATTTTCCCAATCTGGATTAAATTTGATTGCATTCACAATTTCTCCGTCTTGTATTTTACAAATTGGTACAGTGTCTATGCTGATGTTAGTTATAGCTCAGAAAGCTACAAGCGAGGCATTAATCAGCCTGGGTGAAGCAAGTGAAGAATTATTACGAGGCGATCGCTTACCGGTCCTCCCTTTTCCGGATGATCACAAGTTAGACAAGGATTAGAAATCACTACATAGGATTAAAGCGTATTTTCATGATGAATGCCCAGAATAGACCCCAATTACCGATTCCCTCCCATTTCAACCCCACAAAAGTCGGTGAAGTTTGGCGTGTACCTTATCAACAACGTGCTGTTGAGGCTGAAACTTATGCCAAACAACAAAACATCCCAGTAGCAGCTTTAGATCAAAACCGGATTTGTCTATTATTAATAGATGTCCAAAATACCTTTTGCATTCCCGATTTTGAATTATTTGTAGGTGGACAAACTGGAATTGGTGCAGTTGAAGATAATCAAAGACTGTGTGCATTTATTTATCGCAACTTGGGAGTAATTACCAAAATTATTCCGACACTGGATACTCACACAGCAATGCAAATCTTTCATCCTATATTCTGGATAAATTCCCAAGGAGAACACCCAATACCTGCCGCAACTAACATTACACCCACAGATATTGAAAACGGTATTTGGCAAGTTAATCCAGCCATTGCTAATAGTCTCAATAATGGTGATTATGACTTATTAGTAAAACAGGCTTTTCATTATGTTCAACAACTTAGCCAAGATGGAAAATACCCGTTAACAGTGTGGCCTTATCATTCTATGTTAGGTGGCATTGGTCATGCTTTGGTTGCATCGGTAGAGGAAGCAATATTTTTTCATAGTATCGCCCGTCAAAGTCAAACCCAATTTGAATTAAAAGGGGAAAATCCGTTAACAGAAAATTATTCTATTTTACGCCCCGAAGTTTTAATAGGATTTGATAACCAGCCCATTGGACAAAAAAACACAAATTTAATTAAACAAATTTTAGAATATGATACGGTGATTATTGCAGGACAAGCTAAAAGTCATTGTGTCGCTTGGACAATTGATGATTTATTAACAGAAATTAAACAGGTAGATCCTACCCTAGCAAAGAAAATTTATCTTTTAGAAGATTGCACTTCTTCTGTTGTCGTTCCTGGTGTAGTTGACTATACGGAACAGGCTAATAACACATTTGCCAGATTTGCAGAAGCTGGAATGCACATTATTCAATCAACTGAAGAATTAGTCATTGGTCATTGGTCATTTTCTTCTTCCTTTCTTTCTCCTGACTCGGTGACTCCTGACTCCTTTCTCCTGACTCGGTGACTCCTCACTTTAAAAACTCCTGGGGATTTTTGGCTTCCCAACCTAAATAACCGTTAGAACGCATTTCAAAATGAAGATGGGGTTGAGTAGAGGTTGGTTGTCCTGTAGTTCCGACTGCTCCTAAAATATCGCCTTTGTTGACCATTTGACCGAGAGTGACTTTGATGCTGTCAAGTTGGGCGTAACGGCTTTGTAAGCCACCTGCATGGTTAATAATGACTAATTTGCCGTAGCTACCTTGTTCCTTGGCAAAGACGACGATTCCTGGAGCCATCGCTGTCACAGGAGTATTTACAGGTGCTAACAAATCTACGCCGCTATGAAAGAAAACGTCTCCTGTTATCGGGTGATATTGCCAACCATAAGCCAATCCCACCTCTGTAACACTTGGCAAGGGATAACCAGTAACGTTTCCAGCGGAGGTACTAGGTGCAGTAGCGATTACCCCAGTAGCGGCAGTAGGAGCAGTAGTATTAGTTACCTCTGGAAGTATTGGTAAAAAGACAAATTTAGGAGTTTTCTGACAACCATTGATTTCAAAGACTGTATCTGGACGAACTTTATATTTAGATGCGATTTGTCGCCAGCTTTGATTACGAGGAACTTCAACCACAATGCCATTAAAAGGGAGAATTTGCAATTGTGTACCCGGACTTACCACCCCATTCTTAACAGATGGATTGATGCCAATAATGGTTTCTGGGGATAGATTATAACGACTAGCTATACTTGCTAACGTTTCACCACGATTAACTTGATGACGTTGAATACGAGCCAACACGGGAACAGGACAATTCCCCGTCCTAGCATTAACGCTTTGTGATTGTGATAAGGTGGATAATAACCCTAAAGTGCTAAATAAACTCAAAAAACATAGTGAACGATAGGAAAATTTCATGTAAATATGTCCAGAAATCGCTAATTTTTTAGATTTTAGTGGGGAATTGTTAAAGATAGGATAAAGTTTTTCCTTTATATTTTTACTACCTATTTTGAGTAAATTCATGATGAAATCTAAGAACTAGATATGATCCCCGAATATGCTGACAAATTTTTGATATTTATCGCTCAAATGATCTGTTCACTGAAGGTTTGCTTGATTACACTAAAAGATATACAGCAGATTGCAAATTAATGAGGTACAGGATCTAAATTCAAAGCCAGACAGCAATAAGGTTTTACTTCTGACTCCTGACTCATGCTGTAAGCTTTCATCTGTCCTTGATCTCCATTAAGTAATGGGACAGAATTAATTACACAACTGATTTTTCTGTTCCCTGTTCCCCGTTCCCTGTTCTCTCTCTCAACGAGTGAATTTAATTTTGTCCGAATACTTATTTTTAATAATTATGAATGTATCTTGGAAACAACTGGCTGTGTATCTAGGTTTGGTGGTAATTGGCTCTGGTGGTGGTGTCTTTGTTAGTCGTTATTTTTGGACGCACAATCTTTTATTTCAAGAGTTAAAAAATGTGGCAGTAACTTTACCTGCTGAGTCTATTGTTCCTCAACCTGTCAATGGCATACTTAACACTCCGGGAAGTGATAATATCAATTTTATCGCCACTGCTGTCGGCAAAGTTGGTCCTGCGGTTGTGCGAATTAATGCAATTCGTAAAGTAACAAATCCGATGACTGAAGCTTTAAAAAATCCCTTATTTCGGCATTTTTTCAAAGAGGATGGACAACCAATGCCCTCAGAAAAAATTGAGCGGGGGACAGGTTCAGGATTTATACTCAGCGAAGATGGTAAGTTACTAACTAATGCTCATGTAGTGGCAGATACAGATACGGTTCAAGTTACCCTCAAAGATGGGCGGAGTTTTGAGGGGAAGGTGGTAGGGGTTGATACGGTGACAGATATAGCCGCAGTCAAAATTTCCGCCCATAAGTTGCCGATAGTCAAGTTAGGTAATTCACAAAATTTAATTCCTGGACAATGGGCGATCGCTATAGGCAATCCGTTAGGTTTAGATAATACTGTCACTATTGGCATTATCAGTGCTACGGACAGAACTAGCGCCCAAGTAGGCGTTCCCAATAAGCGCGTTAGTTTTATCCAAACAGATGCAGCCATTAACCCCGGCAATTCTGGTGGACCACTCTTAAATGCTCAAGGACAAGTTATTGGCGTAAATACCGCTATCCGTGCTGATGCTCAGGGACTTGGTTTTGCTATCCCCATTGAAACCGCCTTTCGTGTAGCCAATGAACTATTTACCACAGGAGAAGTTGCTCACCCTTTTTTAGGAATTGAGATGATAGACATTTCCACAACTACAAAAGAGCGACTGAAAGCAGAAGATCAACTAGACATTCAGCCAGACGTGGGAATTGTGATCAGAAAAGTCATGGAAAAATCACCCGCACAGATAGGAGGACTACTTCCTGGTGACGTGATTCAAAAAGTTAATGGTAAACAAATCAAAATTGCGGCTCAAGTCCAAAAGATAGTCGAATCGAGTAGTGTTGGGGACATTCTTACCATAGAAGTCAACCGCAGTGGGAAAACTCAAATCTTTAAAGTCCGTTCGGGAAATTATCCTCAATAGCCGGGAACAGGGAACAGGGGGAGTTGAGGAGTTGGGGAGGGGGAAGAAACTTTCTTTTTGTTCTTTGTTTTTTGTTCTTGTTGAACTCCTGACTCCTGACTCCTACTGATTGGATAAATGTTCCAATTGCATCCTCTGTTCCATTTGGCGGAGAAAATAACCCGTCATCATTGCGGATGCTAGTAGTCCCGCCAGATTTTCCCGGTCTGTTGTAATTTGCACATTAAAATGTTCTGTCGGTATCACTCCCACGAGTCCTTGGACATTCTGGGAAATGATTTGTTTAATTTCGGGGCTGACAGCTTGGGCTACACGGGCTAAAACTTCAGGAGATTGATGCTGTAAATATTTCAGTAATTGATTTGGGTTGTCCCCAAAGCGATCATTCAGAAGTTGATTAGGGTGTTGCTCAGAGTCGTCTTGCAAAAAGTCAGGATCAAACACCATTGGCGATTTATATTAGCTTAACTGCTGATTTTACTCTAAACCATATTCATAGGGTAGCGCATTTTCTACAGAGAAAAGGGAACAGGGAATAGGGAACAGAGAATATTTTTTTAATTTTGAGTTGTTTCCTCCTCTGTCTCTAATCCTGCTAACTCCAGTTCTAGTTGTTGTTCTTTCTCTGGAATTGCCAAAATTTGGGGTAGTTGTTCGATTTGGAAATACTGATGAAATTTTGGTGTTATTTGCAGTGAAAAGGAGCGAGAATCACTTTCTCGACGTTTGCGGACAAAACCGGATTCTACCAATTCTTGAACGTGCTGATAAGCTCCTGAACCCCGCAAGTTAATCAATTCGCTTTGCAATATGGGATTATGGAGGGCGATCGCAGCTAATGTCCGTAATGCCCCGACTCCCAATTCTACGGGTATGATAGTTTGCACTAAATCATGGAATTCTGACCGCAGTTGTAAACTATAACCATGTTCAGTTTCTACAACTTCTAAAGCTGTATCTCGTCGGGAATAATTCTCAATTAGTTCGATAATTCCTTCTTCGGCTGTGAAGCGATCGCATTTCGCATATTCAGCAATTTCACTTAGAGATAAGGGTTTACCCTTTAAATAAAGAATGGCTTCTATTTTGCCGGCTACAGGTATATTCTTGGGCATTCAGTATTTTAGATTTTAGATTTTAGATCTTGGATTTTGGATTTTAGATTTTGGATTTTAGAAAATTTTTCTCCCCCTGCTTGCCCCCTGCTCCCCTGCTCCCTGTTTATTCCCTGTAACTAAGTATAAATTCGGCGATCGCTAAATCTTGAGGAGTAGTAATTTTCAAATTAGTCTCTTCCCCCAAAACTATCCTCACTTCAATACCGCATTTTTCAAACAAAGCCGCATCATCAGTCACTTCCCAGCCTTGACGGATACCTTCAACATGGCACTTTTTTAACAATTTGACATCGAACCCTTGAGGGGTTTGAGCCGCCCAAAGTTGTTTACGTTCTGGTGTACTTTTAATTATGCCATTATCATCAACAACTTTAATAGTATCTTTAACGGGTACAGCCGCAATTAAGCCAGAACAATAAAGAATTGCCTCAGAACAAGCGTTAAATAAATCTGGTGTTGCCAAACAACGAGCGCCATCATGAATCAATACCTGTGCCGCATTACTTGGTAATGCCTGTAAGCCATGATAAACTGACTCTTGACGAGTAGAACCACCAGAAATTAATTCTATTGTTTTTTTCAGCTTTAAGTCAGCGATAATAGACTTGAACTCGTCCCAATCTTGAGGTTGAGAAACAATTCCTATCCAACTAATAGAACTTGCGGCTTCTGCTGCCAACAAAGTCCAAGCAATCAAGGGTTTTGAGCGTACCTGTAATAAAAGTTTATTACGATCAGCGCCCATTCTTTTGCCACTTCCAGCGGCAGGAATTAGTAAATGCACAACTTGTCCTTAATTTTCAAATAGAGGATAAATAAAATAAATTCAAAACCTTTTGACTCTTGAATCCTTGACTGATTAAATTCTGAACTTCTGAACTTCTGAACTCCTATATTCTCCTAAAATATAAAACAATAAACGTTAATAAATATTATGCGTGTAGTAGCCCTTGTACCTGGTTCAATTGATAACCAAATTCTTTTTTTTGCCACCCTTGATGATCTTAAGCGTTATTATCCCGACGCGCAGATAGATGTCATTGTCGAACCCCAGTCAAAGGCTGCTTACCGAGTCAGCAAGTCAGTTCATGATGTATTAACTTTTGACTACAAAGATCGTAATAGTTTGGCTGATTGGGGTAACTTAGTTGGCATGATCCGCGATCGCGAGTATGATGTCGCTATTATTGTCGGACAAAGTTGGTTAGTAGGCTTGCTAATGTGGTTAACAGGAATTCCCACACGCATTGGTTACCAAGGACAAGGTGCAGTTTTTTTAACTAATCCCATTACACCCAACCTATCCCAATATGTGGCAAAAGTGTACCATGACCTACTAAAACCTTTAAAGATTAATACTCCTTGTCCTCCATTATCAGTAAATTTGCCTAAAGTAGACATCGAATGGGCGCAAAGAGAGCAAAAGCGTTTAGGCGTAAGTGAAACAGGTTTTATTCTCATTAATGTTGGTGGAACTAATTTAGATACAACATACCCTTTAGAAAGTTGGCAAAAAATCATTGCAGCTTGCCAAGAAAAACAACCAGATTTACCCGTTGTTGTCATTAAAGAAGCTGATAATGAGTCGTTTGTGCGTTCAATTTTAGAACATTGTCACAATATTAAAGTTACTTCCCCCGATGATATTGGCAAACTAGCAGCCATCATTGGTGGTGCTAGTTTAATGTTGTCTGTAGAAAATAGTCTTCTGCAATTGAGCATAGCAGTAGAAACATATACAATAGCTTTGCTGAATTCTACGGATTCAAAAAAATTATTACCCACAAGTGAAAAAGTCTTAGCTATTACCTCACCCACTGGAAAACTAGCAGCTATTGCACCCCAAATAGTCTTAGAAAAAATTTGGGGAAGTTAGCTATTATCAATTTTGGATTCAAAATCATCTAACAGGAGTCAGGAGTCAGAAGGAAAATTTTTCCCTGTTCCCTGTTCCCTGTTCCCTTTCCGAATTAATTAGTTTTTTCAATCATTTCAAAGAAAGCATCATCTAATTCATAACCCAGAATTTGCGCTAAGGATTTGAGTCGAGAGGGACTAACAATATTTTGTTGGTACAACCAATCACTTAAAATAAAGATTTTGTGCATCAAAAATATTTCTAAGGCTTCGGGGTTGTACTGGATACCTTCTTTAGAACTAAACTGATGAGGTACTAACATTGCTGCGTATCTAGATAATTCTCCGGCTTTCCAGTCTAGTAAAAATGGCACCCAGGGATATTTAGTATCAAGACGCACAAACCATAGTCTTACCTCGGGAATTTCCGATAACTCCCTTGGATCATTTTCTTCCTGTTCATAATTAATTTCTAGACGGAGTTGCTGTTCATAGGAGGAAATATTTCCTGCTTGCAGCAGTGGTTCAATCACCATTAAGGCAGGTGATACATCTAAACTATAAATAGAGTCGTTGTTGAGGGTGATTGTGATTGTCATGGACTGGTAGCTACTTACTTACTCAACAGTGTTGAGAATCCACAGTAACAGTTTTTTAACCACTTGAGGTAGACATTGGGAGGAATTTTAAGATAAAGTTGTTATGAGTTTGTTTTATATTCAGAATATTATGAGTGAGCAAACAGGTAGAAGGCAAAGTTTTCTGGAATTTTGCGGAAGTGATTCCTGTAGTGAGGGTGTTTTGAATTGATTTCCAATTTCTAGAATTCACAACCTGAAATATGTACAAGCAAGGAAGTCCTCTTAAACCTATTCGTTCTTTAGAAGATGCTTTGGATAGGTGTCAAACTTTGGGAATGCGTGTCAGTCGTCAGCGACGCTTTATACTTGAGTTGCTTTGGCAAGCGAAAGAGCATCTTTCTGCTAGGGAGATTTATGATCGACTCAATAAGGAAGGTAAGGAAATTGGACATACTTCGGTATATCAAAATTTAGAAGCTTTATCTAGCCAAAGTATTATAGAGTGTATTGAACATGGTGATGGAAGATTATATGGAAATAATAGTGATTCCCATAGTCATGTTAACTGTATAGATACAAATCAGATTTTGGATGTGCAGATAGAATTACCTCAAGAGTTGTTACGTCAAGTAGAAGCGCAAACAGGGATTAAGATTTCTGAATATACTATTAACTTTTATGGTTATCGTGACACAATCAGTGATTAGGAATTGAGAATTTAAACTAGCCTAAAAAAATCAGGAATCAAATCTCTTGCAAAAATGAGCGATCGCCTATTACAATTCTTATTAATTGACCCAGATCCAATTTTCCGTTTAGGACTAAAGGTAACACTCGAAGCTATTCCTAATTTACAAGTCATAGCAGATGTTGCCACAGATACAGCAGCTTTACAGGTTTTAGCGGAAGTAAATTCTCAGCAAATCAAATTAATCATTCTAGAATTAGAGAATGAACAATTGGGTTTGCAGTTCTGTAAACAACTAAAAGCCTTATATCCCCACATACCTATATTACTTTTAAGTTCAAAATCTCAACCAGAAATGCTCAGTGCAGCAAGAGCAATAGGAATAAATGGTTATTGTCCTAAAGGGATATCAATTTCTCAATTAGTCCCCATTCTTCAAGAAGTAGCTAATGGTGGTTATTATTGGTTCACAGAACCAGTAATTATTAATTCTCCTTTGCCATTTGCTAAGTTGCGAAATAATTTACAAAATTCAGGAATTGATAATATTAATCAAGCCATTAATCAAGTTACAGAAAAATTAAAAACACCAGGAATACCCTTATTAGATAAAGCAATTTTAGCAGGACAACGACGGGAACTTTTAGCCGCTCGCTGGGTTGTTAATCACTTATTGACGATACCACAAGAAAGACAAAAACTACCACAAAAAAACCAATTACTATCCCTAAATATTCAAAACCAGGATAATATTATTAAATCGGATTTGGAACTACTACCATCAATTAATATACCACCTATAATTAGTTCTCGACAACTGCAATCTGAATTATTGACTTTATGTTTAAATAAATTACAATTTTCTTTAGAGAATCTCACTAATACACCTTTGGAAATTGATATTCTCCGAGAAAATAAAAAGCGGGAGTTGCTTTATATTATTCTGAAGAAATTTTTTACTCAGGTAGAGGAAATACATACTTTTAATTTTGATAAAAATCAGCTATTTAATTTACAAAGTCAGATTACCCTAGATTTATGGAAATTTGCTATTACGGAATTTTTTGGTAATTATTCTCGATTTTTTTTAGATAAACAAGAGATAAATTTAGTCAAGTTTTTATTAGATAAAACAACTGATTTACAAACAGAAATTATTAATAAAGTTCCCTTATTATTTGAGTTATTGTCTTATTTGCTGTTAATGACAGATTTATATATTGATAATGTTTCTTACCCAGCAGAAACTAAAGAATCTCAATCCCAAGCATTATTAATTGTAGAGAATTTACTGATTCATATAGCTAATGCTGTAATTCAACCATTACTAAATAACTTAGCAGATGAGGAAAGTATTAAACAAAATTTTTATAACTGGCAAATGATTTCTACTAGAGAAATTGAGAAATTCAGAAATAATTTATCTTGGAAATATCAACTAAATCAATATATAACTGAAGCACAAACTATTTTTGAAAGTCGCTATGAGTTATTTATTTTTTCCTCACGGGGAATTACGAAAATATCAGTTTACGCTCCTCGAAATCAAGAATTGGCTCAACTTTCTGGTATTCCTTTAGGGGTAACATTAATATTAGAATTTCGGGATGCTATTTCTCCACGTATCCAATCATTGGTAGGGTTTTTAGGAACTGGAATTGTTTTTGTTCTTACTCAAGTAATCGGTAGAGGTTTAGGTTTAGTTGGTCGAGGTATTTTACAAGGAATTGGTAGTGTTTCTTTATCAGAAAAAGGACAACGGAAGAATAGGTAATTAGTCATTAGTCATTCAATACTGCTCGGTTAAGGGGATATAGGGGGTGAATTCAAAAATATTTTGTTCGCGTATGTACTACGATAACAATAAAAGCTAAAAAACTTGCTTATACCTAACGAAAGGCACGCTGAAAAAACTTAATTGTCAATTGATGAGAATATCCTTAAACCGTGGAACTATAAATGTTTTCACTTTAAGTAATTGGACAAAAATATTTACAGTCATTGCGAGCGAAGGGAAGCAATCACAACCCTGGCGATTGCTTCATTTCACTTCGTTCCAGATGGCTAATGCCACGCAATGCTTACGCAATGACATTGTGTAATTAATTCTGTCTCACTACTTAGCTACCTTTAGTCCACTTAGATTAAAATACCTTTTTTCTGGTTTTACCTGCTGAATGTGGGCTATAATAGAATGTAAAATATAAAGTCTTTTCGCCCGAATCTCACAAAAGATACAATAATGTGTATAAGCATTATATGAAATATTGCAAACATAATATAAAACTGTTACCTTCTGTCCCAGAACCAAAATACGTTGTTTTTACAGATTTTGATGAAACTTATCTTGCTCATCAAAATAGAGAAGATTATAAAAATGATCTTAAAGAACTTGAGGAGTATTTATTAAATGAAACATATCAGAAACAAATCTTTTTTGGTTGGGTTACTGGTAGTAGTTTAACTTCAGTTTTTGATAAAATAAATAAATGTGGTTTGACATTATTACCTCATTTTATTGCTAGTAGTTTAGGGACTGAACTAATCTACTTCAATCAAAACCAATACGCTAAAAAAGATAAAATATGGGAAAACAATCTCATGAAAACTGGATTCTCTGAGAATTTAGTTAATAACTTAGTTAGTTTTTTAAAATTAGATAATATACATTTGACACCACAACCTCAAATAGCAGATTGTCCTTTTTTAAAGAATTACTATTACCATCAACAAAATGATCTAATTGATAATCAGGCAATTTTGAAGATAAAAGAGTTAGTGAAAAAAGCTGGTATTCAAGTAAATATTAGTCAAGCAAATCCTTTATCTGGAGATCCGAACAATTGCTATGATGTTGATTTTATCCCATCAGGGACAGGTAAAAAACATATAGTTAATTTTATTTTACAGCAGACAAATGTAAGCTATCAAAACTCCATAGCTTTTGGTGAAAGTGGTAATGATATTGAAATGCTGCAAACTGTTAAACATGGTTATTTAGTTGGAAATGCAACCAGCGAAGCTAGGAAATTACATTTTCAAATAGCAGAAAATGAATATGCTAAAGGAATATTATCTGTATTAAAAACACTTATTAAATAATCAAGAGTCATGAGTCAGAATGTTTGACATATTACATCCCACATTCCGCAACTATGAAACGCCATATTTTTGGTATTTTTTGTGTAATCCTGAAAAAGCTGAATTGTTTATAACTCAATCAGTCTTAATCATATTTACATAAGAGTAAAGCCACCGTTAATACATAAATATTGCCCTGTAACAAATCTGGACTCATGACTGGCGAAATAAAGCACTGCTTCAGTAATATCCTGTGGATTACCCCATTGCTGCATGGGAATTCTGACTTGGTAAGCGTCTTTTTTTTCTTGAGGAACGTTTTCATGGCGTTCTACGGGTATCCAACCGGGAGCAACTGCATTAACTGTAATACCAAAAGGCGCTAATTCGGTGGCCATGCTGCGTGTAAATCCCAGTTGTCCATTTTTGGCAGTAACGTAAGCACTGAAGTTATTAACTGAGCGGAAACAAACGTCACTACTAATATTAATGATTCGTCCCCATTGTTTTTGTTTCATGGAGGGTAAACAAATACGAGTTAATAAGTAGGGACTTTTGATAAAAAAATCCAGCATGGTTTGGAAATCTTGCCAGGTGTATTCCTCAAAGGGGATCTGGGGTTGGTTTCCTGTGGCATTTAACACCAAAATATCTACTGCACCCAGTTGAGAGGCGATCGCTTCATAAATTGCTGCTACATCTTCTTCTTGGGTAACATCCCCACGAACCAAAATAGCTTGGCAACCTTGTTGTTCAAGTTCAGCTAAAGCCTGTTTAGCCCGTGATTCGTTATTGCTGTAATTGATTGCTACCTTAGCACCTGCTTGTCCCAATTTGAGAGCGATCGCTTTCCCTAAACCAGCAGAACTTCCTGTAACTAAGGCCACATGACCATCTAAAGAAAATGACATTTAATTGCTAACCCCTGATGAAAATAATGAAATAAACTTAGACAACGGCAAATTTTTGTAATACTTGAGACAAGTTATTTAAACTCTCTTTCGTTCCCTGCTCAACATCTGATGTTTCTTCATATTCAACCACCCAATATCCCTGATAACCTGCATTTAATAGTTCTTTAATAATCGGTTCCCAGACAATTTCTCCCTCTCCAAAAGCACAGAATTGAGGACTACCATTAACCCATTGCACATCTTTCCAATGACTATAATTTACCCAAGGAAGAATATAGCGGAGTGCCATCAAAGGATCAGTTCCCTGATTCAAAAAATTAGCGGGATCATAGTTAATACCAACAGCAGGACTTTTAATACCTTCCATCATTCTGGCCACTCTTTGTCCGGTTGCAGTTGGTCCACCATGATTTTCAATCGTTATTTGAATTCCTTGTTCTTCGGCGTAATCACCGATTTTATTAAAAGCATAATGCAACAGAGGAAAAACATCTGGGAGAATATAATCATTTCTGTGATCACCAGACAATAATCTGACAAATTTTGCCCCTAATTTTTCAGCACTATCAACAAAACGCTCTACTCTTTTAATTTCTGTTTCTAACTCATTTGCATCTGAGAGTGTAAAATTATTTCTTCCTGCTATACAAATAATATCTACTCCTGCTTCTTTAGCCCAATCAGCAATTTTAGATACTGCTTGATCATCACCATCATGTAAAAGATGTTTGGGTGCTTGGGGATGAGCATTCACTTCTACTGAACGAATGCCTTGGTTAGCTATCCAGTGGAAATATTCAGGTATTTCCACTTCTCTCCAGCCCCAAGCAGCACAGCCAATATTTAGTGAATTAATGTTAGACTTTAGCATATTTTAGATTTTGGATTTTAGAAATGATGTGTATAGCTTAGAGGGTAAGCTGTCGTGCATTCAAAATGCACAACAGCAAGTCAAAAGTGAAGAAAATTTGAGGCTTATTTATTGATAGAATAACTTAATGTTTTCACAAACTTGCTCAAGTTCCTGAACGGTTAGTCCTGGATAAATAGGTAAACTCAGGATGCGGCTTGCTTGCATTTCTGCGACAGGAAAACTCCCTGCTGGATAGCTTAATTCTTTACCTGCTGTAGATAGATGAATTGGCACTGGATAATGAATTGCTGTACCGATACCGCGATCGCTCAAAAATTGACGCAATTGATCACGCCGTTCAGCTTGAATCACAAAGGTGTGGTAAACGCATTTTTCCCACTCTCGTTCCCATGGCATTATGATTTGAGGAATACCCGCAAGTTGACTTTGGTAATAGTGAGCATTTTCTTGACGTTGCTGTGTCCATTCCTGGAGGTAACGCAACTTAACTAACAGAATAGCTGCTTGTAGAGTATCTAAGCGAGAATTATGAGACCACATCACACAGTCATCACGAGTTCGTAAACCAATATTCCGCATAATTTTTAACTGGTCATACAGTTCGGAATCATCCGTTACTATTACTCCTCCATCTCCACAAGCATTTAAGTTTTTCAGGGGGTGTAAACTGAAACAACCCACTATTCCCAAAGAACCTACTCGTTGACCTTGATACTCAGCCAGTACAGATTGGGCGGCATCCTCCACTACAGCTATTCCATTTTCCTGGGCAATATCTAAAATTGGTTTCATGTTACAAGGTCTTCCCGTTAGATGTACAGGGATAATTGCCTTTGTTTTGGGAGTAATAGCTGCGGCGATTTTAGTTGGATCAATATTGTAATCATCGCCCACATCAACGAATACAGGTTTAGCACCAAGTATGCGAATACAGGTAGCTGAAGCCACGAAAGAATTAGGGACAGTAATAACTTCATCACCAGAACGAATACCAAGTGCTTTGAGTGCAAAAATTAAGGCATCTGTCCCAGAATTAACACCAACTGCATAACGAACGCCACACAATTGAGCAAACTGACGCTCAAACTCTGCAACTTGCTCGCCTAAAATAAAGTTGCCATCATCAAGGACTTCACCCATTGCTGCTAGTAACTCAGACTTTATGGCAGCGTGTTGACTTTTAAGATTAACGAAGGGTATTTGATTAATGGTTAATAGTTGTGACATTTTTAATATCCCAATATATTGATAACGACTTCACGGATGTAACCAGACTGACGATGTTCCCAGATATAAATATCTTGTAAACGTCCTAGCTGCAAAAGACCTTGAGTAATGGGGATCTGTTCAGAGGTATGGGTAAGGGCAGAGCGAATATGTGCCGGCATATCATCTAAACCTTGTCCGGCTAAAAGATATTGACCATTTTCGGGAACTAACTTCGCAAAAAAGGTTTCTACGTCGGGTTTGGCATCTTCTTCTTGAATCAATAAACTGGCGGAAGTATGACGGATAAAAAGGTTACAAATTCCTGCTGTAATTTCCGATTCTGTAATGACTGCTTGGACTTGGGGCGTAATTTGACATAGGGATTTACCAGTAGTTTGTACCTTGATTGATTGTTGGTAAAGTCTTATAGATGAGTTGGTCATTTTTATTCCTTTCCTAAATGCTCAAACCACGATTTTGTCTCTTGCTGAATTGTTTCTGGTGTCCAAACTGGAGCATCTCGCCAAAGTTCAATATTGGCTAACATTTCACTTACACCTTCACTTAAAGGTACTTGAGGTTGCCATTTTAAAAGAGTCGTAGCTTTGGCAATATCAGCCCAAGTACAATCAGGTTCTCCTGGACGTTTGGGAATGTGAGTAATTTCTCCTGCTAATAATTTCACCAGTGTTAAAACGCTTTCGGATTTACCAGAACCAATATTAATAATTTCCCCGGTAATATCCGATTCAGCAGCTTTGATAAAGGCTGCTACTACATCACTAACGAAGGTAAAATCTCTCGTTTGCATTCCATCTCCAACAACAGTAAAAGGGGTTTTCGCTAGTTTTTGAGCTAAAAATACGCCAAATACTGCACCATAAGCTCCTGTGGTTCTGGATCTTGGTCCATACACATTAAACAATCGTAAAGAAAGGGCTGGAAGTTGATAAACTTGCGCCCAGTGCATGACTAATTGTTCACCTAAATATTTTGTTAAGCCGTATGGATGTTTAGGATGACAAGGATAGGTTTCTGATGTGGGATATTGATTAGGAATACCATAGCAAGTGGAAGAAGCTGTGTAGATAAATTTTTGGATTTTAGCAGTACGACAAGCTTCTAAAAGGACGAATGTACTATGTAAATTGGCATGATAATATGCTCCTGGATTTTGGATTGAGGGAACTAAATCAGCTAATCCTGCTAAATGAAATACCCAGTCAATATCTGTTAATATGGATGGGGAAATATCAGCAACATCTTGCTCAATAAATGTAAATGTGGAATAGGTTTGAGCCACTTTTAAATTATCCGTTCTTCCTGTCACTAAATTATCTAAACCAACGACACTATGACCTGATTTGAGGAGGAGATCACACAAGTGGCTACCAATAAAACCAGCAGCACCAGTGACTAAGCAATGTTTAGGAGAATTTAATTTACTGTTCATACAAAATTAATAATCTGTTAGTCAAAATTTAAATTTTCATCAAGCTTTATGATCATCTAATTTACATTATCAAATTCTATTTTTTGTCATTTTATCAACCATTCTACTTAATTCTTCACAATTGACAATGATATCTTCATTCTTTACCTCACAAAACATACAAGCATAATCGAATCCTAATCCTTTAGCAACTGTATAATAGAAATGGCTAATTTTCTGACCAAAAAGTTCAATTAAATTTAAATTTTGGGAGAAAATAATATTTGTTACTCCACCACCATGAGGAGCAATAATAAATTTAGCTTGAGCAAACAATTTTACTTGGTCAGCAAAATCTAAATCTTCTAGAACATAAGGTACAAAATCCATTTTATCGAGAGTATTGCTTACTTCTTCTTCATTCAAAATGCGGCGAGCATTTGCTTTTTTACGAGAAATAAAAATATTGGGACTCAAAACCAGATTTGGATTTGCATAAGTATCTACGTTACTAAGAATACGTTCTCTTACCCAATGACAAGCTTTGATAGAAATACGTCCTCCTTCACGTCTTTTAGAGCAAATAACTAATTCATTAACTTTAGCTCTATATCCATTCCATTGGATATAATTTTCTAGACCATAACCCATCAATTCTAAAGAGCGAATTTTCCAACTAGGAATATCTTTATCAATTATTAAGACTGGTTTTTTACCTGTTTTTTGAGAATAATATTCAAGGACTTCTAATCTAGTTAAAGCCTCATAAATCCAATGAGCGTATAAATGACTCCAATAATTAACAAATGAACAAGCTAAATCAAAATATTCTATTTTATCTATGGTGGCAATATATTGAGAATTGAAACCAGCCTTCATTGTAGAAATAGCAGTGTGTTCTAAAACATCTACTCTATCTAAAACTGTTTCTAAAATAATATTCTTATCCTCAGTAAAACCAATCCCATAAATTCCCAATAACTCCACGTTTTTAACAACCACAGCAAAAGGATTAGTAAATTCAAATTTACCTTCTTTTTCTCTAAATGTTGCGGGAATTTTTTGATAACTTATAGCTGGTTCAATTTGAACAACTTCATCATATTGAAACTGATAAAGATTATTCTCTTTTTGACATTGCTGGAGCAAATCTTCTCTGGTAATTAGGTTGGTGTGCAGATAGTTAAATAAAATTGAATAGATTAACCTAAGAATAGGTAATTGTTCATATTCCGCCTCTAATTTAGGAATATTATTCTCCATTTTATCTTTCTCCATCTCCTCAGTCATCGTGATGAGATTTTCGTCAATGTATCTCAATAAAATAGGATATATGAGTTTAAATATTAGCAATTCTTGAACATAACGCCCAACTTTATTCATCTGCTTGTAAATCTCTCTGTTTTGTATAGGACAGCAAAATAATTTGCTTGTTTTTTAGTAAAAGTTTAGTAAAATTTAATGAATATTTAATAAACATATTCTCAAATTCATTAAATAAAAAACTTTAGTGCTTCCAGATTATCCAACCGAGCAGAAACTTGTAATTCTTTAGGAATAAAAATTTCTGGACTGAGTAAATAAAATTTACCGATTCCTGCGGCTTTAGCAGCTTGCATATCCGATATTCTATCACCAATTAGGATTGAGCTTTGCAAGTCTATAGGATATTTCTGACAAGCTTGTTCAATCATTCCTGGTAACGGTTTACGACATCGGCAGTTTTGACGGTAATTAGATATAGTTGATTGGGGATGATGTGGGCAGTAAAACACATCCAGTATTGTTATATCTTGGTTATTAAATTGCTCATACATCCAGACAGTAAGACTTAAAAAATCTTGTTCAGAATAGTAACCACGAGCAATACCTGATTGATTTGTGATCACAATTAGCTTATAACCTAAATCTTGTAGTAGACGACAAGTAGCAAAAATGCCATCATTAAATTCAAACTGCTCACATCTAAAAACATAGTGATGATCAATATTAATTACTCCATCTCGATCAAGAAAAGCCACTTTAATCACTGGTAATTATTCTCCTTTAGATTCAGATCCCCGAATTCTTCTGTGATCATCTGATAATTTATGGTGATGATCACAGAAGAATTCGGGGATTTTTTTCTTATTTTAACATTTCCTCAACTTTGTTCATGATGCCAATAGTATCAATACCTTGATGGGGGAGTTGTTCCCAAATTCCGCTACAACCTTCTTGATGAGTTCCCATATAGGCATATTTGGGAGAAAACCCTCTTTCTAGTAACCATGAACCAAAACGGATACCTAAACCTGTACGCCGATTTAAGGATTCAACTACTAAAACAAAGGGTGTTGAACCAATTTTTGCCATGATTTCTTCATCTACTAGATTCAATGTGGATTTATTGATTAAACCGACATTAATTCCCTGTTTTTTCAGGCTTTCTACTACTTCTAAGGCGCGGTAAAGTACCTCTCCAAAGCTAACGATATAGCCGGCTGTTCCTTCTCGTATTACGTCATCTTTTCCAGGAATAAATGTATAACCATCTGCAAATAAAGGTTTACTATTTGTATCCAGAATATCGGGTACTGGGGAACGGCTAGAAAAGAGAAATCTTAACCCTGGTTGATCAAATACAGTTTCCACACAAGCTTTCATTTGATGTCCGTCGGCGGGATAATAGAGACGGGTTTGATAAGCGTCTTCTAAACCGTTATCGGCAAACATATTATTTAACCCAAAATGGCAGGTGTTATCTCCTAATTCATCTATCCCACTATGGGAAAATTGACAAAGAACGTTGGATTTATTAAGCCGTGCCATTGTAATTTCAGAAATACACATTTCTAAAAAGGCACTATAAGTGCTGAAAATGCCTTGTTTTCCTGCTTCCATGCCAAATCCTGCCGCCGCAGAGAAGTTTCCTCTTTCCATGATGCCGCCATGATAGAAAATCTCTGGATAGGCTTGACTAATTTTATTGATACCACAGGATTCTCCTAAATCACTGTCAATACACATTACCTTTTCTCGCCGTTCTGTGGGTGTCATTTGACTGAGAAGAGAGACAACGGTAGCATCAAAAATATGGCGTGTTTTGCTGCTAGAACCCGTAAAAGAGTAGGTATGTGTGAGGGGAATAACTTTTTTGAGGTAATTGACGGCTGATGTATGTCCGCGAGTTTGTAAATAGGCGATCGCTAACTCTGGTGATAGGGCATCATGTCCTAAAGGTGTGCCTTCTACTCCAACAATACCGGGAGTCATAGGACGTTTATTAATTACTGCTACTGGTCCATTAATAGTGACAGCTTGACAGAGACGAGTATATAAATCATCTAAATCTTCCCCTGCTCCAGTTAATACAGTTAATCCATGTCCAGCTAAAGTTTGACCGACGTTATAACCCTTGAGATAATCTGTTGGATATCCGCTACAGGTGGAATTGTTATCATCAATAATTAATTTGATATTGAGATTTTTAGCCACAGCTAAACGGGCGGCTTCGGCATTATTTCCTTCTTGCTGTGAACCATCTGAACCCAAACAGAATACTACTTGATGAGGATGTGCGATCGCTACTCCATTCACATAAGCCCAGAGGTGTCCTAATCTTCCCGAACTAAATTTTACACCAGGAGTGCGTCCTCGTTCTGGATGTGCAAGTAGTAATGAATAGGCTTCTCGATAATGCAGCAGATTTTCTGCATCAAGATCACCCTGTAAAGTTGCCATTAAATATTGTGTAGCAACGCGGTGTCCTGCTTCATCAAAGAAAATTGGCACAAATTTATCTGCTACTCCCCGAAAGAAAGCATCTAAAATCATCACTTCGGGAACTGTATCATAAGCTCCTCCCGTATGACCGCCCACACCTTTGGCTGCTGCTACAGCGGTAAAAAAAACAATAGTATCTCGACAAAGTTGAATATTAGCTTTCAGAATTTCTCTTTGTTCATTAGTCAAAGTTGAATTAGTCGGGTCTAATTTTAACGGTTTGTAAGCATTGAGATCAATAGGAAAACTAGAAGTTGTAACAGTCATTTATTTTTGTTCCTTATAGGATTTTAGATGCTGACTTTTGGATTTTAGATTATCCCAATCATTTTTCAAACATTGCTGAATTTTAATATTATTACTTCCTGCACTTCTGGGTAAAAAAAATGATATTTTTAATCGAATTTAACATTTGAAAAAATCAAAAAAACGGCTCTCCTAGAGTAGTTACAGAAAATTAATACTTGATATCAGGTTAAGTCCTAACATGGTAGGGGATTCAAGAATCAGAAAGCATTTTTTTATTAAATCTTCGATTCTATTTGAGCGAAACCTAGTTATATCAGGTATTTTAGGTTTTTTAGTATTAACTTATCAAACGAAGTCTAGGATAGCCAAAAAAACTAGATAAATTTAATTATTTTTTAATCCTTGCCATAGACTTTAAGACCATCCCAAATACCCATTACTCCAGGATAAGGGCTATGATAAACATTCTCCATTATTTGAATTTTCTCAATTAATCTTGGTTCAGAGTTTCCGACAGCAATTCCCTTTAATCCTGTTTCAAATAAGGATAAATCATTGAGAGTATCTCCACAAGCAATTGTATTATTAGCATTAAAATTTATTTCGGACAAAAACTTCAGGAGAGTTGGCCCTTTAGAAACTCCTTTTGGCATGACATCAAAATAAAAATAGATATCATAAGATGAAATAATGCAATCAAATCCAGCATCAATTACTTTTTGAATGGTGCTAGGTTGTAATATTGCAGAATCATAATAGTACGATACGCGATAATCTGGATTAACAGACTGTAGTTTTAATCCTGGTTCATTTGCTAATAGGTTCTTAACTTGTTCGTTGGCATTATCCCATTGTTTAATTATCCAATCTTGCACAGCAGAAATTGGCTCGAAGGTTTTACCATTTACAATAGTTGTTCCTACATCACCAATGATGTAGTCAGGTTTAGGGATGTGGGGGTTTTCAACTAGGAAGTTGCTGATCCAGTCTAGTTCTCTGCCAGTGACATACACTAAAAGAATACGATCTTGCTGATTGTGAATATATTGATAAAATTCAGAGCGTTCTTGATGAGTACCACCTAAAAAAGTACCATCTAGGTCAGTTGCTAACAGTAATGAGTGATTAGAGTTCATCTTAAATAATTAACCTAAAATTAACCCACTGCGCGGTGTAAGTGTAAAATTGAGACTTGGTTGTGCTGCTTCATTATTCCAATTTACTGTACCATAACCATAGGTCAATAATACTTGATGAGGTTGTGATCGCCATGATGTTTGAATACTAACTTCTGCTGTTTCATTACCCGCATTTACCGCAATTATCAATACTTCTTTTAGTAAGATTCGCGCAAAAATGTAAACTTGTCCTTGAGCAAATAAAGTTTGATACTCACCAATTTTTAATGCTGCATAATTATGACGCAGTTTAATTAATTGACGATGATACTCTAAAATGTCTTGATTCCATTCTTCTTTGTCAGGAAAACCTTTACGACAGTCGGGATCATAACCACCAGTTAAACCGACTTCATCGCCGTAATATATGCAAGGTGCGCCAGGAAAAGTAAATAATAGTAACGTTGCTAAATATAAACTGGGGCGATCACCTCCAGCTACATCAATTAACCTAGCTGTATCATGATTATTAATACCATTAAGTTGAGTTAATTGAATTTCCCACGGATAAAGTTGCAGTAATTGATTAATTTCTTCCCCATATTTAGCCGCATCCGCTGGTGGTGGTGGTGCATATTCGGCAAAATGTCCTTTAACTTGGCGATCGCCGACAATAAAGGCAGTGGTAGCATTAAGAAAGGGTAAACTTGACACGCCATCAAATTGTGTGCCATCTAACCACTCAGTTGCATTCATAGGAATTTCTCCCACAATATAGGCTTCAGGATTAATTGCTTTGATTCTTTCCCGAAATTCTTGCCAAAATCCAGGAGTTTTGATGTAATCTGCCGAATCTAAACGCCAACCATCTGCACCACGTTTAATCCAATATTCACCTATACGCATAATATATTCGCGCACTCCTGAATTATTAGTGTTAAATTCGGGTAAAGCACGAAGATCACACCATGAAGCATAATTAGCAGGACGAGAATTATCATAAGGTGAGATAGGCCAACCTGTAATTTTAAACCAATCTAACCAAGGAGAATTTTGTCCATTTTCGAGAATATCATTGAAAAAATAAAAGCCTCTACTAGCATGATTAAAAGTTCCATCTAAGATAAGTTTAATCTTACGATGATGAGCTTCTTTAAGGAGATTGGTAAATGCTTCTTCACCGCCTAATAAGGGATCAATTTGATAATAATCAAGAGTATGATAACGATGATTACTGGCAGATGTAAAAATAGGATTAAGGTAAATTGCATTAATACCTAAATCTTGTAAATAATCTAGTTTTTCAATTATTCCCCAAAGATTTCCGCCTTTATAACCATGAAATGTAGGAGTAGTATTCCAGTCTTCTAAAGGTATATTAAGTAACCACTTTTGTTCAGTGGGAATACTTCGAGAAAAGCGATCAGGAAATATTTGATAAAAAACGGCGTTTTTAACCCAATCAGGTGTATTAATCTTCGTATAGAAACTTGTCATGATCTCTGAAACATTAACCTCATCATTGTTGTTGATTATTCTTTACCGCGATACAACATCACCCATATCTTCTGCCAACCTGAGCAGAACATTATAATACTTTTTAGAGTATGGTATGTGAATTATTGCAGGATATGTGCCAGTTAATTTGTTTAAGACAAATCCATTGTGTATGTCATACAGTTCTGGTAAAATTTCCCATTCCCCTGCTGTACACCAAAAAATATCACAGCAATAATCTAAGGTTACTGTTTCAGGATTTTCAAAACAGTATTTTCCATACAATCTTTGATCACTACCGTTTTCATGAAAATTCGGATAAGAAAGAATATTATCAATCATCTCACAGACATATTTTTTGTATCCCATGAAAGTCCCTGCGTTTAGATATTTATAATCATAGGGAACTTTAATGCTATCGTAAAAATCTTTGTATTCTTCGTACTGATGAGAGTACCATTTCTCTGCTGCAAATAATATCTTATAACCACCTTGAATAAATTTTTCATATATACTGTTAGCATTCTGTACATACAGAACATCAAAAGCATCAGTAACAAGAACTATTGTGTCATCTTTCACATCCTTTAGTTCCTTCAAAATCAAAGGAAGTCTTAGAGAATTGGCTGACCATTCGAGACCTTCACCTAGCACCTTAACGTCTATATTTTGTTTTTTAGCAGATCTCAAAAAGAGTTGTACCTTAGAAAAAGACACAGAGTTACAACAAGTATAAAATGCGATATTTGGGCTTTTCTTCATTTTGTGACAACCTTACCTCTTACAAAAAAATATTGTGGTTTGCTGATTATAGCTTAGAGGGTGTTTGAAAAGTCTACTAGAAGTCGCGGTTCATCTTGCACACAGACAAAACCCACGGAGGTGGGTTTGAAACCCTCGATTTTTCATTAGTCCACGCAGGTGGACTTTGCTTGTGTAGTAGTGAATTATATTCACCCAAAACTTTTCAAACATCCTCTTACATTCCTCGTGTTTTACCAATGAGGAATGAGAATTTAATTATGGAGAAGAATATCGGTTAATCATTTCTCCTTTATTTTGTAACAATTTATCAATCAATTGTTCAAATAGTTTATCTGTCACCATGATGCCTTTATGAGATTGATTTCTAAAAGATAAACACAAGTTAGCCGCATAAATAGGAGATTTCAAGGCTTTTGTATATAACTCGATAATCTCAGTTTTATCTTCTACAATTGCGTGCATTAGAATAGGACTAAAAAGCCCCATATTTGGAAAAAGAGGTAATTCCATAATCTCATAAAGTCTGCTTAAAAATTTCGTACTAACTGCTAATCTGGATAACCTTCCGGTCTGATTTTTCAAGATTGATTTAGTCGCATATATATAAAAGTCCAAAAAACTATTTTTTTGAGTAAAATAAACTAAGGAATTAGTGACTTTTTCAGTACAAAATAAAGTTCCCTCACCCAAATTTTGATCATCTTCTGTATCCAACCAAACTTCACGACAAACTAAATATTCTTCTGTCGTTTCAATGTTTAAATTATCGGGATCAAAAACTACTACATCAGCATCCATCCAAATAGTTTGGTCATATCCTTGATTAAGAAACTTTTTAGCTATTTCTAGCCTAGCTAAATCAGCAATGATGTTAATTTTGCCTTGGGATTTATCTATATACCAATCGGGAACATAGTCAAAAAAGTTGTCTACTCTTTGGTAATCAAAGTCTTTTAATTCTGCCCAATTTTTGACTGTTTGCATACAAGTTTCCAGCCAATTTGGTGTTTCATTTCCCCGATAGGATTGATAAACAATGGTTTTCATATCAGTTATTCTCTGTAAAATCCAAAATATTTTAATCCTTCTAAAATGCCATTTGCAAAGTGACTTTTTGCCAGATAGCGATTCCCTGGTGGGGAATTTTCATGCCAATCTAATATTTTTGGTTCGGCATTACCAACGATAATAGCGGGACAAAGCATATTTTCAAACATAGATAGATCATTACCTGAATCTCCGCAAATAAGAGTTTGTTCATTAGTAAAACCTAACCGTTGTTGCAGAAAAAGAGCAGATGCAGCTTTATTTGCTAATGCTGGTAAGATATCTAAAAATGCACCCCCAAAGTTATCTATCATTTGTACTGCTAAACCATGATTTTGCCAAATAGCTTTTAATCGCGGAAGTGTTACTGATAATCCTTTAGTATTAGTATAATAACTAACCTTAAAGTCCGTTTGTTCTAAGGGAGATTGGGGGACTAGGCAAGGAAATCGGCTGGTTATTTCTATTACTTGTTCTCTATCCCAACCCAGGGAGATTTTGTTTTTCCACTCAGAATCGGGGGTTTCACTGCCTGGGTAGTAAATTTCTGTACCCGTTGCCAAGACGAGTATATCAGGTTCTAAGAGTTCTTTTTGAGCGATCAGTTGTTGATAGAGCGGGAGAGATCGCCCTGTGGTGTAACAGATAACTGTACCGTCAATGCGGCGCTGTTTACTTAACCACTGATTTAATTTTTCTAAAGCTAGATCATCACCAACTAAAGTCTGATCTAAATCAGTCACAAATAAAAATTTTGCCACCTTTATTATTGTTATTAATATTTTAAACTGTACATTTAAGTAGGTGAACACAATAAAACCAAACTGTGTAAAGAGACGTAAAATCCCCCAAAACCTCTTTAATCTTGCGTTTTGCCTTGCTATAACGACAATTTTCAACGCCAACCTACTTATTTAAAATTTACTGGTTGATTATACAAAAATATTACTACTTTATTGCTTTCTTAATATTCTTTAAAGATTTTCTGAAAATAATGTTAATTGGCATTAATTGAGTAAGTCATAAAAATTTATTCTTTAGATATTCTTTATATTTTCTTTAGATTTCAAAAATAGAAAAAATAGTATACATGAACAATACCTTTTCCAAATTAGAAAAAGTCTTGATTCGTAGGTTGGGTTGTGGAACGTTAGCATTGCGAAGCAATAGAATGAAACCCAACAAATCCGTTGGGTTGCGCTGTCGCTTAACCCAACCTTGTATCTTAGAGGTATGTTAGAAGAAGTGGTAGACCGTCCCAACCTGGGTCAGAAAAGACCGCTTTGTAGCAAGGCTTAGGTATACATAAAACAATGACATTAATTACTTGATAGTGTTTATGAATAAAGTACAGCAGCGACTTCATCCATTTTCTAATGATTACTTCCAGCAACTATCTACCCTGGGTGAGAAATTTCAAGTCACAGATCATCAAGGTAAATCTTTTGCTAATTCAGAAGGAATTGATATGGCTGCGGCTTTAGTAGAAAAGCGAAATCAGCAGTGTCGAAAAGTGATATTTATCGGTAATGGAGGAAGTGCAGCCGTAGCTAGTCATCAGGCTATTGACTACTGGCGTAATGGTAATATTCCCGCGATTTGCTTTAACGATGGTGCTTTGGTTACCTGTATTAGTAATGACTTTGGCTACGAACAAGTTTTTAGCAAACCCATTTCTACATTTGCTCAGTCTGGAGATGTTTTGTTTGCAATTAGTAGTTCTGGACAATCACAAAATATTCTTGCTGGTGTTTACCAAGCACTAAAAATGAATTGTCATGTGATTACACTTTCAGCCTTTCAACCTAACAACCCCTTACGTCAACTTGGACATCTAAATTTTTATGTTCCCACGATGTCCTATGGTTTTGCAGAAATCATGCACTTATGTATTTGTCACTGCATTATTGATGGCTTGGTAGAAGGTGCTTTACCTAGTGCAAATGTGGATAACTATCTCATTTTAAATGAACTAAAAGCATCCTAAAATATTCATCCCATTTATATATAGAAGAAATTCTCTCTGTGGTAAACAACAAAATTTAATGATTGCATATTAAATATATGTGACAAGAACTAGAATTGTAGACCTCTTTCTTCAAAAATTGTCAGATATCTAAACCTAGAATCATCAAGTAAATAATGATGTTCTAGTTCTGAATTGTTCGATTTTTCTGTGAACTTTTGCACCAAGATTAGCAATGAAATAAAGATGCAATTAGAAATATATAGAGAAAAAATTATTGACTTTGAAACTTGTGCAGAAGTATTCACTGTCTACCATCAAAAAGGACGGAAAATCGTTCTCTGTAATGGGGTATTTGACTTACTACATCCCGGACACATTGCTCATTTACAAGCGGCTAAAGCAATGGGAGATTTATTAGTAATTTCCCTAACTGCTACTCCTTATATTAACCGAGGACCAGGAAGACCAATATTTTCTGATGAGTTGCGTGTTAATTCTATAGCTGCTTTAGCTTGTGTTGATTATGTAATTTTAACTCCCGCCGTCACAGCTTTGGAAGTAATTGAGAAAGTGCGTCCTCATATTTACTGCAAGGGAGATGAATATGCGGAAACAGAGAAAGATGTAACCCACAATATTGATAAAGAAATCGCTCAAGTAAGAGCTTACGGAGGTGACATTCGCTATACTCAAGAAATTACTTTTAGCTCTACACGACTGATTAATAATTATCTTGATGTTATCCCTCCAGAATTAAAACGTTATGCCAATGATTTTAGTCAACAATATGCTTTTGAGGATATTAGAAATGCGATAGAAGCAATGCAGGATCTCAATGTTTTGGTGTTGGGGGATATTATTATTGATGAGTTTGTTCACTGTACAGTTCAGGGATTAACCTCAAAAGGAAGAGCGCCATCAACCCGCTTTGTGAAAAAAGAACAACATTTGGGGGGAGTTTTTGCGATCGCTAACCATCTCAGTAGTTTTGCCAAATCTGTCACCCTAGCTAGTACCATTGGTGATGAACCAGATGTACATCATTTGATTGCTAATCATATTGATGGTACGCTGCATCTTAATTTACATTGTGTAGAAAACTATTCTACAGTAACAAAGTGTCGTTATATTGAACAACAAGGGAAAACCAAGGGTTATACCCAATTATTTGCGATTAATTCCATAGACGAAGAAGGACTAGGACTCCAAGAACGAGAAAAACTTTTAGATGCTTGGGAAAAACTGTTAAAAAACTGCGATTTAGTGGTTTTGGCGGATTATGGTCATGGATTAATTGATGCTGAGGCAATTGAATTAATTCAATCACAAGCACCATTTTTAGCCTTAAACTGTCAAACTAATAGTGCTAATTACGGTTATAACCTAATTAGTAAATATAAGCGAGCCGATACATTTTGTGTAGATGAACAGGAAATTCGTCTGGCATTTTCTAATCGTTATGGTAATCGAGAAGAGTTACTAAAACGGTTGCAATATCATTTAGGGGCGCAACAAGGTTGGTTAACTTTAGGATCTGCTGGTTCTTTGGGAATTAATACTCATGGAGAGATGGAAATTACTCCGGCTATGACACAACAAGTCAAAGATACCACCGGGGCTGGAGATGCCTTTTTTGCCCTAGCCAGTTTGAGTGCTAAGTTAGATTTGCCTGTGCAGTTAGGATCATTTTTAGGAAATTTGGCCGGAGCGATCGCTGCCAATGTTTTAGGAAATGAAAAGCCTGTAGACAAGGGACGCTTATTAAAGTTTGCTAAAACAATTTCCACATTTTAAAAGATAATTAAGGAGTAAATCAATGAATCCAATTCAACAAGTTTTAGTGACCGGCGGTGCTGGTTATGTAGGAGCTATTTTAGTTCCTAAACTTCTGCAAGCTGGATATGGAGTTAAGGTAATAGACTTGTATCTTTATGGCAAAGATGTATTAAATGCCGTTAAAGATCATCCTCATTTAGAAGAGATTGAAGGCGATATCCGCGATCGCCAACTTCTAGAAAAAATCATGCCAGGATGTGATGCTGTCATTCATTTAGCTTGTATTTCCAACGATCCCAGCTTTGAATTAGATCCAGACTTAGGCCGTTCGATTAATTACGATGCCTTTTTTGACTTAGTAGACGTTGCCAAAGATGCCGGAGTGAAGCGGTTTATTTATGCTTCTTCCTCCAGTGTTTACGGCATCAAAGAAATAGAAAATGTCACAGAAGACTTACCCTTAATGCCTTTAACAGACTATTCTCGTTATAAGGCTTTATGCGAAGAAGTCTTATTGAGTAAACGAGAACCAGGTTTTGTTACCTTAGTTTTGCGTCCTGCTACAGTCTGCGGTTATTCCCCCCGTCAGCGACTAGATTTAGTGGTGAATATTCTCACTAACCACGCAATTAATAATGGTAAAATTACAGTTTTTGGTGGTCAGCAAAAACGTCCCAATATCCATATTGAAGATATGACTGATCTGTATCTAAAATCTCTACAATGGTCAGATGAAGCGATTGACGGTAAAATATTTAACGCTGGCTATGAAAATCATACCTTGATGGAAATTGCCGAGATGACCCGTCAAGTAGTGGGAGAATCTGTAGAAATTATGACTACACCCACCGACGATCTGCGTTCATACCATATTTCTTCAGAAAAAATTAAGCAAGAACTGGGATTTGTCCCTGCACATACTATAAAGGAAGCGATCGAAGATTTAGCAGCAGCATTTAAAGCTAATCAAATTCCCGATTCTCTCACAGATACTCGTTACTATAACGTGAAAGTAATGAAAGAAATTAATTTCCGGTAAAACTTACCCCAAACAATCATCTGTAGGGAGGGAACAGGCCGTTTAACCCTACAGATAATGTGTAACGTTAAGGTTGGGAAAAGACCTGTTTTTAAGTATAAATCCTTCTACAAGAGATCGTATGTTAGCGATCAATGTAGAACCCGGTGTTGTCGCTTTTTATGAAGGAGAAAATACCTTTGATGAAGTACATAGAGGATTAATTGAAGAAGGATTTTGGCTATTAAGTCTCAACTTACAGAACCATTCTCGAATTAAGCAAAGCACCCGAAAAGCACTCTCTGATAAATTTGATCAGCAGCAGATTCCACCCATTCAATTTGATCAATTACCAGGGAGTCCTATAGTAGTGTGTTAATTCTGAATCCCTTATCCCATAAGACTTCATGCACAAAATGTGTCGCATATTTTTATGAGAAAGTGCCTGGAACAGATGCTTTCGGTGTAAACTACGGTAACACCAATAATTTCCCAGGAAATCGCTCCAAAACACACAAAATTAACATACTAGCTATGAACCCTATTTTGCAACAAATTCAACACCATGCTGCCGCTCTACCGATATCATCGCAAGCGGAGTTACTGAATTATGCTGTTTACTTAGAACAAAAAGCACGAGAAAAAACGCCTATCACTTCAAACCAAGCAAGGCGCGAAGGTTTGGCGCAAGCATTGACGCAGGCGGTGGGGTTAAATCCTTTTGCAGAAATTGCTGATCCAGTTGTTTGGCAGCGTGAACAACGTCAAGATCGCAATTTATTCGGGAGAGACAATGCTGATTGATAGCAATTTAATTATTTACGCCACTCAGCCGCCATATACGCAGTTGCGTAGCTGGTTGGTGAATTATGCCACGCATTATTCTGCGATTAGTCGTTTGGAAACATTGGGCTACCATCGTTTAGGTCAGGCTGAAAAACAGGCGATCATGGCAATTTTAGATAACTTGGATATTTTGATGATCAATAAAGTTACGCTTGAAATTGCGGTTGCTTTGCGCCAACAGCGAAAAATGTCCGTAGGTGATGCCCTAATTGCTGCAACCTGTTTAGATTCTGATCTACCGTTAGCAACGGCAAATATAAAAGATTTTGAGTTGATAGAGGGTTTGGCGATCCACAATCCATTGGAGCTAGGAAGTTAGCATTTTATGGGGTACAGCCGGGATACCTGCAAAATGGGACATAATGTAAAGTTTTGTAAACTTAATTTTCAAAACTCTTGATTTACCGTTATTTCAGCCTCCATCTAGTGTGTTAATTCTGAATCCCTTATCCTATAAGACTTCATGTACAAAATGTGTCGCATATTTTTATGAGGAAGTGCATAAAACAGATGCTTTTGGTGTAAACTGCGGTAAAACTAATAATTTTTTAGACAATCCCTACAAAATACACAGAATTAACATACTAGTACAACACGGCATAAATAAACCAACCATTCTAAATCGTTAAAAAGCCTATACTGTCTTCATTTGTTTTGACTTTTGACTTTTGACTTCCGCCCTGCGGTACTAGGCAGAGCCTCATCAACTGCATTCCTAGTCAGAGACTAGGAACGAGATGTGGTAGGGATTTGAGCTTAAGTTGACACCAATGAGCGCTGCTAAAACCCTACACATCTAGATTTTTCGTAATCTTGTAAAAGTCCACCATCTTCTTTAGGGAACACCAAAAAATAAATTACCCAATTTTGTGGGATGGGCATCCTGCCCGTCCTTGATGATTAGCGGGCAATTCGTCCCGCACCACAAGAAATTTTTGGGTATTTTTTTAATTGGAAGTCCCTTAATCAGCTTCAGTAAACATCGCAATCAAGCGATTCGCTGGTTTAGCCATTGCCACATACAAACTTTTTGGTAAAGACCATTGATTACCGGGCTTATTGGGGTCAAGATAAAACTTGCATAAACCTTCAATAAATTGTTTCATTTTGGAAATTTCATAACCCCATGCTTTTAATGATGGTAAAACTTCCGTTTCTACTATTGTTAACAATTCATCTCGTTTGCTAGTTACTCTCATGGCATTAAAAATAGTCCATGCCATTTCTAATGCTTCCAGAGTACCATCATTACCTCCTTGATAAAACCATTCAATATCAAAATCAATCATTCGCACATTTCCCTGGGTATCAATCATTTCATTCCCAGTCCAGCGATCAGCATAAATAATTCCCTGTCTGTGAGCTAAATTCATTTCTTGTAGAACCTTCGGCAAAAACTTGACTTCTCCAGTTTCTAGAAATTCCAACAAAGTTTTCCCTGTTACATATTCAATCAGCATCCAATCTTGATCTGCATGGATTAATTTAGGAACTGGTAAGCCGACAGCTAATGCCCGTTTGATAAAATCAACTTCATCTCCAATATTTCTGAGTTTAAAAGAACCGCCATTTTGGATAAAGCCAGTGGCTTCATACATATACTGCATATAAGCATCACCAGCTTCAGTGGAAATATCCCGTCTGGCACGAAAAACGCAGCGATCTGTGGCTGTTGTAATCAATAAGATATGATTAAATAATCCTTCTGATTGGGGTTTTTCTATTGTTGCTGTTTTACCTCCAGGTAAATAAGCTAAAGCACTTTCCAATCCCTGAGCGATATTTGTTGGTAGTGTATTCTTTAAATTTTCTGCAATTGAATTTTTCATTAGCTTTAACCAATACTTAATTTTAAACTAATTGCTAAGAAATCAAAAAACTCAGCCAGAATTTGATCATAGTGAGAGGCAAATTCAAGCTGATTAATTTCCTCTCGACTAAAATAGGCTAATTTTTGTCCTTCGTGTAGGGTTATTTGAGAAATATCTAAATCCAGCCGAGTCCAAAAAATGTGTTCATCACACTCTTCCCAAAAATAAGACTTGAAAAAATTAACTTCATCGAGTTTTAGTTCCAATTCTTCAACTAATTCTCTACGAATAGCTGCTTCTGGAGATTCATTTTTCTCTATATATCCTCCCAGGAATGCCCAAGTATTAGGAAAAGGAATAGAGCTTTTATTATCTCGAAGTACAAGTAAAACTTGCTGCTGACTGTTGAGAATAATTATGTCAGCCCCTGGTGCTTCTCTCATTTCAAATTTCATTTTTAATAGTTGTCAAAAAAATTGCATTAACCCCAGTATCACTACTCAAAGATTTTGGTAAATAAACTAACATTGTCACCATTTTGGCAAACATAAATAATATAATGGATAGCCATAAAAGATAGTTGTTGTGAAAATACCAAGCTGCTATAACTGATGGGATAAATCCCAAACTAGCAGAGATCAAACTGACATTACGAACAATTTTCCCTTCGGCTAATCCTAAGAAATATCCTTCCAGCATTGAGGCAACAGAATTGAATATAAGTATGAAGCATAAACACCAAATATAGGTATCAATATGTTCAGTAATTTCCCTATGGTTGGTTAATATGCCAAAGACAGCCTGGGGAAAGAAAACACAAATTGTAGCTACAGTGAGTCCTATCAACAAGCTGCTGGCAACTGAAACTTTCAGCAAGGGTAACAATTTCTCTTTTGAATCTTTACCTTTCAAGTTTCCGCTTAAGGTTTCGGTAGCAAATCCCATTCCGTTAGTTAAGTAAACATTTAGATGTGTTATCTGTCCTAATAAAGAATTTTGGGTAAAGAGTATCGTTCCCATCATGGCACTCAGATTACTAAAAATAGTAAAGACAGACATCTCAGTTATAGTTCTAATCAAGATATCTCTATTGAGAGCCAACATAGTTTTCAACTCTGAAAAATCCATGATTTGTGGGCTAACTGCGCGGATTTCTTGCCACTGAACTTTCTGACTAGCTAAAAGGAGGCCGATAAACAACATTAAGTATTGGCTAGATGCTTGAGATACTCCGGCCCCCACACTATTCCAACCCCATTGAATAATAAATAAGTAGTCTAAAATTATCTTGGCTGCATTGCCAATAACTGAAAGTACCACAACCTTACTATTCTCCTCTCGTCCCAGTAACCAACCAATGAGAACGAAGTTCAGTAAAACAGCAGGCGCTCCCCAAATGCGAGCATTGAAATAGTCAATGCCCGCAGCTTTAACATCAATATCAGCACTCAAGAGCGAAAAACCTACCTCTCGCAAAGGATACTGCAAAATTAACAGTACGATACCTAATCCCAAGGCGATTAAGCCATTGCGTAGTCCCACTAGCAGTGCAGCCTCTTGGTCATCTGCCCCCACAGCTTGAGCGGTTAACCCAGTGGTTCCCATACGTAAGAACTCAAGAATCAAATAGACGAGGTTAAACAAGATATTAGCTATGCAAACCCCTGCTAAGGCATCAATTTCTTGCAGATGACCCAAAAAAGCTACACTGATTAAACCCGCTAGAGGAATCATCAGGTTTGAAAGAATATTAGCGATCGCAAGACGGTAGAAACGAGGGAGAAAGTCATACTGTTCTGTTCGCGTTAAGTTCATGAGTTAATTCAGTATTTAGCTTACTGGTTGGATTTTAGACCGAGTTGAGTCGAGATATGGACGAATTTGTTACCCGCTTGAGTTCCTTGATTCTTAAGTCCTCATCAGCAGTAGAATTGTTAACAAAGGTATTTTCTTGCCCATAATTAACACTTCGGAGTGCAGGTTCTGGTATTTCAGTATCCGGTATTAAATTATCAACAGAGCCACGTATCTACCCATTATTACTACCTTGAAGCAGTGGTTCTCCTGAAACTGGATCTATCTGTGTGCCATTCCCAACAAACGCGCTCTGTAACGCGTTGTTAACAACTTCCTCTGCTGGTTCTGGTGTTACCATAGCTGGTGTGCCATCCTCAACAGAATCTATTTGCCCCCCCGTTATTGCCATTTGGGGTTGATGTTTTTGGTAAAACAGGGGATTGTTAATCGCCAAAAGCCTGAAACGACGGATTTTCGTTCATGCACATCATGGTTAATTTGTACAGTGCGTAAGTCCTAGTAACAATCTTTTTCCCCATAAATCTGGTTAGTTGGGTTTCTGGTTTCATATCTAGCATACTGGAAATTGGTGTAGGAAAATCTCAGCAATTCTCATTTTGAAAAAAATAAAGTATTAGCCCCGATTTTGGAATTCAAAATATAGTACAAAGTAACTATTTGTTAGCCATTGCCTCTGGCTAAAAAAACAGTCGGGTTGAAAAATAAGTATGAATACTGAGGGTAAATGAGCAATCGAACAGAAAGTTACGCTAAGGCTGTAACCTATACTGGATAGGCATTCTGTCAATCAATATTTTTGGTAATTCTCAACGTACCAATTTACCCAAAGATTATTTAGTACAACAATTTCATACGACACAGCAGTGGTTTGAAGACCCTAAATTTCAGCGGCTTCAATTGGTACAGGTTTTTGGTAAGTGGAAAGGATGTTGAAAACAGGTCATCATTGGATTACTAATCATAAAATCACTGAAAATAATGTTGAAAAAATTGTCATTAAATTAAGAGAATTTTATCTTATTTTTTTCAAAATGAGAATTGCTGATCATTCTTGCTACACTCAAGCATAATCTACTATAAATTCCAATCACGACGATAATTAAAGAAACTTAGCAACAATTCTGGAAAGGTACGGTTCTGATTAATTCTTTGTCTATGCCATTCTCGCGCTGTTTCCATAAGAATTTCGGAAAAACTGGGATAAATAGGTGATAATTTAGCTAAATGTTGAATTTTAATATTTTGTAAGATTGCTAAACTAATTAAATTAATTAATTCTTCTGCTGCTATTCCTAATATAGAACATCCCAAAATTTTTCCATTTTCCAAAATGACTAATTTGCAAATACCTGTAATTTCTCCTTGTATTTGTGACGATGTGGCTGTTTTAAAATATTGCTTAAAAACTAAAACTTGCTTTTGAAAATATTGATTTTTAGCTTGTTTTTCTGTTAACCCAACTTGTGATACCTTTGGCTGAGAATATATTCCCCAAGGAACAGATTCATAATTAACTTTTAGTCGGGGGAAAAATAAAGCATTTTTGACAGCAATATTAGCTTCATAATTACCAATATTCTGAATATCATAACCACCTAGCGCATCACCGCAAGCATAAATCCGATGATTTGTAGTTTGTAATTTTTCATTGACAACCAAGTGGCGTTGATTCCATTTTACTCCTACCGCTGGTAAATTCAAAGATTCTAAATTCGGCTGTTGTCCAGCACAAATGAAAATTTCATCGGTTTCAATGGCTTGATTTCCAGCTTGTACCCATTTTTTATGATCTATTTGTCGGACTTGGGTAACTTGAGTTTGTGTTAAAACCCGTACACCATCACTTTCTAATTGTGCTGTTAATAATTGGGCTATTTCTGCATCAAGATTAGGCAAAATACTGGAATATTTAACTATTAATGTAACTTGACAACCGCATCTGGCTAAAACTTGGGCAATTTCTATACTTTGAGGAACACCACCAATAATCACCCAATTTTTTGGTAATGTGTTTTTTTCTAAGAATTGCCAAATATTAGCTAAAGTTAGATATTTAATCGCATCTAATCCTGAAATATTGGGAATTAATGGACGCGAACCATTAGCGAGTAAGTAAGTACGACTATATAACCGTCTTTCATTAACTGTAAAACTTAATTTACCAAAAGATTTAAATTGACCATTACCAACAATAATATCAACACCTTGGGCGGATAAATTAGGCAGAGAATTTATTTGATTAATATTTTTTGAAATAGCATTTGCATAAAACAATCCTTTGTTTAAATTTAAAAATTCTGGATTTAAGTGAATATTTTTTTCATAAATTCCTAAATTTACTAAATTATAATATTTCTGAGTAGTTTGACTAATTTCACTAAATATGTATTGATAATTTAAATTATAGTTATCAGAAAAATCCGCGCTAACAATTAAGGCAACTTTAGCGTGTAGCTGAGTAGCACGTAAAGCTGCTTGATATCCAGCAATACTGCCACCAATAATAACGATATCGTAATCAATATTTGTCATTGGGTAATATTCTTTCCTTCTTCCTTCTTCCTTCTTCCTTCTTCCTTCTTCTTTCTTCCTCCTAACTCCTAACTCCTAAGCGCTGTTAATAGGCGTTGATTATCAGCTTTTGTACGGACTGCGACACGGAAAAAGCGATCGCCTAATTCTTTAAAACTTAAGCAATCACGAATTAAAATCTGGTGTTGCCGAAGCAAATTTTGTTGTAACTGGGAAGTAGGTCGTTGAGATTCTACCAATAGGTAGTTAACAGAGCCTTCTAGGGGGGTTAACCCAGGAATTGAGTCCAGACCTTGAAATAGTTGATTTCTCGCCCCTGGCAGCCATTTCCAGGTGAGATTTTGAAATTCTGTATCTTCGAGGGCGGCGATCGCTGCGGCAGCTGCTAAAGTATTTACAGGCCAAGGATCTCGCCATAATTTCCACTTAGCCAGACGTTGAGGGTGAGCGATCGCATATCCTAATCTTAGCCCTGGTAAACTGTAAAATTTGGTGAGCGATCGTAAAATCACCAAATTCTCGTATTCTTGTACCAACCCAATTAAACTTTGTTCCGCTTCCGGTGGCAAAAAATCCATAAACGCCTCATCTACCACCACCAAAGCGAACTTTTCTAAATACGGTAAAACAGACTCCCGTAAAAATAACTTTCCCGTGGGATTATGGGGATTATTCAGCAATAACCCAAAACCTGAAGTTTCCAGACCAAAATCTGGCAATAGAGAAATATTCCCCTTCCCCGTTGCCAAATCCACAGGAAACTCCAGAACTTTAGCATTATCAGCCGCAAGAGTGCGGTAATAGTCGCCAAAAGCTGGAGTTAGTACAACCGTTGCTGCTAATTGTGCTAATTCTCTACCCACCAAAGTTAATAATTCTGCTGAACCATTACCCGGCAAAATCCACTCAGTAGGTAATTGATGAAAATGACTCAGAGCAAGTCGCAATTCACCATACTCTGGGTCAGGATAATTCCTCAAACTACCTAGTTGAGACACAATCGCCGTAATCACACTATTTGGTGGTCCCAACGGGCTGATACTGGCAGAAAAATCCACAATAGCATCAGGGGAACAGCCAGCCAGTGCTGCTGCCCAAGCCAAATTTCCCCCGTGTGCTTGTTGTGGCATCAAAAATATCTTTCCTATAACCGGACTTATTCTTTTGGCTCTTTTGGAGGTGCTACTCTTTCTCTAAACAGTTTTCCAGCAGAGAAAGCGGGAACTCTGGTAGCGGGAATTTCCATTTTTTCATTCGTTTTGGGGTTACGTCCTTCACGGGCTTTGCGTTCCCGTGATTCAAACGAACCAAATCCCACTAATGTTACTTTATCACCGGAAGAAACCGCTTCCACAATAGTTTCGATAGCAGCGCTCAAAACTTGGTCAGCCTGTTTCTTGGTAACGTTAGCCTTTTCAGCTACTGCATCAACTAATTCGCCTTTGTTCATATCAAACTCCTAAAGTTTTATCAGAGATTATTTCTCAAGATGCACCATTAAAGCATCTTTACGTAAATCTCTGTTTGTAGAAATACAAAAATCGTTCCTTGAGAGTATTTACACTCAAAATCGCTGCAAATACGATTGACTTGACTTTTCAATGAATCATTCTAAGGTGTTGTAGCCCGAAGTGGATAGATGAAACTATTAATTTATATAGATTTCAGGATTTTTTTTCTTTTCCACCTCTTTCTTGTAATTAAAATACCCTATTTTTTAGAAATAAATACTTAGTTGTCATTGGTCAGTGGTCAGTTGTCAGTGGTCAGTTGTCATTGCCCCCTGTTCCTCTGCGCGTATTAATGACCTTGCCTCTGGCTTTGAGAACTCTGCGAAGTCGGTCAGGACTCAAGTAAACTTGTCGCTCAGATGCTAGTTTTTTGGCTAGTTGTTTAGAGTTATAAGTCTGAGGTTCTTCAAATAGACAGTTTTCTAGGTACTCTAAATCATTTTCTGAATAGCGGGGTTTTCCGCCTCGACCTGGGGCATCCCATAATCCGGCTAAACCCATCTTTTCCCAACGATGTAGGGTTTGACGGACTGTAGAAACTGCCCAGTTTAAACCTTGAGCAATTTGTTCGTTATTTAATCCCCGGACATTCAACAGTAGAACTTGAGCGCGGTCTTTTGTCCGTTGAGGAACATCCTTAGCCTTTCTCAACTCTTCTAAAGTTAACTTTTCTTCATCACTTAAAAAAATTTTCAGTCGGCATCCCATAATCCTTTTAATCTAATTAATGTATTTGGTATATTGATGTGTATTTTCAATCCTTGGACAAATTGGAAAAAGCCTTGATTCGTAGGCTGGGTTGTTTTCGTTAGCGTTGCGGAGCAATCAACATGAAACCCAACAAAGCAGAAAAGGGCGAATGCTTTGGTATTTTGGGAGGTATATTTGTCACTATCACCTATGATAACACATTATTTATAGGTTTTGTCAAGACTTTATGGGTCTTAGTATAGTTGTAAATATTCTTTGATTTTGTTAAGTATATTAGTATACAATATCAACTCAAGTTTTTATTTACAGCAGGTTGCAAATTAATGGGGTACAGGATCTAAATTCAAAGCTGGACAGCAAGCCAGTTTTACTCCTGACTCGGTGACTCCTAAATTTGAGAAGCGAAAAAAAAGGTTTGGTGCTATGACCAAACCTCCATAATTGCTGTGCTTAACAACGTACTCAATTAATTTAGTGCTACTCTAGTCACATATCATCTTCCTAGAGAATGTGTACAAATTGCTCTAATTGTGATAAATCAAGACGAAAACCTATATTGGCATTGCAAATAGTAGTCTATATGAAATTATACTAATTAATTTCAATATAAAAAAGGCTTGGGTATTAGCCAAGCCTTTATATATACCAGGTGTTTACCATATATAGATACTTTAAACCTTAAATTACTCCTATTCATCTGCCTATAAGGTGTGTACAAATTCAATAAAATCTGATATGGCGGATGTTTATACTGATTTTAGAGCGATCGCTGGCTCGAAAATTGCCGAAAATTGGATCAGGTAGGCCAAAAGACCTACCCTACAGCTATTCTTTCAAAATAGTCTTGGATGCCATTCTTGTCTTCTTGCGATCGCTCTCCGATAACTCTTCACCGGCTTGTAAGCGAGTTGCCGAAACTTGTAACACAGTGGCTGCACAGGTATCACCGATTTGTAAGGCTGTATTAGCAGCAGTTTGTAACATTGTGGCAGCACCAAGGCGATCGCCTAGTTCTAATTTTGCCTCAGCTAATTGAGTTTGCCGATATTTAGCCAAAAGCAGAATCGAGTTTAGCACCTGGGAATTGAGAGCAGGTTCATAACTCTTGGTAAAATTGGCATATATTGGCACTAAGGGAGAAAGTAAACCCTCTTTATTCAACGATGGGTCATCATAGCGAATTTGAATATGACCAATGACTTGTTTCCCTTCTGGCAATTGTCCCAGATAAATATTCGCTAAAACAACCCGTTCGCTATCCTTCATCAAATCCCCTAACCGCACTATTAAAGTCCCATTAGAATCGGTTTCTACTGCTAATTCAATGGTATCTGGAACAACTTGGGCAACAGGTTTGAGTTCCGCCAGACGGACAGCAGGTACTAAAGATAGAAGTAAATGGGCATTTGTTAATCCCACCGACTGTACCCGCCGAAACAGCCGGGCAAATTGAGTTACAGCTTGTTCTGGGTTCTCGATGTAAGCTAAAGTACCACCCCCAGCATCAGCAATCTTTTCCAATAAATCTGGATTCCAGTCATCACCAAAACCCAGAGTGTTAATTGTCAGGTTGAGTTTAGCGGCTTTTTTGGCAAGTTGCAAACAACGTTTATTGTCATTTGGTCCAATTTGCCATTTCCAAATCTGTAACCCGTTATCCCCATGACCATCTGTGAGTAAGAAGGCTTGGGAAACCGCCCCTTTTGTGCCTTTGAGTAGTTCTGTAATCCCCAAGGATAAACCTTCGGCGATGACAGTCCCGCCAGCAGCCTTTAGCTTGGCTCTTAACTGGGTTTTGATGCTTTCAATATCTTGGATGATTTGGTTGGGGATAATGACTCCAGACGTGCCAGCAAAACCGATGATGGAAATCCTGTCACCAACTTTTAATTGATCCAATAATTGCTCAACTGCTTGAATGACGATATTCAGGGGTTCACCGGACATAGAACCACTTTGATCGAGAATCAAGCAGAGATTCAAGGGTAAACTTTGTTCAAATTCAGCAGGAATGGCGGAAATAGAAATTGAGAGTTGCCGTTGATTGCTTTGTTGGGCAGCATCAACGTTGGTATCATTTAGAGCCGATGTTAGTTGAACTTTCATTGAGGGGAAGCATCTTGCAAAACAGTTTTTGAGACAATTCTGGTTTTTTTGCGATCGCTTTCTGATAACTCTTCCCCAGCTTGTAGGTGGGTGGCGGAAACTTGTAATACCGTTGCTGCACTAGCATCGCCCATTTGCAGCGCAGTTTTTGCCGCAGTTTGTAACATCGTTGCTGCACCAGCCCGATCACCCTGTTGTAATTTCGTTTCGGCTAACTGGGTTTGGCGATATTTGGCTAAAGCTAAAACTGACCGTTGTACCTGGGGATTTGGTGCTGGTTGGTATTCCCTGGTGACATGAGCATAAATTGGTAGATTGGGGGAGTATAGTCCGATTTGGTTATGGGCGGGGTCATCGTAGCGGACTTGAACATTAGCGATCGCCTGTTTACCTTCTGGCAACTGTCCCACATAAATATTAACTAAAACTACCCGTTCGGAGTCTTTCATTAAATCGCCCAATCTCACCACCAAGCGGCCATCGCTTTCGGGTTGTACTGGTAACTCAATGGTATCTGGAGACACTTGGGCAATGGGTTTGAGTTCTGCCAGTCGGACATTAGGCATTAAAGATAATAATAGTTGAGCATTGGTCAACCCCACTGTTTGCATTCGACTAAACAACCGCCCAAATTCCGATACAGCCTGATCTGGGTGTTGAATATAAGACATTGTACCCATGCCAGCATCAGCGATTTTTTCTAAAACTTTATCATTCCAATTGTCACCAAATCCCAATGTATTTAGAGTTAAATTATAGCTGGCGGCTAATTGGGAAAATTTCAAACAGCGATCGTTATCACCATGTTCATTTTCCCCATCAGTCAGTAAAAATGCTTGGGAAACTGTATCATGTTTACCTTTGGCTAATTCCTCAATTCCCAACCGTAAACCCTCATCAATAGCAGTTCCCCCATCAGCGGTAAGTTGTTTAATTTGCTTTTTGATATGTTGGCGATCTGTAATTAATTGATTGGGGACTAAAACCTTGGCCCGGTGGTCAAAAACAACCACACTCAGACGATCTTCAGGACTCAGACGATCTACTAACAAACAAGCGGCATTTTTCACCGTTTCTAGGGATTTTCCTTGCATTGAACCGCTATGATCGAGAATTAAGCATAAGTTCAATGGCACAGTCCGATCCACAGTTTCACCACCAGCAGAAACGGATATTGCTAATTGACGTTGAGTGCTGGTTTGATTTGCGTCAATACCTGCATCATTTAAAGCCAGTTGTAAATTAACTTTCATAATTTCAATTTCCTATCTAGTCTCAGACATACACAATTTTATAAATAGCTTCAAATGGCATCCTCTATACTACGGAAAATAATTTTATGAAATATGCGTTATCTAAAATGTTCGCCAGAGTTTTCGTGCTTTTTATTACTTATATAGGCTGGCATAGTTTAATTAGAGATAAAAAGACGCTTCGCTTCGATCATTTACCATTGCTTTTGCAGCTAGACGCAGCACAAGTTTTTAGGATGTTGATTTTACAAGTGCAACCCCGAAAAATACGGATTTCAGAATCAAATCTAAGTCTTAATGTGCTATTTTTGTTTCTAGACTACATACACTTACTATCAATCATGATTAATAAAAGCACTGCTTATTTGCTTTGGCTACTCTGGTGTTTAGGATTGGGTGGTATTCATCGTTTTTATGCTGGTAAACCACTATCAGGTCTTATCTATCTTTTTACCTGGGGTTTGTTTGGTTTTGGTCAGCTTATAGATTTGGCACTAATTCCTGCAATGGTGGATGAGAAAACCCTGAAATATTTGGCATTACACGGTGGTAATCAAAACAATAATCAATCCAATACCCAAACTGTTGTGGTTAATCTTGGTGGACAAGTTACAGGACAAATACCAGGATCAGGTTCTGATCTTTCTAGTATTCAACTACCACCGCAACAGGTTTCCCAAGGAGCAATAACACCTGCAATATCCAAGCAAAATGATATTGTTGCTCTTTTAAAATTAGCTCAAAATAAAGGTGGAAGTATATCCATGACTGATGCAGTTATTGAACTTAGCAAACCTACTTCAGAAGTTCGCTCCATTCTTGAGACTATTTGTGCTGATGGATTAATGGAAATGGCTAATCACGAATCTACCGGAGCAGTTATTTATCGCTTGCTTTAATAATAGAAAAACAAGTTTTGGGCGAATATAATTCGCGGCTATACAACCAAAGTCCACCTATTCCTTCAGAACGCTACGTGAACTAAAAGAAATTTGGAATTTAACTTTAACCCACGCAGGTGGATTTCATTCGTGTATAAGCGGTTTCTAACCGCCCTGTTCTGAAAATATCGTTAAAATGGTAGGTAGAACCTCCCGGACAGCATTCCCAGTCGGAGACTGGGAACGAGGGAACGAGGAAATAAATAGAGATTAGTCACGAGGTATGAATCATGACTGCTATAACTTTACAAATACCACAATCACTCAAATTCACAGATGATAAATTTGTGGAAGTGGTTGCTGCTAATAAAGATTTACGTTTAGAATTATCGGCTCAAGGAGAATTAAGTATCATGTCACCAACAGGAGGAGAAACGGGAAATAGAAATTTTGAAATGTGTCTGGATTTAGGATATTGGAATCGCCAAAATGGTTTAGGAAAAGCTTTTGATTCTTCTACAGGTTTTAAATTACCTAATGGTGCTACCCGTTCTCCTGATGTGTCTTGGATTAAGATAGAAAGATGGAATGCACTCACACCAGAACAAAGAAAAAGGTTCTTGCCTTTATGTCCTGATTTTGTGATTGAGTTGGTTTCTGAAAGCGATGATTTAGCAGATACTCAAGCTAAAATGCGAGAATATATCGCCAATGGTTTGCGGTTAGGTTGGTTAATTAATCCTAAAAATCAACAAGTAGAAATATATCGTCCAAATCAGGAAACAGAAATTCTAGAATCTCCTACAAGTTTATCTGGAGAAGATGTATTACCAGGATTTATTTTAGATTTACAACCAATTTTTTAATTATAGATATAGCGTTTATCATTCAGATGCTATATATTTGAAAACGTATACCTGATGTCACAACATTTTAAATTGTGTTGTCTTAGGAATTAAAGGTAATTAAGAACAAAATATTCTAAAATCTAGCTTTTTTCCCTATCAGGGAGAAATCCGCACCCTAAATTGGGTGAGCATCGCGCTAGGATGTAATACATTAACGGCATAATCTCAGATCATCAGTTGCTATGGAAAATTCCCCCATCAAGTCAGTTCAAGCTTCTTACTACGGCGACAGTTCCTACCGGACACCGCCACCAGATTTAGCTTCTCTACTTTTAAAAGAACGAATTGTCTATCTGGGAATGCCTTTAGTTTCAGCAGATGAATACAAACGGCAAATGGGCGTTGATGTAACCAAGCTAATTATTGCTCAGTTGCTTTATCTGAAATTTGACAATCCAGACAAGCCAATTTTCTTTTACATCAATTCAACGGGGACATCTTGGTACACAGGGGATGCGATCGGCTACGAAACGGAAGCTTTTGCTATCTGTGATACTATTAACTATATCAAAACACCCGTACATACAATTTGCATTGGTCAGGCATTGGGAACAGCAGCGCTGATTCTATCTGCCGGAACTAAGGGTCAGAGAGCTAGTCTACCTCATGCCACTATTGTCCTGAATCAACCTCGCAGTGGGACTAGAGGTCAAGCAACAGATATTCAAATTTACGCCAAGGAAGTCTTAGCCAACAAAACGGCTATCTTGGATATTTTCTCTCAAAACACTGGACAGTCTCCTGAAAAGATTGCGAAGGACACTGAGCGGATGTTTTATTTGACTCCCCAACAAGCCAAGGAATACGGATTGATTGATCGCGTTCTCGAAAGCATGAAGGATCTGCCGAAACCTTTACCAATGATTGCTTAAATTGACGTGAGTTCGACATAACGATAATTTGTGGAAAACTCACCCCAAGTAGGAGTCTCAAACCCTTATTCTCTCGTTGAAAAATCATAAAACTGAACTCCGAACTCCGAACTCCTAACACCGAACTCACGTTAAATCGGTTCTCATCATCTCTAATTTCTTCTAATTATCCCTATGGCTGTTGATTCATCACTAAAAGTTCCTTATAACATTCCTGGTGGTAACCAGTGGCAGTGGGTCAGTATTGATCAACGAATGGCGCAGGAGCGGATTCTTTTCTTGAATCGTCCACTGAATACGACTCTGGCTAATTCCCTGATGTCTGCCATGTTATATCTGGAGTCGGAGGATCAGAGTAAACCAATCTACCTTTATATCAATTCTTTGGGTGATCCTGTGTTGGCTGGTATGGATGAAACTTTGGGAATGATGTCAATTAGGGCTTGTTTGTCGGTTTATGACACAATCCAGTACATCAAGTCAGAAATTGTTACTATCTGTTTGGGTCAAGCGGTGGGTATGGCAGCATTGATTCTATCATCTGGGACAAAGGGAAAAAGATTCAGTTTACCTCATGCCAATATTGCTCTGACTCAGTTTAGTGTAGCTACTCAGGGTCAAGCAACAGATATTCAAGTGAATGCGGAAGAGGTGTTGCAGAAAAAAAACATACTTTTTGATATTTTTTCCCAAAATACGGGACAAACAGCCGAAAAAATCTCGAAAGATAGTGAACGTATTTTCTATATGACTCCCCAGGAAGCGCAGGAATACGGACTAATTGATCGGGTGCTAGAAAGTACAAAGAGTTTGCCAAGCTCTATTTGAGCTTAATCTCTATTTTGGATTCTGGCTTTTCAACTTTGACGGAAATTCTCCAGTTCTATTTTCATAGTCTTCACTAAAATTGTCCTATGCCTATTGGTATTCCCAAAGTTCCTTATCGTCTCCCAGGTAGCACTTATGAACAATGGATCGATCTCGAAGATCGTCTATTTCGGGAGCGCATTATTTTTTTGACGGAGGAAGTAGATGATGGTATCGCTAATGCGATTGTCGCTTATTTGCTCTATTTAGATTCCGATGATCAAACTAAGCCAATTTATTTGTATATCAATTCTCCCGGTGGTTCGGTAACGGCGGGATTGGCGATTTACGACACTATGCAACACATTAAGTCTGAGGTGGTGACAATTTGTGTTGGTCTGGCTGCTTCTATGGGATCTTTTCTGTTGGCTGCGGGGACAAAGGGGAAGCGGATGGCTCTACCTCATTCTCGAATTATGATTCATCAACCTTCTGGTGGAACTCGTGGTCAGGCCAGCGATATCGCTATTGAGGCTAAGGAGATTTTGCGGCTTCGTCACCAGTTAAATCAAATTTATGTTGATAATACTGGTCAATCTTTAGAGAAAATTGAGAAAGACATGAATCGTGACTTTTTTATGTCTGCTCAAGAAGCTAAGGAATACGGTTTAATTGATCGTGTGATTGAAGAACGTATTTAAATAGGGGAAAATGATTCAAAATTCAAGATGTAAGGTTCAAAAGTCTGAGTTTTTCGTTTTGAATTTTTAGTTTTGAATTTTGAATTGAAGTCAAACGAAGCAACATGGATCTTGAAGATTATTACCGGATATTAGGTTTAAGGTCGGGAGTTTCTTTTGCTGATGTTAAAGCGTCCTATCGCAGATTGGTTCAGCAATATCATCCTGATATCAACCCAGATGATCTCAAAGCGAAAGATAAGTTTATTGCGGTGACTGAGGCTTATAAGTTTCTCCAAGCGGTTTTACCACCGGAGGAAATTAAGCCAAGGAGTAGTGCGGTGAAAACTCATGTTTCTAGCGCTACAGAAGTGCAAACTCAACCAGCAGCACCAAAAACAATGGTTACACCTCATCCACCAAATTTGGAGGAGATTGAAGAGCGGTTAAAGTGGAAGACTTATGAGCAGTTACAGCGATTTTTGCTGGAAAAACGGTTTCCCCAGGCGATCGCTCTAGCAGAGGCTTTACTGGCGCGTTTACCGGAGGATGGGGAGGTGCGACAATGGTTAGCGATCGCTTATCAAATCTGGGGACGAGCCTTAATTACGGAAAAACAACTCCCAAAAGCCAAAATTTATCTGAAAAAAGCCTTAAAAACTGACCCATACAATAAAGCTTTATGGTCTGAAATTCAGCAAGATTTTCAACGTTTGGAATTGAAGCTTTAGTAATTGGTAATGGGTAATGGGTGATTGCTAAGAGTTTATTATTGATTCATTCTTTATTTTTTAATTGTTTATTTTTCAGCATGGATATAATCTACAAAGTAGAATTTAGGAATGAGCGAAAATTTTAGCCAACTGTAAGCACCTAAACCTAAAAGTGCAGTAATTACCAATGGTAAACCTAGCTGTAACCGCCAATGATCAGGTAATACAGCAACTCCAGATATAATAATTACAAAATATGCTAAAAGTCCTATTTGCAACCGTTCTAGATTTTTAACCGCTGTTCGACAACTACTACAATGTTGAGTATGTTGTTTATATCTATCCAACATTTCAGCATGATTATCATTAATAGGTGTAGGTTCACTCACATTAATTCCTACTTCATGCCAAGGTAATTTACCTTGACAATATTTATCAAACCAATTGCGAAATTCAATGACTAATTTATCAGCATTTGTCGGTAATAGGACTTACGCAAGTGTCACACTAA
>NZ_AP018316.1:2149808-2198688 GCF_002368115.1 Dolichospermum compactum NIES-806 | reverse complement strand
TAATTTATAAGCAGTTTTCCAACTTTCATGTAATTGTTTCTTCTGTAATAAATACTCTTGCTGATTTAGTAGCATCATATCCCCATCTAATACTAGATTTCTTTCATGAATATGATCCCACCAACGAGGTATTAAGCGATTTAAGGTCTTAGCAAAGTTGCGAGAAAATTGAGCAACTATTCTTGATTTACCAGGAGATACAGGAATAGCATAAACCAGTAAACCTAATTTTTTGCCAGTATTACCAAGCTCAATTGTATATTCTAATCTACAAGGTGGTTCAAATGTAATAGTTGTGGGGACTCCCCTTTCGATATTTACTTCAATTAAATTAATGGTTGATTTGACTATATTAAGAGCTATAGGTCTAGCTTTTTCTCTATTACCTTGAACTCCATGATGAGAAAAAGGAACATGACTAGGATCTGCTACATTTTCTATTAATGTTTGCCAATCGTATTCCAAATCTCGAACATAATTCGACCACACAAATCCTTTCTCTGCATCTATTTGGGGTGATAAAGGTAAAGGTGTATTTTCAGCTATTGCTGCTGTTTTTTGATCTGGCCACACCCAAAGTAGTTCCTGTTGTTGACGAACAGGAAAGGAAACAACACAAAAATTTTCTTGATTTTTAGCGATAATTTCTGGGTTTTCTGCTTGGGGAACACGCTGACAAATGCCATTTTCATTAAATTCCCAACCGTGATAACTACACATTAAGTTACCTGTTTTAGTTTCTATTCTACCTTCGCTTAATGGTGCGAGACGGTGGGGACATTGATCTAAAAATACCCGATATGTTTCTGAGTTACTGGGTTTCCAAATTACTAATCTTTTTCCTAATAAGGTGATGGGTTTAGGTTTTTGCGGTTCCAAGTCTTCTATAGGTACGAGTGGATACCAGTGCTGAAAGAAATTAAATTCAGATTGCATATTGCTTCTAAGAGATAAAACAAGTACACTACTGATATTATATTGTTCCAAAAATTTTAATTTATCGAACTATTCAAATTCACCATGGCCAATCCCTTTTTTCCAGGTAAACCAGTTCCTCCAGAACATTTTGTAGGCCGCACATCAGAAGTTAACTTTGCCTTTGACCTAATCTATAAGCGCAGTCATTGTGCCATTTGGGGTGGACCGGGAATGGGTAAAACCTCATTTTTGCGGAAACTTGCTTCTGAACAAGCATTGCGAGAACATGGTATAGATCCATCTAAGGTTGTCATTATTTTACTTAGCTGCGAAAACATCATTCCCTTCACTCCTGCTGGTTTTTGGCGCGAGGTCTTAACTATGCTGTGTGATCAATTAGACAGCGAACCGCAATTACAAGCGGAAATTAAACCCTTACTTGAACAAACAGTTACAAATGATAGTTTACGCCAAGCACTACGGAGATTAGGGAGAAAAGGTAAATTTTTATTGTTGTTGGTAGATGATTTAGACGCAGCTTTAGTAAGCAATGATCAATACACAGAAGCGGAAATGGTAACATTTTTAGCCCAATGTCGTAACTTGGCTGTTCATGCAGAAGAAAGTCAATATCTATCCATGATTGTTACCTCACTTCAACCCCTGAGTCAACCTGATTGTGGTCCTAAACCTAATCCTAATGCTTCTCCTTGGTACAATCACTACTTATTTCAATCTCTGAAACTATTTACTACGAGTGAGTTGGTTAAACTATTGACAATAATTAGACCACCAATGTTACGGGGCGAAATTATCAATATTACAGGTGGACATCCGACTTTAGTACAAACTGCTAGTTTCTTGCTATGGGGACAGATACAAGCCGGGGCAAAGCCCGATATTGACACATTTGCTAAGGGTTTTGAAAGAGATACGCAACAAATTTTTCAAACCATTTGGGACAGATGTAATGAAATAGACCAAGCCTTATTAATGCTAATAGCTTTGTTAGATATGGGAGGTCATATAGAGGAGATTCAATTTAATTTGGATGGTATAGGACGTATTCTTACCCAACATAGACGCTGGTTAAGTACATTAGAAGATAGGGGTGTAATTACTTCCAGTTCTACGGATACAGGAACGTTTTACTCTTTCACCTCATCACTGATGAAAAAATGGGTGACAGAGGAAATTTTGAAGACATCAAATACTTTAATTAAAGATAGAGAAAAAGAATTTCTCAATCTTATCAGTCATGGACAAGTAGGGAAGGTTAAAGAAGTAGTTACTTGGTTGGGAAATCATCCACAGAAGGTAAGGTCTGTCTTAGATTGGATTGCAAAAGTAGCGCCAGTATTTCCTAAATAAACTTTTGAGTAGGAAAGTCTTATGGAACTTCTCTACTAAGTTTATGAAAAGTGATTGATGTGAAATTGAATTTATAAGTTGTGAGAAGATGAAATATGCAAAATCCTTATGTAGTAGGTATTCCAATTAGAGATCCTGAAAACCTTTTTGGACGCAAAGATATATTCAGTCTGATTGATGATAGTCTGCAACACAATGTGCAACTAATTTTATTTTACGGACAACGACGAGTTGGTAAGACTTCAATACTGAAATTTATTCCTCAAAATATTGCAGCAGCTATTGAAGATGAATTTATTTTTATTAGTTTTGATTTTCAAGCTCAAGAAAGTTCACCTCTCGAAAATATTTTACACGGGATGGCAAAAAAAATTTTAGGGGATCTGTCAATAGATGAAGAATTTTTAGATAGTCTAGCAGATGATATAAAATCTGACACTAATGTTTTCTCCAGTCAATTTTTGCCAACTATTTATGATCGCTTAGGTAGTAAAAAATTGGTTTTTCTCTGCGACGAATTTGATGTTTTAAGTGAGCCAAATGCAAGGCATATTATCCAATTACGAGAACTATTACGAGAACTACATGAAAGACTATTTATTATTGCAGTTGTAGGTAGGCATATCTCAAGATTACCAAAGTTGATTTCTTTATTGCATGAAGCACCATATCATAGAATTGGTTTTTTAGATAGAGAAAATACTAAAAAAATAATTACTCAATCTGATACAGTAGCTTTAACATATCAACCAGAAGCAATAGAAGCTATTTTCAATTTATCCGCAGGACATCCTTATTTTATTCAAGTTATTTGCTTTGCTCTTTATGGTACAGCACGCAATGACTATACAAGAGACCCAAGACCTGAGTTTTTACGGATAACTGATACAGATGTTGAAAGTATTATAGATCAAGCAATTGTACTAGCTCAAGGTGCTTTAGACTTCTGGTTTGGACTGACTCCTGAACAGCAAATTATTCTTTCCGCAGTAGCAGAATCTCAAAAGATAGCTATTACAGAAAATCAATCTATTCCTGAACAACCACTAACCCTATTAGAAAAATATGGAATAGTGTCAACAGGATATTTGATAAAAGCACACGAACAATTAGTTGAATATGAATTTTTAGATGATACAAAATGTAAAGTTAAAATGGAATTAGTTCGTCGGTTGTTATGTAAAGAACATCCGTTAGAACAAGAAATTAAGAATGTAGAAAGCACTAACCAAATTGATGTTAATAATCTTAATTCAGTAGCACAAAGTCACCCTGACAGAGCATTACATCTGTATGAACAAGCGTTACACCTTAATCCTAATAACTTTGAAACTGTAAAATCTTTAGCCGCAGAATATTTAAAGATTCAAGATTTAAGTATTCAATCCCTCGATAAAGCCTGTGAACTGTATAACCGAGCTTATTTATTTTATTCTATTAATCATCAACAAGATATTGTTTTAGATCCTTTATTGACCGTAGCTGAACAATATTCAAAAAATGACAATTTTGAGCAAGCCATAGAGATTTACACAAGAGCTTACAATATTGATAAAGAACGTAGCAAAAACGGACTTTTGCAAACAAGAGGAAATTATATACATAAGTTGATAGTTAATAAAAAACGGACTGAGGCAATACAACAGTGTGAGTTAATACTGGAAATTGATCCTAATAACAACATTGCCCAACAAGAACTAGAAAAAATTAATGCCTTCATGACAAACACTAATCCACTACCTCAAGAAGAAGATACAACACCTAAAAAGAAAACTCCTATAGCAAATATAAATTGGCTGAAGTGGGGGGTAACTGGCATCGCGATCGCAGTTGTGAGTTTAGGTATTTATCCAGGTTTCAGAACTTGTCCAGCAGGGGAAAAGAAAGAATTTGGAGTTTTTTGTGTAGCAGATAATAGTAGAATTAGTCGAGGAGAAAGAACCTTATTTTCTACCACTCCTAATAGATTCCGTGATCAAGGTATTCGGGCTTTCCAAAAAGGCGATTATCAACAAGCAGCTAATTTATTTAAACAAGCTATACAAGCAAACAGAAATGACCCAGAAGTAGTAATTTATTATAACAATGCCCTAGCTCGTGAAGCAGGTTCTCCTATTACCCTAGCAGTAGTCGTACCAACGGACACTAAAACTGTGAATGCTCAAGAAATATTACGTGGTGTAGCGCAAGCACAAGATCAATTTACTAAAAATAAAGGACTTAATGGTAGGTTACTAGAAATAGTCATTGCTAATGATAGTAACAATGATCAAGCTGAACAAGTAGCTCAAGAATTAGTGAAAGATACTTCAATACTAGGAGTAATTGGACATAATTCTAGTGATGCTACCCAAACTGCATTACCAGAATATGAAAAAGCAGGATTAGCAGTTATTTCACCAACTAGCACTAGCATTTTACTCAACAACCCAGTTTTCTTTAGAGCAGTTTATTCTGATCAAAATGGAGGTAGAAAACTCGCTGAATATGCTTATAAGAATTTACAATTAAAAAAGGCAGTAATTTTTGCCAATCCTAACAGCGACTATAGTAATAGTATCAGAGAAATATTCACAAATCAATTTGAAAAATTAGGGGGTGAGGTAGTTCGTAAACCGATGATTGATTTAACTGCTACTACATTTGATGCTGAGAAAGAAGTTGCTAAAAGCGTATATGGTGAGAAAAAAGCAGAAGCAGCGTTTTTGTTCCCAGATACACAAAGCACTGGTATTGCCATTAAGATTGCTAAAGAGATTACCAGCAGGAACGAGAGATTAAGAAATAGTCCGCCAATACGACAATTAAAAATGCTCAGTGGAGATACTCTTTATAATAATGAAACTTTAGTTAGACGCGGAAAAGATACTGAAGGTTTAATAATTGTCATACCCTGGTTTAGAGAAACATTACAAGCTAAACCTTTTGCCCAAAAATTAGATCAAATATGGGGAGGAGGTATTAGTTGGCGGACTGCAACTAGCTATGATGCAACTCAGGCTTTTATTAAAGTTTTATCTAACAATCTATCACGGACTACAGTATTAGAAGGATTAGAAAAAGTCAAGCTCGATAGCAGGGAAACATCAGGCTATCCACTTGAGTTTACAAAAGAAAGAGAACGTCAAGGTGAATCTATTCTTGTGCAAATTAAGGATGGTAAATTCGTCGAAATTAAATAAGAGGGTGTTTGAAAAGTCCCTCATGGTGTATCAAATATTTTTAGATACCCCTAAATCCCCCTTGAAAAGAAGGACTTTGACTCTAGTTCTCCCCTTAGCAAGCTACGGTGTACACCTAAAATCACAACCTAACACTTTTCAAACAACCTCTAAGAGATTTAACTGATGAAATTAATACTTGAGATGTGTTACGATGGTGGTTTTTCAGAGGTATTGTGAAAGGATGATTACTTTTCCCAAGCATCAAAGAAATCCTTATATTGTTGGCCGTCCTATTGACCAAGAACTTTTGTTTGGACGGGAGGATGTGTTTTACTCTATTACCACTCATCTTCAACAGCAGCAACAAATTATTGTATGCTATGGACAGCGGCGTATTGGTAAGTCATCTGTCATTAGGAATATTCCTCATAGATTAAAGGATTTGAACGAGTTTGTTTTTGTTAGGTCTAGTTTAGACTATTACTCTCAAGAACCACTAAGCAAGATTTTAGCAGATTTAGCGCAACAAGTGGTTAGTGACCTGTGTTTAGATGAAGAGAATATAAAATTACCTGGAATTATAGATTTGGAATCTGATTCTCAAGTTTTTTTTGATGAATTTTTGCCCCAGGTGTATCAATTAATAGAAAATAAAAATATAGTATTTTTACTTGATGAATTTGATGCATTATTAAATAATGATCATCCAGAATTATTAAGACATTTTAATACATCTCTTCCTAAAATAATCAGCACTAATAATAAACTATTTCTCATTTTATTTATAGAACAAAAATCAATAAATAATCCCAAATTAAAACAAATTTTTAAAGATGTACCTGTAATAGAAATTGGGCTATTAGATGAAAACAGTACCAAAGATTTGATTATTAAACCAGCCGAAAATATCCTTGAGTATGAAGAGGATGCAATAAAAGAAATTTTTAATCTATCAGCAGGACATCCTTATCTGATTCAGGCAATATGTTTTAGTATTTTTGGTAGAGCGCGAGAAAATGATAATTGGAGAGTTAATCGAGAAGACGTAGAAGCTATTATAAATAAAGTAGTTGAATTAGCAGGAGCTGGTTTAGCCTGGTTTTGGGATGGATTTTCTATTCCAGAAAAAATTGTTTTTTCTGCAATTGCAGAATCTCAAGAAACTTTAGAAAATTATTTAGCATTAATAACAAGATTAACAAATGAGCTAGATCATAAATTAATGACAGAAACAGAACAACTTCTCAGAAATAATGGTTTTTTGGATGAAACAGAAGAGAAAATTAAAATAGAATTAGTGCGTCGTTGGATCATACAACATCATCCATTAAAAGAAGAAATTCATGAATTGGATAAATTGAACCTTGATCAAAAAAAAAATCAAAGTATTCTAGAATTATATCTAGATGATTATACAGAAGTTAGTGACCAAAATAATGTTTCATTTTTTGAAGATGCAAATCAAGTTAAATATGAAATAATCAAATCACCAACCAAATTACCAGAAAATAATTCATTAAATATAAATATATTAAGTGACCGCCAAAAGGCTTTTCTAGAAGTTACTTTACCAAATCAAAAAGCGATTATTTTGGCGGCAATAGCCACATTATCATTAATTATTTCTAGTATTATATTAGTTAAACATACCAACCCATGTCCAGTAGGAGAAAAGAAAGAATTTGGAGTTTTTTGTGTAGCAGATATTAGAATTAGTAGAGGCGAAAGAACCCTATTTCCTGCTGATACTAATACATTTCGTGATCAAGGCATTCAGGCTTTCCAAAAAGGCGATTATGAACAAGCAGCTAATTTATTTAAACAAGCCATACAAGCAAACAGAAATGACCCAGAAGTAGTAATTTATTACAACAATGCCCTAGCTCGTCAAGCAGGTTCTCCTCTTACCTTGGCAGTAGTTGTACGAAGTACTGAAGGAGTATTACGTGGAGTAGCTCAAGCACAGAATCAATTTAATATAAACAAGGGCTTGACAGGTAGATTACTAGAAATAGTTATTGCCAATGATAACAACGATCCAAAACAAGCTCAACAAATAGCTCAACAACTCATTAAGGATACATCAATATTAGGAGTAATAGGACATAATTCTAGTGATACTACCAAAGCGGCATTACCAGAGTATGAAAAAGCTGGATTAGCAGTTATATCTCCTACCAGCACCTCTATTTTTTTACTCCAAAATCCAGTTTTTTTTAGAGTTGTTTATTCCGATGAAGTTGCGGGAAAAGCACTGGCTGAATATGCTTTTAATAAACTGAAAGTGAAAAGAGTAGTTGTTTTTATAAATCCTGGGAGTATTTACAGTAATAGTATCAGAGAGCTATTTACCCGTCATTTTGAGAAACTAGGAGGTAAGGTAGTTCGTAACGTTGATATAACTGCTAGTTCATTTGATGCAAAGAAAGAAGTAGCTGAAAGTGTAGATATTAATAAAGCACAAGCAGCCATACTATTGCCAAATATACAAATTGCTCATATTGCTATTAACATTGCTAAGGAGATTACCAATAGAAATCAGCAACTCAAGACCCAAAAAGTGGAAATACCAGAATTAAAGATGTTAGGTGGAGAGAGTCTTTATAAAAAAACAACTTTAGAGAAAGGTGGTGAAAATGGTAAAAATGTAGAGGGTTTAATAATCGCAGTTCCCTGGTTTGAAGAGCAACCAGAAGCCAAAACCTTCGCTAAAAGAGCAAAAAAACAGTGGACGGGAGATATTAGTTGGACAACTGCAACTAGCTATGATGCTACTCAGGCTTTTATTAAATCTCTAGCTGGGAGTTCGTCAAGAACTACAGTATTAGACAGGTTGAAAAATGTTAATCTTTCTACCAGGGAAACATCAGGTTATCCACTTCGGTTTACAGAAGAAAGAGAGCGTCAAGGTCAGGCTGTACTAGTGCAAATTAAGAATGGTAAATTTACTATAATTCCCAATAAGTAAATCAGGTTATGAAAAAATTGTATGTCTGATTCTGTGATTACTGTGACTGTAAAGTTATTTGCTATTTATCAAGAAGTTTATGGAGTGAATGAGTTAGTGTGGGAGTTTCAATCTGGTACACCTGTACAAGCGGTGTGCGATCGCCTAATTACTCAACACCCCAAATTAAGCAAATGGCGAGAAATAACCCGCTTTGGCGTGAATTTACAATTTGTTGAACCAGATACCATTCTCCAAAACGGTGACGAGGTGGTTTTAATTCCCCCAGTGAATGGTGGTTAGAGACTTCCAAATCAAAATATGTCCCAAAACTAACGCAAAAACTCTCTCTATTTCTTCTCTCTCTGTGTTCTCTGTGCCTCTGTGGTTCTTTTGTTCATTTATTGGGATAATTTTTTTCTTGGAAGTTCCTTAATGAGAATATATTCAAATACATTAAAAAGAAATTAAATATGATTAAGTTAATTTTTACAACAATTTTGATAATTTTCCTCACAGCTTGTACTAGTATTGCCTTATTACCAACACCGGAATTAGTGCAAAAAGCGATCGCACTCCAACTAGAACAAACCCAACAACAACTTAACCAACAGCTAGATTTAAACTTCCAAAAGTTTAATATTCAGCGCATATCTATCACTCAACAACAACCCCTCACCATTGAAAACTTACCAGCTTATCGGGTACAGGGAGATTACGACTTTACTGTAAAACTACCAAAACGCAGTTTCAAACAATTTAAAAAACCCTTTGAAGTCTACCTACAAATTCAGAAAGAAGGTAAAAGTTGGCGGTTATTAATACCAGAAAAAAACCATCAAAATCCTCAATCCAAATGGCAGAGTTACCTAATTCTTTAATGGGACGATTTTTAATTATGATAGTTATCTTATAAAAAATGGCTCTACCGCTCCCTTTATGATATTTTCGATAAAATATCCCTAAAACCCTTACACTGACTGGATTTGAGCGTTTAATATTTTCAAAAATAGGCAATCGCATATTAATTTAGATCAAACCCATATACAGCAATGGTTATGGACACATAAAAGGGGGTATTTGATCACAAGGGGAGCGGTAGAACCTAAAAAATATAAAATAATTTTATAACTTGATGTAACCTCTCTGTACCAAAATAAATGTACATTAGCTAATATAATCAAGATTATAACCGCATTAAAAAATCTATTAATCTCAGATTCAACCTGTGATATATGCTGGTTTAAGGTTAGACTCTAAATATATAGGAAAAAAATACTTCTTTCCTTAATTATTGTAAAATTCACTTAACAAACAAAGATTCAGTTTGAAAAAGTGTCATCTAATGCAAAGGAGAAATAAAAATGACAGAAAATAATCAGGATAATATCAGTAATACTGAAGAAAGTTCTCAAGGAACAATCATAGTGGCTGGAATGCGTCCCATTACCACCGGGACTTTACAAGTAGTTGATACCTTTAACTCTATGGGAATTCGTCCCATAGGTGCAAACACATTCCAAGTAGTTGATAGTATTAACTTGTCTGGTATTCGTCCCATTGGTTCTAGCTCCTTGGTAGTTTCTGACAACTATTCTGTCTTCGGAAATCGGCCAATAGCGCCGAACACCTTCGATGACTCCGAGCTTTTGATGGGTTTTCTAGACTAATTACTTTTCAATATTGTCATTATATCAAATTCAACCTGGTTTTATCAATAAACTGGGTTGTTTTATTAAAAAAATTCAGGAGTCAGGGGGTGCAGCGGAGAATTTTTTCATTACCAATTACTGATGTGAAAAAAGGAGTAGTTTAATATGCCAAAATCTCCAATTTTATCAATATCTTTAAACTTCCAAGAAAATTATCCATGTCCAGTATGTCGCGTGGGTAAAATTTCGCAAATGTTGATGATGGAAGCTATGTGTTGTGATTTCTGCAATGAGATTTTTACAGTTAATTTGGAATTACAACAAGTTAAAATGCCTTCTAGAGAACCGCCTTTAGTTTGGACTTGGGATGGATTGAGATGGACACAAGCACGATTAGGAAGTGTGGAATTAGGTTGGGGTTATGGTTTATCCGCAATTGCTTTTATTATTTTACCGACTACCTTAATAGGAGTGACAGCATATTATTTTCCTCCTCATTCTCATGTTCCCCTATCATGGATTCCATTTGTTTGGACGGTGCTAACTTTTTTGTCACACTTAGGAATTATTATTTGGATTTTTATTGAAGTTTATCAGATTCCTATTATTGCATATTTCCGAGGTATGACCCGTTGGCAAAATAGACTAATTAGATAAATGTTACCAATTGCGAGCATTATTAGAAACCTTAAGTCTCCTCACATTAAATGACACTCATCAAGCAGTAATACTCTCAAGTTTCCTGTCTCAATTTCAACGCTGTGGTTTGCCAATAATGTTTCAATCTCTTTTTTTGATGGTTTTGCTCCATATTCACGGTATTAATAATAAGTGTTGATGCAGTTTGACTTGATTGAGTATGACTAGAATACTAAAAAAGGGCATTCCAGAAAAACACCCCACCAAAATTCCTACAACACCTTACATTGCCCATAATGACGCAAAAGATGATCACATAAAACTAAAGCCACCATCGCATCAACCATTGGTACAGCACGGGGTAAAACACAAGGATCATGTCTTCCTTTTCCTGCTAAAACCGTTTCTTCCCCTTCCTTCGTTACGGTTTTTTGTTCCTTTCTAATCGTAGCTGTTGGTTTAAAAGCCACGCGGATAATAATGTTTTCACCGTTGGAAATTCCCCCTTGAATCCCTCCTGAACGGTTAGTTACTGTGCGAATTTCCCCATGTTCATCAATATAAAATTCGTCGTTATGTTCAAAACCTGTTAACAAAGTTCCGTCAAAACCAGAACCGATTTCAAAACCTTTACTTGCGGGTAATGACATTACCGCCTTTGCTAAATCTGCTTCTAATTTATCAAAAACTGGTTCACCTAAACCCGTGGGAACATTCCGCACCACACATTCAACGACACCACCGATAGAATTACCATCTCGACCGGTTTGTTCAATTAAGGAAATCATGGTATTAGCAATTGCGCCATCTGGACAGCGGACGATATTGCTTTCGACATCTGCTAAAGTGACGGTATTGGTATCAACAACGCCTTCTAAATCTTTAATTCGCTTCACATAGGCGATTACTTCTACACCTGCAACTTGATGTAAAATCTTTTTAGCGATCGCACCAGCAGCAACTCTACCTATTGTTTCACGCGCCGACGACCTACCACCACCTTGCCAATTTCTGAATCCATATTTAGCATCATAAGTAGCATCTGCGTGAGAAGGGCGATATTTCTGCGCCATCTCATCATAATCTTCGGGACGAGTATTTTTATTTCTGACTAAAATGGCAATAGGTGTTCCCAGAGTTTTTCCCTCAAACACACCCGATAAAATCTCACAGGTGTCAGCTTCTTTGCGAGGAGTGGTAATTTTACTTTGTCCTGGCCGTCTTCTATCTAACTCAAATTGAATTTCCTCGGCAGAAATTTCCAGTTGTGGGGGACATCCATCAATGATAACGCCCACACCGCCGCCGTGAGATTCGCCAAAAGTAGTAATACGGAAAAGATGACCAAAAGTGCTGCCCATGATGTTGAGAAAATACAGACCGGAATATTTATTTTACATGGAGCCAAGAGCGATCGCCAAGCATGACCGAGGAATCGCTGATGAAAAATCCCAAATTCCCCATGACAATCAGTTATCTTAAAGACTCTCACCTTCTCCCCCTGTCACCTGTTAATAATCGAGTCTGACAGTTAAACTGTTAGAAGAAAACTATAATTTCTAGATTTGACAATTTCCGCCAAAAACAGCCATAAAGCGTAACTATTATGAAAAATTTGCACAAAAAAGCTTTGATAAAACAGCAGTTACCAGGTTCATATCCGCGTCACGCCTTAGCAGGAATCATGGCTGCTGGGTTAATGATATTACCCGGTATGATTAGTGTTAGTCCCGTTTTAGCGCAACAAAAAACCGAGCGAAATTCTTTAACCTATGGTGAATTAATTCAAAAAGCCAATAAAGGAGAAGTTAAAAAAGTAGAGTTAGATCAAGCTGAACAAACAGCTAGAGTTTATTTAGTGGGACAAAAACCCGATACTCTGCCTTTACAGGTACGCCTTTTAGATCAAAATGCCGAGTTAATTAATAAACTTAAAGAAAAAAACGTTGATTTTGGCGAAGTTTCCTCCGCTGGTAACAGAGCCGCTGTCGGCTTATTAATTAATCTCATGTGGATTTTGCCCCTAGTGGCTCTCATGTTACTATTTCTGCGGCGTTCTGCCAATGCTTCTAACCAAGCCATGAGTTTTGGTAAATCTCGCGCTCGGTTTCAAATGGAAGCGAAAACAGGCGTAAAATTTAATGATGTGGCGGGAGTCAAGGAAGCAAAAGAAGAATTAGAAGAAGTTGTTACTTTCCTCAAACAGCCAGAAAAATTTACAGCGGTAGGGGCAAAAATTCCCAAAGGTGTACTATTAATTGGACCGCCAGGAACAGGAAAAACCTTACTCGCCAAAGCCATTGCTGGGGAAGCAGGTGTGCCATTTTTCAGTATGTCTGGTTCGGAATTTGTGGAAATGTTCGTCGGTGTCGGCGCTTCCCGTGTCCGCGATTTATTCAAAAAAGCCAAAGAAAATGCCCCTTGTTTGATATTTATTGATGAAATTGACGCAGTAGGAAGACAACGGGGTGCGGGTATTGGGGGTGGAAATGATGAACGGGAACAAACCCTCAACCAACTATTAACAGAAATGGATGGTTTTGAAGGCAATACAGGGATTATTATTATTGCCGCCACCAACCGTCCAGATGTCCTTGATTCGGCTCTATTACGCCCAGGACGCTTTGATAGACAGGTAATTGTGGATGTTCCCGATTTGAAGGGAAGACAGGAAATTTTGACAGTCCACGCTCAGAATAAGAAAATTGATCCTAGTGTATCTTTAGAAGCGATCGCTCGCCGCACCCCTGGCTTTACCGGTGCAGATTTAGCCAATTTACTCAACGAAGCCGCCATTCTTACCGCCAGAAGACGCAAAGAAGCCGTTACCGACTTAGAAATTGATAACGCCATAGATAGAGTAGTCGCAGGTATGGAAGGAACTGCTTTAGTAGACAGTAAAAACAAACGTCTAATTGCTTATCACGAAGTTGGACACGCTTTAGTAGGAACATTAGTTAAAGGTCATGATCCTGTACAAAAAGTTACACTCATTCCCAGAGGACAAGCGCTGGGGTTAACTTGGTTTACTCCCAATGAAGAACAGGGTTTAATTTCCCGTTCCCAAATTTTAGCCCGCATTGCCTCAACTTTAGGTGGTCGCGCGGCTGAAGAAATCGTGTTTGGGAAAGCGGAAGTTACCACAGGTGCAGGAAATGACTTGCAACAAGTTACCAGTATGGCACGACAAATGGTAACGAAATTTGGAATGTCCGATTTAGGTCCAGTTTCCTTAGAAAATCAAAACAACGATGTATTTTTAGGACGGGACTGGATGAATAAATCTGAATATTCTGAAGACATTGCAGCGAAAATTGATCACGCAGTCCGGGAGATTGTTAACCGCTGTTATATTCAAGCTAAAGAAATCATTCAAGAAAACCGGTTAATTTTGGAACGGGTAGTTGACTTGTTGATAGAACAAGAAACCATTGAAGGTGATGTTTTCCGCACCATTGTAGCTGATAATACAGCCATTAAAGTAACTAATGAGCCAGTAGCCGTAACTTATTAGTTGAGGTTCAAAAATCGGCGTTGCTGCATTGAGGGATGAAATTCAATTGAACCTTTGAAACTCCTACATTTGCGTGAGACTAAAATTCATACCATTAATCAGCAACGCCAAAAAATTCTTGTAAGTAGGTGAACACAATAAAACCAATCTGTGTAAAGAAAAGTAAAATCGCCCAAACCCTCTTCACTGTTGCCTCTTGCCTGTTGCCTTGCCATAACGACGATTTTCAATGCTAACCTACTTAGAGAAGTTCCATGAAACATCTCTACTTTTTCTGATTAATAAAAATATCAAAAAGATTGTTCCAGAACTTTTTTAAATGGTGGTTTAACATTATAATTAGTATGAATTTTATCTCGCACCATCACCTCAATAACTGTATATGCAAGATCGTGAAAAAATGATCTAGAAGATCCGATTTCCCCAAATGTACCCCATTTAAAAGAAATTTCACCAGAACCAAATATTGAACTAATTCCCGGTTCTTGCAACTTCAATTTTGCACCATTAAAAACACTATCTGCATATTCTTCTGGTATCCCAACTTTCACCACATCTAATGATAATGCCAGAGAAGAATTAACTTCCCGTTCAACTTCAGTGGAAACCGCCACTTTCAATACTAATTTACCAGAATTATTAGGCTCAAATGTAGCCCCCAAACAGCCATATAAAAACCTAGCTCCTAGAGGTGCTAATATCTCTATCATCACTTTTTTTTCAGAGAATAAACCAATCTTTGCATTTTCCAGGATGACTTCTATCTTTTCATCTACAACAGGATAGAAAACAGGTCGAAAATCTCCAGGAAAATAACATGATTCGTTATTCCAAATCCGAGCTTTTCCGGTTATACCTAAATCTAATACTTTGATCATGAGTCAATCCCCCAAGCTTTTCGCCAATTTCTGTTAAAATCTTCTGGGTAAGCTTTAATAAATAATCATTCTCTAACCTGTGCATAAAAATCTCACCATAGTGGGATTTAGGGGCAGATAAAAGCTAAAATAAGCAATTGGAGAGTTAACCGATGCCATGTTTGATATATTGCCTTTTCGCTTTGAGTTAGATACAGTTGCGATCGCTGGAGCTTGTTTATGGGCTTTAGCGTTATATGTGAGTTTTTCCCAAACCAGACAATGGGTAACGACACAACTCAACCGCTGGTTTAATTTTGCTGAACGTTTCCTCTATACCAGTCAATCAGAATTTGAAAAAACTCGCAAAGCCAGAGAATCACAAAATTCTTTTTATGCTTCACTATTTAGCATTTTCCCATTTTTGATATTTGGTAGTTTATCTAACTGGCTTCTAGATATCAGTTTAGGTAATAGCTGGGGAATTAGTATGGGTATACTTACTTGTATTGGTGCTGGTGTGTATGAATTAGGACGCGGACAAGGGGAAGAGTAAATTTACGTACATTCAATCATAGTTATTTCCGCATCAGTTAATTCATACAGTTCATAAACTAATTGATTGATTTGTCTATCAGTAGCTTGTATTTGTTGCTGAATCATCTTTTTTGCTGGGGGTGTATTCACCTCATTAATTTTTTCATGCAGAGAAAGCATTTGTTGTACTAAATTAACAATTAAATCATGTTTTTTCTTCTCTGGAATTTGAGAATTATCAATAACTTTAATAGGAAGATTGCGAATAAACCGAGATTCAAAACTGTAGTAACCACCTCTCATAGATGTAGATGATTTTTTGAGATAAAATTCTAGGACTTTGCTATTTAACAACCCTAAAATGTATTCCCATGAATAATTAGATTTTACTAAAATTCCATATCCTCCAGCAACACCACCTGTAAAAAAGATTTCCCCTGTTTTATCCCATGTAAATGATGAACCTGTAGCAATATCAGGAGTAAATATTTTTGGTAAAACCATGACATTTAAAGCTTGAAATCTACTATATCCATACCAAGTTTCTCCTAACATCTTGCTATTTTCTCTACTTTCTAAATAATTTTTATTATCTAGTAAATAATTCCAGGTTGAAGGATATTCTTTTTCAAAGATATTCATAGAAATTAATTCCATTGAACCATTATTTTTAAGCATATAGGGAAAAATAATCAACTTATTGGTTTTAGACAAATAATATCTTTTACTATCACCACCTTTGATTAAAGGATGTAGTAACTTAGATTCTAACCAATATGCTGTTTGTTTCTGTTTAGAAAAAACTTTAATTAAATTATCTTCCCGTGATAATTCTTCTACGATATATATTTTATCAGCACTGGTTTTAATTCCTTGAAAAATCCTCTCTGTTACATCTTCTAGTGTAGATTTAATTTGTTGTAATTTGGTAAATATTTTGGCATCTTCTCCCAGAGTAAAATTCCATTCTGAAGATGAAACTAATAAATGATTAATAATTCCTGTTTGACTATTATTGTTGATTTTCCAATCCATTAAATCAATGACTTTTTCCATTTCTAAATCAGATTGTTGTGATTTTTTCAAAAAAAGCAAACAAGTATAAGTTGAAACCTTGGGGAAAACTTGTTGATCTCCAAAATGCACTATTTTATTCAGATATTTACCCTCAGAAATTAACTTCCTGATAGCTTCTCCATATTGAGCATTAAAAAACTTATGAGGTAAAATAAAACCTAAATAGCCATCTTTTCTTAATAACTCTAATCCCTTTTCCACAAAAATAACATAAATATCATAATTTCCCTTACTAGCAGAAACATATTGTTGTTTATAAAATTCAACTTCCAATGCAGCCCATTCTTTTAAAGCTTGAATTCTAATATAGGGAGGATTACCAATAACTACATCAAAACCACCTCGTTTCATAATAGCAGAAAAAGCTGATTCCCAGTCAAAAATATTAACCCTATAAGCCGTATCTTCGTCCAAACAATTTAATTGAGTATGTTGATAAAAATCTCCATCTATCAAGGTATTACCACATTGAATATTATGATCTAAATCAGGTAAAGCCCTTTCCTTGAATAACTGTAATTGTCTGGTAATTGTTTCTCCTGATTCTCCCTCCAATACCTTTAATAACAAAGATAACTTAGTTGTTTCTACCGCTTGTTGATCAATATCAACACCATAAATGTGAGTTAACAGAATCTGCTTTCTTTCACTTGCTGTCAAACGCCATTGATGATCCGAAATTTGATAGAATTTATTTTTGTATTTCTTGGGATTTTGCAGATATTGTTCTAAATACCAATCTAAGATAAATTGATAAGCCACAATTAAAAAAGAACCCGAACCACAAGCAGGATCAAGAATTGTCATATCTTGGATTTTTTCTGGTTTTTTACCCTCTAAAACCTTACCAATAGTTTGTTTAATAATATAATCAACAATGTAACTAGGAGTATAATAAACACCTCCAGCTTTTCTTACTTCCGGTTTATCTTCAATAACTGCTTGACGACTTGCAGATATTTGAATGACTTTCCCTAAAAATTGTTCATACACTTGTCCCAAAATTTCCACAGGAATCACAGAAAACTCATAGGGACTTTCGGGAGGATAGAGTTTTCTAATAATTAATGTTAAAATAGAATCATCTATAGTTAAATTCAAAGTAAAATCATCAGAATTTTCTCGTCCTTTTTCATCTTGAAAATGGAATAAACCAGAATTATAGCGATAATCTGCATTAATAAATAACCGCCCTAACTCTTGATAAAAATTTTCAAACTTTAATAAATTATATAACTGTTGATAAGGTTCAATTCCCCTATCTTCACAAATGCGTAAAAAGACAATTCTATTAATTGTCATTTGCACAGCAAAATTTAACTCTCTTTGTTGAATTTGCGGATTTCGCCAAACAATATTAGCAGCTAAATTTTCTCGCCAAACTTCAATTTCTTGGAGAAATTTTTGATCAACAGTAATCCCAGACTTAACTTTAGTTTCTGCAAACCTTTCTAAAGAACCATTTAACACAGCTTCCTTAGAAAAAAGATTATAAATCTCTGCCCATTTATCAATATATTCTGTATAATTAAAATGTTTGATTCTAGCCACTGATGCTGAATCATTTTTATTGGGCATAATTCGACAGTCATAAACTGCAAATTCTTCAAAATCTGTTAAAATACTTAAAGCTAACTTTGCAGACCAGCCATAACGTCTCACTTGAAAAGCTGCACTCATATTTTGACCCACATTAACAGCGGGTTTTTTCGCTTCCACAAAAAACTTTCTGACTCCACCAACCCGAAAACTATAATCAGGTGCTTTGGCTTTATTTACATCACTAATTTTTAAAGAATCTTCATGAACAACATCTTTATAAATATCAGAAATTTGTCGTTCATTGCCAATATCCCATCCCAAAGCAGCAAACAAAGGATTAATAAATTCAATTCTGGTTTGGGTTTCATTAATTCCCCCCGCCCGATACAATTCTATCGAAGAGTGAAAATATTCAACCAGTTGAACAATACTATCAGGTGCTTTCATATTTTCAAAATTCCAATTTTATCTAAATCTATAATAACTCTTCTTTCACCAAAATAGCCAACTTCTGTGCAGCCCCACCTTCACCTCTGACACTGCGTAATTTATCCCGTATAGCCTCTAATTTCTCTGGATTTGCTAACAAATCTAAAACCATTTCTCCCACTTCTTCAGGTTGCAATTTACCTACTAATTCCGGGACAATTTCTGCTTGCGCCCAAATATTTGGCCAAGCAAATAAACCCTTACGTCTCAACACCCACCAATTAATTAATTTAGCAAAACTAGAACCTACTCCCGGTAAATTTGCCAACATTCCTGGTAAACCATCCCAAGAACGCATTGCATCTAATTGTTGAGTTGGTAATAGGACAATCATCGGTACAGCTAAAGCACCTAATTCTGCGGTATTTGCACCAACTGTAGTTAAACAAATAGAACATTGAGATAATAAATCATAAACTGGATTTTCTTGTTTTAATTCCACGATTAATCCAGTAGTAGTTGCAAGAAAATTACCAGATAAAGATGCACCTTGAAAACCAAACGCTTGTGTAAATGAATTAGTTTCAGGATTAGCAAAATTAGCTAAAGTTGGTAAATCTAAAGTTGGTGCAACGGGAATAAAAAACTTCGTTTTCGGGTTTTTATGATAAATATATTCAGCAATTGCTAACATTAAAGGTACACCTTGGGTTAATTTTGCAGATTTTGACCCCGGTAAAATTCCAATTAGTTCAACTTTAGATTGAGGATTTGCAACTTTAGGTGTGATTTCATTCTTTGCTGCTTCTAACATCAAATCACCAACAACAGTGAATTTATCAGCATATTTAGCAGAGACATTTTTCGCAACTTGAGCTTTCATAATGGCAAATTTATCTATGAAATTGTGCCAACGGGCTTCCCACTCCGCATAAACTACAGTTTTATATCCTAATTTTTTACCAATAATCACCGGAAAAATTTGATCACCACCTAAAAATATGACTACACCTTGATTTCTCCATTCCCAATTTTGCGCGGTTTTTCCCCACAGTAAAAATTGCCAAAAATATTCAGGTGCTTGAACTCTATCAACCTCTGGATAACCCAACGCTATATCAGTTTCTTTGCCACTAGCATGGGGACAAGGTGACAATATTACAGAAATTCTCACTTGAGAAACATCATGTCCTAATTCTTCTCTCAATGCTTTAACAACAGGACGTACCCACGTTGTCACCTCCCCTGGTCCATTAGAAAGAATGAGAATATCTACGGGTGTAGTCATTTAATTATTACCTAATGCGTTATAAAATATGATTATACTGATATAATGAATTAAGGCAACAAAACTGAATATCGAAATTAAAATCTCAATTAGATATAGTTACAAGGTATCTAAAGTTTTGTATCGTGGTTAATCAAATTCATAACAAAATTAAATAACAATGTATCATAGTAATTAGTAGCGTAAATGTGCAATGCTTCCCTTCCTGTTTTCAGAGGATATCAGGTAAGCTACGCCCTGATTTACTAATAGCAGAATGTGGCAGCTTTGACGGGTAAACCTAGTTGGGTGATACTGATGTCTAAGGAAAAAAAAGGTAATAAAGAAGTTAAAAAGCCTAAGAAAGATCCCAAGGACAAAAAAGAGAAAAAAGACCCAAACAGATATGATGGTTTAGGTAAGTAATCAAGAGCAAATTCATAAAAGTTTCTGGTAGGGTATAACAAAGGTTTTAGGCTTTTAGATTTTGAGAGATTTAATGGGGTTATCTATCTAGATGATCCCATTTGATTTCAATACTTATCGGTTAAGCTAAAAAAAAATTGATTTAGCAGAATATGAAAAAATATTCAAAGCGGTTAAAACCGTGGTCAGTTTCCCTATCAGGGCTAAAGCCACTGAGTTTCCCACTTACTGGGTATTCTTATGATTTTACCTTACGCAGAGGAGCAGAGACGCAAAGAGTAAAAAGGCAAGAGGGTTTGGGCGAGTTTAGCTTGATTTTATTCACTCAAATGGTAAGATAATGACGACCCCTCCAGGGCAAAAAGGTAGTTTGGCATTATTTCGAGTATAATAGCATTTAAGCAAAACTTATTATTGTTCTGATTGAGTTGTAGCAACTTGTATATAAGTACAACCGGAGAATTAGTAACTTGAGTTAGTATTGTTTGAAATATTAGTAACACGGTAATAGGTTATAACTCAGGGGAGAGGGTTTTTTCTAATTACCAACCCAAATTTGTTTTCTTTTTAGCCCAACTGCTATGATAGCTACCCACAATCCCGCTGTTTTTGTTTTGGTGATTGAACCAGATGAAACTTTAGCTCATCAATTAGCCGGTGATTTACAAGAAGCTGGCTATGATGCCATTGTGACTCATGATGCAGCCAATGGATTAAAATACTGTAGCGGTGCTTCCAGCAATCAAAGCCATCGCCAACCTGCTTTAATTGTTGTAGACCGAATGCTCGTCGGTGAATCAGGACTATCTTTATGTAAAAATCTCAGAAATATTGGTAATCGTTCTCCTATACTGGTTTTAATGGCTAGAGACACAGTAGATGATCGCATAGCTTGTTTAGACGCTGGTGCTGATGATTACATTCTCAAACCTTACCGTTCGGAAGATTTTTTAAAGCTGATTCGTCTCTATCTCAAACCAGATGTTGATACCACCGAACAATTACGCTTTGGTGACTTGATTTTGGATATAGGAACCCGTCGGGCTATTTACAACAGTAAGGTCATTGACTTGACCATGAAAGAATTTGAACTCTTAAAGTTCTTAATGGAACATCCCCGTGAAGTATTAACCCGTGAACAGATTTTAGAAAATGTTTGGGGTTACGACTTTATGGGTGAGTCTAATGTTATTGAAGTATATATTCGTTACCTCCGACTCAAAATTGAAGAAGAAGGTCAAAAACGCCTAATTCAAACTATACGCGGTGTAGGTTATGTACTCAGAGACTCCTAAAATCCATAAAATCAGAAATAATCACAAATAACTAGGACTTACGCATTGACAGGATCAACCAAATATGAGGTATGGGTTTTGGGCATTTTCAAGTGATTTTTTGATGATTTTTGAGCGATAGCGAAGTGCTGGTGCAAGCAGTTCGCTATTGATTCAGAAGGTCAAAAGCCTGAAACGACGGATTTTCGTTCATGCACATCATAGTAAATTTATATAGTGCGTAAGTCCTAATAACATCTAAATTTGTGGGCAATTTTGCCGAAATTAAGTAAGATAGTTAGAATCTAAATTGCAGTAAATAATTTAATTGGTAATTTGGTAAGAGGTGATTAGTCTATAGGACTTACGCAAGTGTCACACTAAAAATCTTTCGTAGGGTGTGTCAGACTGCATAAATCCTGCAAATAAACAGATTGTTGATCTCTGACGTGGTTGGTGAACTTGCCGAACCACACCCTAACAATGTGCCAGTTGCGTAAATCCTGGTATAATTATTAATTTTTACTGATGCCTAATTTCCCTATTCCTTATTCCCTATACGAGTTATGATTTCTTGGCTTAGTTTATGTTCAATATTACTTAGTATCCTGCTAATGGGCTGTTCATCACCAACCACAGCTAAATCTCCAGCCGTAACATCAGAATCATCAACCCAAACATCAGTAAATACTGGTCAAAAGTTGCCAATTTCGGCTAAAGCTAATCTCCCTGGAAATATAAAAATTCAGTTAGAAGTAGCACGAACACAACTACAACAACAGATGGGTTTGATGTATAGAAAGGCTTTACCAGATAACCAAGGAATGCTGTTTCTTTTTCCGAACGCACAACCAGTACAATTTTGGATGAAGAATGTGCCTGTTGCGTTGGATATGGTATTTCTCCGGAAAGGTGTCGTTCAGTACATCCAAGCATCTGCTCCTCCTTGTGACATAGAACCTTGTCCCACCTATGGTCCTAATGTACTGATAGATCAAGTAATTGAACTGAGGTCAGGACGAGCTAAAGAATTAGGTTTAAAGAAAGGAGATCAGATCAAAATAGATTTCCTAACTCCTGGTACTATTCGATAAACATAACCGAGATTGACTATAGCTCTATGCACTTAAATAAGATACAAAATCTATGCTAAAAGCCAGACCACAAGAGACTTTTGACTTTTAACTTCTGACTTCTGCTATAGCAACAATTATATGTAAAAATAGCATAAGTCTTTATGCTGAATTTTTATCTGGTACAAAATTATTTTTTGAAAAAATACTACCAAACCTGGCATAAATAGTAGTAAAGAGGTTAATATTTATCAGTAGCCTGAATGACATCAAATTTTAGTTTTTCCAGTTAAAATCACGACTTTAAAATTAAGTAACAAAATCTCCCTTTTGGCGCAAGTGTAAATAGTCGCCAATAGGTGAGTATAAATTATAAAATCTTTGTTACTTACAGCAAATTGTCATCAAACCTGGAACAAGAACCCCACCCCCTACCCCTGACAGGTGTAGGTTTTTTACATTCTGGTGAGGGCAAGACTTGGGCGACAAGGTGGACAAGGTGACAAGGGAGGAAAACCCTACAGGATGATGTTTTTTGGCAACAATAACACACCGTTAAAAGACTATTGTGCGGATAAACTCTTCCTTGTCTACGTTCCCTCCAAGTCTTCCCAGTCTTGCCTTCACAGACAATATTAAAAACCTACCCTTGTGAGCCCCCAACCCCCTCCCTCTTCGGGTTCACCAGTCGCCTACGGTGGGAAACCGTCCTACAGCGCTGGTTCACCGCAAGCGATGAGGGGTCTAGGATGTACCTTATATGATTGGAAATCGCTGTAAATCAAAACAAAAAACTAGAGGGTTTTAATAGTGACACTAACATCATGGTTGAAATATTACCTAAAATATTATCCTGATGGGATACACAAGTCGCTGTAGTAGGAATTGCTCCGTGATTGTCAGTACATTGGTCTACTAGTAGATTCAGGTAGATTAATCCTTTACAAAAGGGTTACTTGGAAGAATATATTTTTTTATACAACCTTGAATCTTTGAGCTACTTACAGCCAGGTGACACATAAAATACTGGCTACACAATACCCACAAAATTAGATAAACAAGATAAACAATCTATGATCATCAATTCTACTCAAGGAGGTGAGATACAAATGGCACCATCAAGATATTCTCGGCTAATTAATTTCCTCCAGGAAGATTTGGCAATTTCCGCTGCTTCCCTGGCTGTAGCATTACGTAATCGTGATCAAGATCCTGGTTCTTTAACCATGACTCTTTGGCAATATGGGTTAATTACTCTAGAACAGTTAGAACAAATTTATGATTGGCTAGAAACAGCGTAGGGAAGAGGCCTGGGGCAGGGAGCAGGGAGTAGGGTCAGAATTTTCCCATTACCTATTACCCGTTACCCACTACCAGCCTAATAACTATTGGGCAAAAACTTTTGCTGCTGCTGCTATACCAGCGCCGGAAGTAAAGTTTTCATGACCAACTTGTGGAAGGACAACTTCTAGGGAAGCGATACAGCTAAGAATGTCTCTATCGCACACAAAACCTAAGTGACCTATGCGGAAAATTTTATTACTCAGATGGTCTTGTCCACCTGCTAAAGCAATATCAAACCGTTTTTTCATTAAAGAACGAATTTTATCGGTTTCGATGCCTGGAGTAGCTACAGCAGTAATGGCAGGACTGGCACATTCATCAGCGGCAAACAGTGATAAATTTAATGCTTTCATGGCTGCACGAGTAGCATTTTTTTGGCGTTCATGACGGGTAAAGATGGATTCCAATCCTTCCTTTTTCATCATTCCCAAGGTGGTATGTAGTGCCACCATTAAGTTAACTGGGGGAGTAAAGGGAGTGGTATTTTTAGCGGTGGCTTTCCGATATTTCCCTAAATCTAAATAATACTTGGGCAATTTTGCGGTTTTGTAGGCTTCCCAGGCTTTAGGACTGACGGAGATAAATCCTAAGCCGGGGGGAATCATATAACCTTTTTGTGAACCAGAAGCGACTACATCTAAACCCCAAGCGTCTACAGGGACGTTGTAAGCCCCTAAACTGGTGACAGCATCAACAATAATTAAAGCCTCTCCATGTTCTTTAACGTGGCGGTTGATGGCTTCTAGATCATTTATGACACCGGTTGAGGTTTCGCTGTGGGTGATAATGACGGCTTTGATTTCTTTGTTGGTATCAGCTTGGAGTTTGGCTGCAAATTGGGCTGGGTCTAAGGGTTGTCCCCATTCTGCGGTGACTGCTTCTACATTTAAGCCAAAGGCTTGACCAACTTCTACCCAACGTTCACCGAATTTACCATTAGAACCGACTAAAATGCGATCGCCTGGAGAAAGAAAATTAATTATTCCCGCTTCTACAGCACCAGTACCACTAACATTTAGCATCAATACATCGCTGGTGGTTTGATGTAGCCATTTGAGGTTTTCTGTCACCTCTCCCATCATGCTACTAAACTCACCGCTGCGGTGGCCAATGGGGTGTTTAGCTAATGCTAGTAAAGCTGCTTCTGGAACTGGGGTAGGACCAGGAATCATCAGCATCAATTTATCGTCCATGTTTGTGTCCTAGTTGAAAATTTCAATACAATACAAATTAACCCCTCTAGGGGATAAAAACACAAAAAAACCTACTCAAATTTTTCGTAGGAATGCCAGTTAAAAACTGTTTAATTAACCCCGCTTTTGCAGGGCTAGATTTTGTCTAAATGGAAATAGACATTTATCATGAGCAATCTACTTTATCACCAAAATGGTTAATAGACCAACGGTGATCAATTACTAAGGAAGAAGATTCAAAAGTTTCTTCTAGGCGTTTTTGTTGGGATGCAGCTTTTCGCAGGGTAATAATTAGTTGATTAACTTGATTGCGTAGGTCTTGGTTTTGACCTAGAGAAGTCATGGTTTGTCTTTCTAAAATTTGAAGTATAAGTTCGTAATGGACAGGAGAAGGTAAGGGAATTGGCTCCATGTAATTTATTATGAAGTTGAAACTTAGGGATGTTTAATTTTTAACTTAGTTAAGGTTTTGTTAAGCCCAAATTAATTCTTACACAAGAAATAAATAATTGCAGTTATTCAGCAGGAGATAGAAAGGAAAAATGCGGATGTAAACCCTTATTTTATATGGCATTTAAGAGGATGTTTGAAAAGTATTAGATGAAACCATAATTTCCAAAAACCCAACCCCCCAGCCCTGACAGGTGTAGGTTTTTTACATTCTGGTGAGGGCAAGACTTGGGCGACAAGGTGGACAAGGTGACAAGGGAGGAAAACCCTACAGGATGATGTTTTTTGGCAACAATAACACACCGTTAAAAGACTATTGTGCGGATAAAATCTTCCTTGTCTACGTTCCCTCCAAGTCTTCCCAGTCTTGCCTTCACAGACAATATTAAAAACCTACCCTTGTGAGCCAGCCCCCCTTCCCTGCGTTAGCGCAGCGTGCCGAAGGCTGGGAAGGGGGGTTTTAAAGCCTCTCCCCGCGTCGGGGAGAGGTTTACCAGAGGGGTTGATTTATACATTAAAAACTTTTCAAACAACCTCTAAGACTGTGATTAAGCAAAGAGATTGGCTATTGCTAATTGAGGATCTGGTTGTTTAACCAAGGATTCACCAATAAGTACAGCGGATGCACCTGCTTTTTTAACTACACTTAAATCCTCTGGGTGATGCAATCCTGATTCGCTAACGACAAGAATGTTTTTTGCTTGTAACTGTTCACCTCTAGCTGTGAGTAATTGACAAGTTGTTTGTAAATCAACAGAAAAATCTTCTAAGTTGCGATTATTAATGCCAATTAAAGAAACACCATCTAAAGCTAAAACTCGATCTAGTTCTTCTAAATTATGCACTTCTATTAAAGTTGCCATTTTCAGGTTATGAGCAATTTTGATAAAGTATTGCAAATCTTGATCACTAAGGATGGCTGCTATTAATAAAACTGCGTCTGCTCCATGAATTCGCGCCCAATACATTTGGTAAGGATAGATAATAAAATCCTTGCACAGCAAAGGTAAATCTACTGCTGCACGGACTAAGGATAGATTTTCAAAACTACCTTGGAAAAATTTAACATCTGTGAGAACAGAAAGACAACTAGCTCCACCTTTTTGATAAGATTGAGCGATCGCTACTGGGTCAAAATCCTCCCTAAATACCCCTTTACTGGGGGAAGCTTTTTTGACTTCAGCAATTAAAGCCGGATGAGTTTTACCTTGACGCAAAGCATTAACAAAATCACGAGTTGGTGGCACTGATAGGGCTTGTGTTTGCAATTCCCGCAAAGGTAGCCTTTCTCGCATTTGCTCAACTTCTGCTTCTTTGAGCCAGACAATTTCTTCTAAAATGTTATTTGGTGCAGCCCCTTCTATAGCAGACCGATATTGAAGTATAGAAATATTAATAACTGGGCTAGGTGAACGACGACGGATTTGCATATTGGTTAGTTGTCAGTTGTTAGTTGTCAGTTGTCAGTTGTTAGTTGTCAGAGTTTTTTCCTGAAATATTGCCAATGGAGTTAAGATAAGCGTTTAACTTGGGAGAAAGTTCATCAATGATTGGTTTGAGCCTATTTACTTCGTCATCTGTTAATAGATTTGGTTTATAAGCTCGTCTTAACCAATGTCTAGTTTCATTTAAAGAACCTCTCTCTATTCTGACGAACCGGCGATTATCCTGAAAGTTATACCTGCCGCAACCTTCTGCAATATTTGCGCCAATACTATCAACAGAATGTACTATTTGCTTACCAATTCTTGCTTTGGGAAATTCCTCCCAATGAAGAACAATTTTCCAAATCTCATCAGCTAGTACAGCTTGGCGGAAATAAACCAACCATTCTAAACCCTCCAAAAGCCTATACAGTCTTCATTTTGACTTTTGACTTTTGACGAACGCCTTGCGGTACTAGTTTCTCTGATAATTGGTAAACTTGCAAATTCTCGAAGTTAAGTAGGTGGGCGTTAAAAATTGTCGTTGGGGCAAGGGAACAGGGAACTCTCAACTGGGAACAGGAAGAGAGTTTTGAGTGATTTTACTTTTCTTCACATACCTTTAAATTTTTCTGTTCACCTACTTAGATTTCGCCATTTATTCAACTGACCACTGACCACTGACCACTGACTACTAACTAACTAATGCCCGTTTATAAGCTTCATCTAAAACTTCTGAAAGCGTTGGATGAGCGTGAACTAGGTAAGCAAGAGTTTGGATAGATTGACGACTGGCAATAGCGGCGGCGGCTTCATGAATTAAATCTGAGGCGTGGGGACCAAAGATATGTACACCTAACACCTCGCCAGTATCTGTACGATAAATTACCTTCGTCATTCCATCAGTATCATTTTCTGCCAAAGCCTTGGAATTACCTTTAAAGTAACTCTTACTGGTGGCGACTTCAAAACCTTCAGTTAAACCCAAAGCATGGGCGGCTGTTTCAGTCAAGCCCACATAGCTAACCTCTGGATGGGTAAAAGCGGCGGCGGGAATGCTGCGGTAGTCAACAGTTTTGTGACGACCCATCATATTTTCTACAGCAATAATACCTTGAGCCGATGCCGCATGAGCCAACATCATTTTGCCGATAGCATCACCAATAGCCCAGAGATGGGGAACAACTTCCCCGTCCGATAATACCGCCATATTATCATTTACAGGAATAAAATTACGGCGATCAAGAGCGACTCCCACAGAATCTAACCCAAGATTTTGCGTAGCTGGAACGCGACCGGTCGCGACCAAACAAGCATCAACTTCCAGAACTTCTAAATCTTCTTTAGTTTGAAAGTCAGCCAACTCAATGATTACTGGTGAACCAGGAATAATTTTTTTAGCGTAGATACCGACTTTGGTTTCAATATCACGGGGGTTAATTAAGACCCGTTCTGCCAGTTTAGCAATGTCCCGATCAAATCCTGGCATTAACTCACTCAGGGCTTCAATTAAGGTGATTTCACAACCTAAAGCCGAGTAAACATCAGAAAATTCTAAGCCAATGTAACCGCTACCAATAATTGCCACCCACTTGGGTAGAGTTTCTAATTTAACACCTTGGTCACTGGTAAATACGGTTTTGCCGTCTACTTCAATTCCGGGGGGAACGAAGGGAACAGAACCAGGAGAAAGGATAATGTCTTGGGCGGTGATGGTTTTCTCACCTTTGTCGGTGGTGATGGTAACTTTTTGTGTACCAGACACCTTACCCCAACCCCGAATAATTTCAACTCCCAAGCGCTTGAGACTGTTCGTTAAGTCCCCTTGAATTTTGGCAACGAGATTGTTAGCATGATCAGCGATCGCTTGCCGTTCAAACTCCACATTACCAATCTGTATTCCCAAAGACTTGAGATGATGGGCATTACGTAATTCCCTCACCTTTCCTGAAGCCGCTAATAATGCCTTAGAAGGAATACAACCCCTGTTTACACAAGTTCCTCCCATATCTCCAGCTTCAATAATCGCCGTTTTTAGACCGCAACTGATAGCGTGTAAAGCAGCGCCATGACCGCCTACACCAGCGCCGATAATCACCAAATCGTAATCAAATCCAGGACTCACTTTTATTTCCCCGTTATCTTCGCCTATTATCAACTTAACTTTTTTGTGTAACTTTCTCAAATTAACAAAAAATAACGGAGAAGCTCTTGTGTCTCCCCGTTATTTTTTGTTAGTCTGTAATCAGGTTAGAAATTAGTTAATTGCTGCTCTCAATTCTTTTAGTGCGTTACCAGTTTCCAGAAAATCTTGGTTTTGTGAAAGTGCTTGCAGAGTTACGGGACTGCTTTCATCAATAATCTGGTTATAGGCATTAATGGCATCATTCAAGTCGTTTATATCTACCTCTACACTTGGTAAAGTATTATCACTTACCTGGGTAATGATTGGGCTAAATTTTAAAGCCTTAGTGCTGGCCACTAAATATCTTTTTGGTAACTCAAGTGAACTTTGTGTAGTAGAAGTAGAGGCGCCGATTTTGATTACTCTAATTAAGGTGAATATAAATCGGTTTGCTAATGCTGGACTAACACCGGCCTGACTTAATATCTGCGTAAATCTATTCGATTCACCCCGTCTGATAGCTTCCGGTTGCCTGAAAGCTACAAGAACTTTACTATTTTCCTTGGTGAATATATTGATGGCAACACGATTGAGTTTGTCTTGACGCTCTGCTGTAATTCTAAGTGAATTTCCTCGTGATGTGCGGACAATGGTAACAGGACTGCCACTTTGACCTCCGGCATTCCCCACACTAGGACTCGTATTACCATTGGAGCCAGTAGTGCCACCACCACTCATACCCCCGCCGGTCCCCACACTAGGACTCGTATTATCATCGGGATGGGAATTAGTATTACCATTGGAGCCAGTAGTGCCACCACCACTCATGCTCCCGCCAGTCCCCACACTAGGACTCGTATTATCATCGGGATGGGAATTAGTATTACCACTGGAGCCAGTAGTGCCACCACCACTCATGCCCCCGCCAGTCCCCACACTAGGACTCGTATTAATTGGTCCAATGTTTCCACCACCACTCATACCACCTGCTGTACCCAGACTAGGCGAAGTTTGGGATTGGCTTGGTTGCTGCCAATTGATTGCCAGTAGGGGAGTGAGAGTGAGAGCCAGAATAAAAGTTCTGATTTTTAACATGGTGATTTTATCAAGATTGAAGTGTTTATTTAGGGTTGGCTGAATAAAGATAGAAACAAGAACAGATAAAGCATTCAGACTTTTTCAACCAAATCTATTTGGGTAAGAAATTGAAACCATAGCCTATGCTGAGAACAAATACTGTACCGCCAAGGCTAGTATCTGTGAGATCCGCACCTACGGCATTAATTGTCAAGGGGATAGTAGATATAGGGACAAAAGAAGCTCCAACGTTGAAACCAACTCCACTCCAGCCCATACCCACACCGATTTGGGGATGAACTTGTACCCCAACTCCAGCAAATACACCCGTACTTGCATCACCTGTGCGGAAATCGCCACCGCCGGCTCCTACGGAAAAGGAGATGGGCATTTTATTAACAGTATCGTTAGGCTTTACCAGGGAGTAACTTGTAACTACACCATAGGCACTGGAAGGTCTAACTGATTCCCCTTTAACGTGCTGTGCAAAAGACTTCCAGCCAGCCGCCGCAGCTATTTGAGTATTGCCTTGAGCATAGACAATGCGGTTAGCTTTGAGGTCAAAAGTTCCGTTGTAGCCAAAATTTTTGATGCTACCAATGTTGTAGCCAAGTTCTAGACCAACTAGTCTCCGGGCATCTCCTAAACCAAAACCCATACTGATACTCCCGTCTGGTTGCGTTCTAGCTTTACCAGTGGTTGCTGCGGATGCTCCGAAAAACACATCACCCCAGGTAGCTCCAAAGGCGCTTGGTGTAGCAAAGGTCAATGAAGGGGAGTAAGTGTAGGTGCGCTTGGCTGGAATTAATTTAATAAGAGGGTCAATTTTTAGATCTTGGCGTAATTTGTTAGGATCAACTTGACTGTTATTAGTAGGAACTAAAGCGTCTTCTTGAGCAATAATTTGTAACTGTTTTGACTCAACAAAAAATTTCACATTACGACCTGATTCTACCTTATTCGCTAACACCTCTTTCAGATCCGGCAAGTTAGTCTCTAGGGCGGGTTGATTAATGATTGCCTTTTCGCTTTCATAGTTCATATTAGCTATTGTATCTGCTGAAAAAACAGGATTAACTGACAAAGCTGTAGTTAACCAAATATAACCTGAGAGAGTTGTGCCTATGAAGCATACCCAATTCGGGCGTAACAACATATATAGAAAACTTGCTTTTTTCACAGTACTACTCCTCACAACGGTCATATGCGCCCGAATGTATATTAGAGTAATTCCAGAAAAAGGGTCATCTACAGGATGAATTATGCTATTTTTGTGAATTTATTGTGAAGTTATGAGGACACATTGTGAAGTTATCAGTAAAATCCCAAAAATCCTTCAAGATTAGTCTTTCTAAATCAAACTCACCTGGACTTTAGACCTTGAATTGACAACTCCTGACAGCAGTTCCCTGTTTAATTGATAATTACCTAATTTTTAATTTGGATATTCAAAAAACACCATTTGCGGGATTAATAAATCATGTTCTATTTTCCCGATTCCTAAGAAATGGGTTTCTGTTTCATAAACTCGCACAAAGTTGTCAATAGCCAGATTGAGGGGAATTTTTTGACCTTGACACCATTTTTTAGCTGATTCTGGGGCTAAATTTACGGCTTTGAGATGTTCTAATGGTGTGTCTGCGGATATGGGTTGAAATGTGCTGTTTTCGATTTGGGTGGCTAAGTCGGTGAAGGTGAGACTGGTTGGAAGTTGGAAACTGCTGCTTTGTGTGCGAATGAGGGCGGATAGAGTCCCACCTATGTTGAGTATTGTACCTAAATCACGAGCGATCGCCCGAATATATGTTCCCGTCCCACAAGATATGGCTATATCTAATTCGGGAAAATCTCCGTCTCGCCAGTCTAATACCTGAATTTGGGAAACTTCAACTGTCCGCACCGGAACTTCAACTTTTTCCCCTTTCCGTGCTAAATCATAGAGACGTTTACCATCAACTTGAATGGCGCTGTAACTGGGGGGAATTTGCTCAATTTTACCGATAAACTGGGAAAGGGACGTTTTGATATGTTCTAAATCTAATCCTGGACAGGGTGTAGAGGTAATAATTTCCCCTTCTAAATCATCTGTAGTAGTTTGTATTCCTAGCCGAACAGTGGCTTGATAAGCCTTTTCTCCCGGTAAATATTGTAATAATCTGGTAGCTTTACCCAAGGCTATCGGTAATACTCCAGTAGCTTTAGGATCTAAAGTTCCTGCGTGTCCGACTCGTTTCATGTTCAGTAGTTTGCGGACTTTGGCTACGCAGTCATGAGAAGTCCAGTCAAGTGGTTTGTTTAAATTGAGAAAGCCTTGCACAAGTTTAGATTTTAGGGTTGAGATTTTTGTATTTTCACACAAATTGGATATCCCCGACTTCTTAAAGAAGTCGGGGATCTAAATTAAATGTAATAGAGAAATACCAATACCTAGCAGCCAAAATCCAAAATTGACGATAGGATGAGAGAGTCTTTTTTTCACAGGTTGGCTGTCTTGAAGATTACCTAAAACTGGTGCTAATTTAAGATGATCAAGGGACTGGACAAGATTTAAACCAAGAGACTGACTAGAAATACTTTGAGCGTAAGCGGCGTTAAGATAAGATAGATATTCCGGTTTTCCGGCTATATAAGTTTGGAAGAAAGGTAAACTTAACGCATTCATGTAATTATGGGCTTGGGAAGCATCACCTACCATATCTGTTGGTAATGCCATTTGGGTACTGCCAGGATTGCTGTTACCAATGATAGAAAAATGAGTACCACCAAGTAGCATGACTAAATATTTTTCGGGATGAATAATCCAAGAAAAAGGGACAATTTGCTCATATAAAGTTGGGGCAACTGTGTCTTCGCTGCTACCAACAATCATGACTGGGGTATGAATTTGGCTTAACCCGGCTTGTCCGAAAATAGAACTGGTGATCGGATTAACAGCGATCGCCGCCTTGATTCTGGTATCTTGTAAATTGTACTCCTGTCCTGACTGGTTGGGCAATTCCAAAGCCCGACATTGCAACAGTAAAGACATATTCCAAGTATTTCGCAATTTGTCAGGATGACAGTCTGCTTGTAGTTGGGAAAAGTTAATTTTTGCCCCCGCTAAAGCTAAGGCAGTATAACCTCCTAAAGACTGACCAAATACTCCCACTTGTTGTAAGTTCAGCCGCTGCTGAAATCGTGAATCTGACTCTAATTGATCTAAAATATATTTGATATCTAAAGGTCTATCTTTAAATTCATTATCGTGTGTAACTTGATTACTATTACCATTTATTAAAAATTTTAGTCGTTTAGCACCACTACCAGGATGATTGGGAATTACTACAGCAAACCCATGTTTAACTAAATTATTTGCTAAATAACGAAAGTTACTACTGTCCAAACCTAAACCATGAGAAATCACAATTACAGGTACAGGATTTTGGCTATTAGGGATATATAGGTCTGTGGTTAAATGCCGATTACGGACTACATCAAAGAACTTAATTGTTTGTTTCTGGGATGATAAAATTACTGGATTTGACAATTTTGGTAATTGAGAAAAATTAGTATAAGAAATTTGATCAGCCTCCAATTTCGATGCTTGGATTAATGCGGAAATAGTTGTTTCTGTGTCGTTGATGATTTTCTCTAACTCACCAGCAACTTTTAGGCTGGAAGCCACATCAATCTTAATATTATCTTGAGGATATTTGCGTAATAAATTTAATAAATTTAACCCTTCCGGTTCAGCAGCAGCAGCAATTAAAGCTGTACGTAATGACCAAGAAGTAAATTTTGAATAATCAGATTTAGGTTTAATTAACCCTGCTAATCTTTGTAAGATAAATTTCCCTTGTTGGGTGTCAAGAAATTGGGCAGTTACAGCCGGACTGATTTTCAGTGGTTGAACTAAAATTTTCCTTAATTCTTGCAGTTTGTTTGTAGGAATATATTGATAATAGCCTGCTAAATCTGCATTAATTATCCCATATTTTGCATAGCTTTCTAAGGCACTAATAGGGATAGAAATTTTTAGTGCTGAATAGGAAGCATGAATTTGTTCTGCCGCCATAACCGGGTTACTTATCCCCAATGTTGGCAGCAATATAGACAAAATCAGTGTTAGAGAATTTTTTTTGAGGGCGCTGCCCCAATTACCAAACATATTCATCGCTTAACTTTTGTGGTGATGTTGTTGAGCGAGGCTCAAATTTTGGTAGTGATTCAAACACCCTGTTAAACTATTCTGAATAGTGCCTATTACAAACTACGCAAACAAAATTTCGGACTGTTTGCGATTAGTTTGCTTTTAATTACTAAGACTTCTTTTAAGATCATAATAAATACATTAATTATCTACATCAGTATTTATTATGTATTTTTCCTGATTAATAAAATCTAAATAATGCTAATAAATCCCATTAATTAGGTTTGCTGAAAAAGTCTTTTGGTTAGGGCTAGGAGTCAGGAGTCAGAAGGAGGAATTAGAAGAAGAGAAGAATAGTCTTGAATCTGGTAAAGTGATAGAGTTTTGCTAATTTCAACGCTTATTCCTTGCACCTAATTCACCTTTTTTACCTTCAAACTCTCGATATATCTAAGTTTTAGCTTTATTAAGCAAACCCTAACTAGATTTACCTAATGCAATAGATATAGAACCAATGACGACTAAAAATGCACCAGTAACACCTACTAAAGAAATATTTTCTGGAGAGATAATATTAGGAGCAATTACTGACATCAGCCAACTGGAAATTAAAGTAATAATCGGAGCTAAAGCTAATACAGCACCCACTCTTGATGCTTGCCAATGTACCAAAGATTCCGCAAAAGCACCATAGGCAATGAAGGTATTTAAAGCGCAAAATAGCAAAATTGAAAAATAGAAAATATCAAGAGTAAAAATTGTATTGATTTTTGCTAATGGCGTGAATAATAAAGCACAGCCACCATAAATAATCAACATGATTTTTGCTGAAGATAACGATTGCAATAACTGTTTTTGTGATAAGGCATAGATAGCCCATGCTATTGCCCCGAACACAATCAAGCCGCTACCTAGTAAATATTCACCTTTGGCTGTGATGAGATTAGCTAATTGGGCATGAAAAAATAGTGCAAAACCGAGAGTTAGTACAGCTACACCTAGCCATTGAGACAATGTATAACGTTCGTGAAAAATGACTAATCCACCAAAACTTAATAACACACTAGATAATTGAATTATCACTTCAGCATTAGCTGGGGCGGTCAATGCTAAACCTTGCATAAACAGAAAATAGTTAGCAGCCAAAAATATAGTAGCAACTACTAATAATTGCCAAGAAGTAGCACGTAATTGCTCTAAGGTTGGTAATTGTTGCTGAAACAACAAATAAATTGCCAGTAAGAGGAAGGAAGTTAAAAACCGAAACCAAATAACGGTGTAGACATCTAGCTCTTGTAGCGTTACCGTCAAAGCTAAAGGTAAAACTCCCCATAAAAAGACAGTTACCAGTGATAAACTTAGACCCAAACGCCAACGACCAGAACTTTGATGCATGATTAATAATTACTAAAGGAGACAAATCATTTTTACATAATAATCAAGTACCGGGGATATTAATTACTTCTGGCTATGCGCTATGAGTCCGGGTAATATTAATTTTAGATATATAGGGGTTGCTGATAGCGTAGCGTGGCGTTAGCCATAAAAGTCTTTTCGTAAGGGCTAGGAGTCAGGAGTCAGGAGTCAGGAGGAAGAATTAGAAGGAGTCAGGAGGAAGAATTAGGATGGTCTCGAATCTGGGAAAGTGATAGCGTAAGTGCTGACTTGTCAGTTCGCTAAATGAATAGTTTCAAAGCTTATTCCTTGCACATTATTCACGTTTTATCCCTCTTAATTCATTGATGTATCAAGGTTTTCGGTTTATTAAGCAAGCCCTATATATAAAAATCATAAATAATTTCACAGAAAACATAAAACAGAAAAAACTCATGTTTAAAAACATGAGATTGAAAATTTTGATACGGTTTTTTTCGGGCTAGGCATCTTTTAAAAACATCTTTTTCTTAACTGAGCTTTAAACTGGTGAAAATGAGTGTTTCTTATCTGTTCCCTGTTCCCTGTTCCCTGTTCCCTTTTTTATGTAATCCTTCTCTGTGTTGATTAGCTGGGATCTTAAAAACGCCAATTCGGGTTATCATATACCTAACTGATTACCCAAAGAGATAAATATGAAGTAGACTAGATCCAAAAATGCTACTTAGTCCCCAAAGGCAAACTGAGTATCAAGGTGCATAAATTTACAATCTGGGTCGAAGGTGAAAAGGAGTAGCTATGTCAGAAACTAGTGACAAACTCATACCCATATCACAAAGGCAACCTGTACAGCGTCGCCGGCGTAAACGTCCTGTCTCGAAGACAGGACAGAAAAAAGTTATTAATCAACAGCCAGTTTCTAGTCCAAAAGAAACTGCAACATTAGCTCGTCTAAATAATCATAGCAGTCCTGTTCCTATCTCACCTGGGGGGCGAAGACCAGCATCACGGAAGATGATGCCTACAGGTGTTAAACCAGTACCTACAGTCAAGCAAAATACTCAAATTTCTTCACCAGCAAATGTGAGGTTAAAGACGGTACGCATGGAGAAGCCGAGAATTGAGAGAAGAGGGTCACACAAGACTCGGTTAAAACCTATGGCTAGAACTATGTTATATGCCTTGCGGTTGTTGATTGTGGGTGTGGGGGTAGGTGCGATTGTGGGTACGTTGTTGTCAGTTTTAGACCCTGCTAATCGCTTGGGTTCAGTGGCGTTAGTATCTCAAACTACTACTTCTCAAAAAACATCTCAAACTCCTGATACAAGTTTATATCTGTCCCAAGAAATTACTCCTTTAAAAAATTCTTTACAAATTCTCGCTACAGCTAATGCTGATTTGATGCCAGGGGTGTTTTTATTAGATTTAGATAATGGTAATTATGTAGATATTAATACTAATACAAGTTTTGCTGCGGCAAGCACGATTAAAATTCCGATTTTGATTGCTTTTTTCCAGGATGTAGATGCTGGTAAAATCCGCCTGGATGAAATGTTAACTATGCAAAAAGAGATGATTGTCGGGGGTTCGGGAAATATGCAATATCAAACCCCAGGCAGCAAATACACTGCTCTTGATGTGGCGACGAAGATGATTACAATTAGCGACAATACGGCTACGAATATGCTGGTTGCTAAATTAGGGGGACAGGAGGCTTTAAATGGACGTTTTCGCAGTTGGGGACTGACAACGACGATGATTCGTAATCCTCTCCCGGATTTAGAGGGGACTAATACTACTAGTCCCAGGGAATTGGGGAATTTGATCTCGATGGTTAATCAAGGTAATGTGGTGAGTATGCGATCGCGTGATTTAATGCTTAATATTATGAGTCGCACTGAACGAGATAATCTTTTACCTGCTGGCTTAGGAAAAGGCGCAAATGCTTACCACAAAACAGGTGATATTGGCACAATGTTAGCAGATGCGGGTCTGATTGATGTCCCTACAGGTAAACGTTATATTGCCGCTATTATGGTGAAACGTCCCAATAATGATCCTCGCGCAGCAAAATTAATTAGTTCTATTTCTAGTGCTGCTTACGAACACTTTAGCCAAGCTACAGTAACACCTAACAATCCAACAAATAACCAACCAGTTACTCAACCCATAACTCAACCAATTTCTAATTATCAACCACCCGTTCAACCCTTTATTCAGCAACCAGTTCAACAACCGATAATGAATCCTACTATGCCTAATGGGATGGTTAATAATATGCCTGTAGGCAGTTATCCGCAGCCTATAATGACTCCGCAATATTATCCACCACAATAAATAATTTAAAGTTCAAACTGGTTGCAGAAAATGTGGCTTTGTTGTTAGAACAGCGTTAAGGCTATCTATCAAATGGAGAATACATCATGAATATTCAACTTAAACCTGAAACAGAGGAATTAGTACAAGCTTATATTGACACGGGGCGATTTGAAAATATAGAAGATGCAGTAAATGAGGCTTTTAGTTTGCTGCTGGACAGAGAAAGAAGACTAGAGGAACTGAACAGATTAAGAATGGACAAGTAACAGATGGTGAGGTAGTTTTTGCTAGACTACAAGCAAAAATTGGCGTTGCGTAATTGAATTATGAATTAGCCTCACGCAAAGGCGCAAAGACGCAAAGGAAGAAGGAACAGAAATCAGAGTTTTAACATTTTTGATATCGCATTCCTGGGAGTTGCGTAACTAAACCCATGAGTTCTAATTGTAATAAGGAACTGGAAACTAAAGCCGCATTCATCCCTGTTTTTTGAATTATAAAATCAAACGATAAAACATCAATAGCCAAAATATCTATTACCTGTTGTAATTCTGGTGCTAAGTCAGGTAAAGGAGGAGATTTAATTATGGGAATTTCTATATCTATTTGGGGAATTGCACCCAACATGGTTAATAATTCACTAAGTTCTTGATTAATTAAACCTGCACCTTGACTAATTAATTTTAAACAACCTTGTGATGGTTGATCATCAATTCTTCCTGGTAATGCGTAAACATCTCGACAAAACTCATTAGCATAAGTAGCTGTGATTAAAGCGCCAGATTTTATTGGTGCTTCTATGACTAATACTGCGCGACTTAAACCGGCGATGATGCGATTTCGCCGGGGAAAATGGGTGCGGTTGGGTGTGGTTTTGGCAGGATATTCACTAATTACTATGCCAGATGTCAATATCTGTTTATATAAATCTCGATTTTTATAAGGATAAATAACATCTACTCCTGTTCCGACAACTGCTATTGTTCTTCCTCCTGCTTTCATTGCTGCTGCGTGACTTTCGGTGTCTATTCCTTCGGCCATACCGGAAACAACGGTAAAACCATTTTTGGCTAATGCGGTACTAATTTGTCGAGTCCATTTAATTCCATATTCTGTGGGTTGACGAGTTCCGACAATTCCTACTAAGGGTTTTTGTCCTGAATTTTCCTGTAAATCAACTTCTCCCCGATAGTACAATAATGGAGGTGGACTGGGAATTTCTCGCAGTAGTTGGGGATATTCTGGGTCTGCTGGTGTCCAAAAATGGGGGTTTGCTTGTTGGTGTTGAGTGAGGAGTTGTTCGGGGTTTAAACGGGATTTTTGTTGAACAACTTTTTCTAATGTTTGAAATCCGAAACCTTCAACTTTTCGTAATTCTCCAGGACTGGATTTCCAAGCAGTTTCTAAGTTACCAAAGTGCTGTTGTAATCTTTGCAGTAATATCGGTCCAATACCAGAAATTTGTGACCAAGCTAACCAATATTTACGTTCTTCTGTAGTTGACATTGTATGGTATGAGGAGGAGTCAGGAGTCAGGAATAAGAAAGGAGAAGGAAGAATTAGGTAAATTTTCTATCTCATTCAAGTGGATGTGAGTATATCAAATTTTTGCTAAATGTTGATTTTTCAAATAATCAAATACGGATTTATCACCAATGTCAGGAGGAATAGGTTGGATAACTTTTCTTACGGCAAAGATTAAAAAGAAAATTGCCCAAGTTGCTAATAAAATTTGTTCTGCTTGAGTTGATAAAATTCCGGTTAAATGTCCTAATAATAGTAAGGGAACAAGGGGGGTTAAGATTTTAGTTTCTAAACGATGGAAACAAAAACCTTCCTTGAAATAAATTCCTGTCAAAGCTGCAAAGGTAAAACCAATTCCTAATATGGTGAGGGGTTGATTATAAATAGTAATTGCAAAAGCTTGACTATCACCATGTCCAAAAATAAAGGCAGAAATGCTACCAATTATCCAAAAAAGTTGGAGAATTCGGTGCAAAAATGCCATATAAATATGAATAGTTAATAAACTGACTCCAAGTGCGAGACTAAAACAGGTGTAGAGAGGGGTCAGGAAGGCGATAGCGAAGCTCGCCGCAGGCATCGCAGCGGGTTGGGGATAAAATAAGACTAAACCGCTACCAATGGCAAAACACAGGGCTGCTATCGTTAATCCTGTGCGATAAGTTATCACACTTTGGCGATCGCTCTGAGTAATTGTAAACTCCCCAAATTGACCTTGATATACTGCCTGCGATGATATTGTTTGTGTAGTCATATTCCCAATAATAGTATAGGTTTAGGTTTTAGATCCCCGACTTCTTTAAGAAGTCGGGGATCTGATTTGATTGATTTGATTGATTAATGTCTCTTTCCAGCGCCTAAATACAATTCTCCGACTTTAGGGTTATTTAATAATTCTCTACCGGGTCCTGAGATAGCATCTCTGCCTGATTCTAACACACAACCACGATCTGCCATTTCTAAGGCTTTTCTGGCATTTTGTTCGACTAAAACTATCGCAGTCCCCGATTCTTTAATTTGTTTAATTTGTTCAAATACTTGAGTTACCAAAATGGGAGATAATGCGGCGGAAGGTTCATCTAATAGGAGTAAACTGGGTTCTAACATTAATGCTTTCCCCATTGCTAACATTTGTCTTTCTCCACCGGAAAGAGTTCCTGCACGTTGACGACGGCGATCGCTCAATCGGGGAAACATGGTGTATATTTTATCTTTAAGAGGTTTCAAGGGAACATCTCTCACAAAAGCCCCCATTTCTAAGTTTTCATCTATGGTTAAAGAGGGGAAAACGTTGGCAATTTGGGGAACATAGGACATCCCTTTGGCGACAATTTGATTTGATTTTAAACCAATCAAATTCTGATCTTTAAAGGTAATAGTTCCGGTATGGGGTGTCAGCAGTCCAAAAATAGTTTTTACTAAAGTAGATTTACCTGCACCGTTTGGACCAATTACTGTAACTAACTCCCCTGGTGCAATGTGAAAGTTGACACCTTGCAAAATATCTACATCTTTAATATATCCAGCGTGGACATTTTCTACTTTTAATAAATAGTTATTAGTCATTTGTTCGTTGTCAGTTGTTCCTTGTCAGTTGTCGGTTGTCAGTTGTCGGTTGTCAGTTGTTTTTCGTTTACCACTGACTACTGACCACTGACCAATGACTATGCTGTGATTTTCTGCAATTCTGGTCTTTCCTCTGCCAAAATTGCATTTTCTACGGGGCAAACTTGCAAACAAATGCCACAATCAATACAAGTGGCAAAGTCAATCCAGTACCAATCTGTACCTTTGACGTTTTTCCCTGGGCCTGGATGAATGCAAGCTACAGGACAAGCAGTTTCGCAGTCAGCAACACCTTCACAAACGTCTGTAACTATGGTATGTGGCATTTTTCCGATTCCCTCTCTTTTGGATTTTAGATTTTAGATTTTGGATTTTGGATTGATTTTGGGAAAGTTTACCAATATTCCTATTTTTAAGATCCTGGTTCAATGGTAGGTGAACCATCGGCTTTAATCCAGGCTATTTGGGTAATGTAGCGATCGCTTGCATATTGACGAATCGCTTCTGTATCCCTACCTCCCAGGTCTATTTCTACTCTCACTAAATCAGTGGAATTACGTAATTTATCGGCATAGGCAAAAGCCGCAGCTTCAGCACCGGGGGTTTCTGGGACTACTAACCAATTACTAGCGGGAATATCCTGGGGTAATTGCTGATTTAATAGAAGAATCTGGTATAAATCATCAATATTCAATTCAAAACCAATACCGGGAATATTTTCCTTTTGGGGATGGTATAAACCTAATAATTGGTCATAACGCCCACCACTTCCTAAAATCTGTGCTTGGGAATTTGTCTCACTCACTACTTCAAAAACCAAACCTGTGTAGTAATCAATGGTTTGAATGAGGCTCAAATCAAGGATTAAAGGGAATTTACCATCTAATAATTCTACTAAGGATTTGAGGTTATTTATTGCCTCATGCTGGTCTGGTTCTAGATGTAAACTACTAACTTTTTGTAAAACATCTCTACTATCGCCCCGCAAATCCAACATAATTTTAGCGCGTTGGCGGAGTTCTTCCTCCAGAGGCAAAGTATCAATACCTATACTATCCAAATTAGCGATCGCATTGCGGACCTGATTTCTAATTTCCGGGGGAAAAGCATTGAGAAGGGAGCGAGTAATTCCCGCTTCCCCCATAATTAACCGCCAATCTTTTAAATCCAATGCTGTTAAACAATCTGCTACCAGCAGCAACACTTCTGCATTGGCTAATAATCCCCCTGCACCCAGTAACTCTACCCCAGCTTGATAATACTCCTGCTGACGATTATGGCGGCCTTCCCAATTGCGGCGGAAAACATTAGCATTGTAATATAGTCGCTGGGGATAGGTCGCATCTGCCATGCGAGTTACCACTGTGCGAGCGATAGAGGCAGTTAATTCTGGACGTAACCCCAATTCTTCATTTTGACCATTTTGGAGTTGAATCACCATCTGACGCACAATAGCTTCACCAGCCATCAGAGTATCCATTCGTTCCAAAGTTGAGGTGATAATCCTGTGATATCCCCACCGTTGAAACACCTGTTCTAATCTATCTTCAATCCAGCGTTTTTGCGCCACATCTAAAGGTAATAGATCCCTTGCTCCCGCTGCTGGTTGATACACCATTATTTTTTCTTCCCACCAAACAAACCGCCAAACAAACCACTTTTTCCAGACTTATCTGGTTGCTTCTCTTCAGTTTGAGAAGCGGAAGTCCCTTGAGAACGACTGGTTGTAATTCCTAAAGCTTCATCTACCTTGGGTTTCCATTCCAAAGCGATTTTTTCATTAGGATTTAACTTCAGGGCATTATCAAAGTGAACTTTTGCCATTTTCAGTTGATTTTGCCGTAAATATACCATTGCCATCAAACTATGGCAATGACTATTTCGCGGTTCTAACTTTAAGGCATCTTGTAATTCTACTTTGGCTGGGGACAATTGGTTTTTTTCTAATAAAACTTGAGCGCGACGCAGGTATTGTTCTACGATTGACTCTTCTTCGGGTGGTGAGGTTAGAGTTGGTGGTAAATTTGGGGCAGAACCTTGAGGTTGACTAGGCGCCGACTTATTCATTGACTGTCCAGCCACCCGCATCAGATAAACTAGATTTAGCTCACTAATTTCCGCCATGATGTTGAGTGATTGTGGCAAATCACTAAATTGAGTTGGGGCAATTTTAGCGATCGCCTGCTTATTGGCTACGAAATCATGTGTGTTCGGCTTCAAAAGTTATGCTCTGAGACTGATATGCAGGTGGCTCAACATGAATTAAAATCCTCACAGGATGAAAACGTTGTTCTAGTTGTCTTTCGACTTCTTCCGTGATGTTGTGAGCGGTTTCTACATCTGGTGCATCTACGATTAGGTGCATTTCTATAAACACCTGACGACCAATGACACCACGAGAGGCGATATCATGACAGTTAAGGACACCAGGTACGGAAACTGCGATCGCATGAATTGTTTCGGGAGCGATCGCCATTTGATCCACAAGCCAAGGTAAATTTTCTTTTAAAACTGACCAACCACTGCAAAATACCAGTAAAGCCACCGGGAAAGCTAGTAATACATCTAACCATTGATAACCCAGCCACACACCAATCAAACCACCAATAACCGAAATTGTCACCCAGATATCACTCATCGTATGGGTAGCATCAGCAATTAAAATCGAACTACCTACCCTTCTCCCCACATTTCGTTCATAAAAAGCGACAAAAATATTTACTCCCAACACAATCAGTAATAACCACAACTCTGGAGGTGATATTCTCACAGGTTCACCACCTTTAAGAATCCTTTCTACCGCACCTTGGACAATTTCAAAACAGGCTATTCCTAAAAACGCAGCAATACCCAAAGCCCCCACAGCTTCAAATTTATTATGTCCATAAGGATGCTCCCGATCTGGTAATGGTGAAGAAAACTTAATAGCAACTAATCCTAAAACATTATTGGCACTATCGGTAACACTATGTAAAGCATCAGCCAGCAAACTTAAAGAACCTGTCCAATAACCCACAAGGGCTTTTAACCCCATCACGAATATGTTAAGTAGCAGGGTGATAATTAAAACTTTTCTAACTTCAGTGCGGTTATCGTAAGTCATATATTTATAATTGTGATTTGTGAAAAAAAGAATAGAGAATTTGTTTTCTTTAACTCTTACCTTAGAACAATAGGTATTTATTTCTCAGAATAAATATATAGGAAATATGTCAAAAATTGCTAATTAAGAATTTATCTCTTTATGACTGAATCTCATTGGTGCTAAGAAAATTGTAGGTTGGGTAGAAGGAAGTGAAACCCAACATTTCCGCAAATTTATTGGGTTGCGTTCCTTAACCCAACCTATGGAAAAATAATTGAGATTTTATTGATATTAATTATAATTAAAATCCGCAAGTTCAGCTTTAGGAATCTTTGCAAAAGTTAGAAATATTCTAGAGAACATCTTCCGGTAAGATGGATAATTACGAATTATTGTTAATAAGTAGCTTATGTCTTCTGTACCTCTCACACTGAATCTAGTAGAAGGTTCTGTTTCCGTCAGTTTTTCACCCCAAGCAGCGCAAGAATTAAAAGCAGCAATAGATGAATTAATGAAAAGTCTCAAAGTTGTTGCTAACAAAACTCCAGGAACAGGTAAAGTCAGTCCCCAACCCTCGTTAGAGTATCGTTACACTGGGGATGTATTCATAGAAATATTCTGTAATCCTAATATCTGGCCTACTCCCTTTGCGGCTAAAGTTTTGTTAACAATTCGCAATCTAGGGATTCGGTTAACGACAGAAGCGGAACTTACCCGTGTTATTGAGGATCTTAATCAGTATTTAGATCAGTTTTAAGTTAACGTCTAAACTATGATTTTTGTGATTTTGATGATTTTTATAATGAATCCCTCATCTTCATCAAAATAATTCTAAAAATCATAGTTTGGACGTTTTTCTCATCTTCATCAAAATAATCCTAAAAATCATAGTTTGGACGTTTTAACATAAATATGTCAACAAAATTTTTCACTAATAGCGAAGAAAACACCCTAATTAAAAAGTTTGAAGGGGTGTTTACATATAACCCTCATATTCAATATTTTGATGCTTTAGTAGGCTATTTTAGAGCATCTGGTTATTTTAGAATCAGACCATTTTTAGATAGAGTTCCTAATATTAGAATATTAGTGGGAATTAATGTTGATAAAATACTAGCAGATGCTCAAAAATCTGGACTGGAATTTTTCAAACATGACGAAAAAACAAGAGAAGATTTTATCAAAGAAACTCAAAAAGATATTGAAAATGCTAATTATGATCAAAAGACTGAAACAGGGATTCTCCAATTCATTGATGACATAATTCAAGGCAAAATTCAAGTTAAAGCACATCCAGAAAAAAAGATTCACGCTAAAGTTTATATTTTACGTCCTGAACCATTTAATCAACATACACCAGCTACAGCAATAACTGGTTCTTCTAATCTAACAGATGCAGGGTTAGGTGGGGGGAATTTTTATAATTATGAATTTAATGTCCAATTAACGGAATATGATGATGTCCAATTTGCCACAGTAGAATTTGAAAAACTTTGGGCTGAATCTGTGTATATATTACCATTTGATATCAAGAACATTACTAAAAAAACTTATTTAAATACAGAAACAACTCCCTTTGAATTATATATAAAGTTACTGAGTGAATATTTTAGCGATAATATTAATTATGATGCTGATTCCATTGGTGATTTACCCGAAAACTTTAAAAAACTTTCTTATCAAGTTGATGCTGTAAATGAAGGTTTTAATATGTTGATAAAACACAATGGCTTTATCTTAGCTGACGTTGTGGGATTAGGTAAAACCGTCATTGCAGCAATGGTAGCTAAAAGGTTTTTAATGGAAAATGGCAGAAACAATACCAAAATCTTAGTTGTTTATCCTCCAGCAGTGGAAAAAAACTGGAAAAACACTTTCAAATATTTTAATATTGACAAATATACTAAGTTTATAACTAATGGTAGTCTTGATAAAATATTAGCAGAACATCAAGATTATTGGACAAAAGAAGAATATGATTTAGTCATAGTTGATGAAGCCCATAAATTTCGTAATCATAAAACTGGGGCTTTTCAAAACTTGCAATTAATTTGTAAAAGTCCTAGAGTCAATCAGGGTTTAATTGCAGGTAATCAAAAGAAGGTAATTTTAGTATCTGCAACCCCTTTAAATAATCGTCCAGATGATATTTTTTATCAAATCCAAATGTTTCAAGATGCGAGACAGTCAACTTTACCAATTACAAATTTAACTGCTTTTTTTAATCCTTTAATGGAACAGTATAAAAGTTTAAAACGATTTGAAGAATTAGATGTTAATAAACTGAGAAGAATTTACGGAGAAATTAGAACCAAGGTAATTGAACCAATTACCATTAGAAGAACTAGAACAGATTTAGAAAATATTATTGAATATAAATTAGATTTAGCAGCACAAGGAATTATATTTCCTCAAGTAGAACCACCTCAAAAAGTGGAATATCTCATGGATGAAAAATTAAATGAGTTATTTCATAAAACTGTGATTTGTCTAACGGGTAAAGAACAACTTACATATAGTCGTTATCAAGCTATAGCAGGGTTAAATCCAGAAATTCAAAGTAAGTATTATGAAAATGCGGAAACGGTTTCTAAATCCTTAGCATTTATCATGAAAACCCAATTAGTGAAAAGATTAGAAAGTAGTTTTTATGCTTTTAAAAAATCATTAACTAATTTTCAACAAGCTACAGATAGAATGATTACTATGTTTGCTAATGATAAGATATTTATAGCCCCTGATACCAATATTAATAAGTTATTAGATAAAGGTTGGAGTGAGGAAGAAATAGAGAAAGAAATTGAGAGACTCAGCGAAGAAAATCCTAAAAATAAAACTTTTAAAAGCACGGATTTCAAACCTGATTTTATTGAGAGTTTAGAGAAAGATTCTCAAATTTTACAAGAATTGGTGAAAGATTGGAACGCAATAGAAAATGATCCAAAATTAGATGTATTTATTAACAAATTAAATAACCTATTTTTTGATAAAAAAACCAATTTAGAAGGTAAATTAGTTATATTTTCGGAATCAAAAGATACTGTGAATTATTTATCACAGGCTTTAAACGATAAATTTAGAAAAGATGTATTGGTAGTTTCTAGTGAAAATAGAAAACAACTATATGATACCATTGTTACTAATTTCGATGCTAATTGTGCGGTAGATAAACAAGTGAATGATTATAGTATTATTATTACCACAGAAGTTTTAGCCGAAGGTGTAAATTTACATCGTTCTAATGTGATTATTCACTATGATACACCTTGGAACTCAACTAAATTAATGCAAAGAATTGGTAGAGTTAATCGGATTGGTACAAAAGCAAATGCAATTTATAACTATGTTTTTTATCCCTCAGCACAAGGGGATTCACAAATTCAGTTAAACAAAACTGCTTTTATGAAAATCCAGGCTTTTCATACTGCTTTTGGGGAGGATAATCAAGTATTTTCTACTGATGAAATTTTAGATGAAGTTAAACTTTTTAGCGGAAATTATCAGGAAGAACAAGACGAAAGATTAAAATTTCTGTACTTTTTACGCAACTTTAGAAAAAAACATAAAGCTTGGTTTGATAAAATCAAAAAAATGCCCTTAAAATCCAGAGTTGGAAGAAGTTCCACCAGAATTAAAAAACCTGATTTGCAAAATGGCACAGTTGCATTTTTAAAGACGGATAAAAAGTTTGAATTTTATTGGATAGATAGTAATAACCAACCCAAAGAAATTACACCTTTAGCAGCATTTAAAATATTTGAAGCTGAGGAAAATGAAAAAAATTGTGAATTGATTGCTAATCATCATGATCATGTGAATCAAGCTATTGAACATTTTCAAAATCTTGAACATAAGTTGGTACAATCACAAATAGATCCAGAAGCATTAGGAGGGGTAGCGCAAAATGCTAAAAAGTTCCTGTCTCAAATTATTAATCATCCTAAATTAACTGCAAACCAAAGGGAAAATATTAAAAAAATCATCACTTTGATTGATATAGGAAAATACGCTAATTTACCTGCTGATGTTGACAAGTTGCAAAAGAAAAAGTTAAAATTAGATGTGGCTATTTTAGAACTTAATAAGATTACTCAAAAATATAGTGTAGATTCAGCCAATTTCCCAAAAGGAGAAAAAAGAAAGGTTGAGAAACCAGTATTAATTATTTCTGAATCTTTTATGTAAGAACCTTACCCCTTTCCTAATATGGTAACAATACAACTAAGACAATTAACTGTACCACCAGGACATAGAATTATATTACACAATATTTCTTGGCAGGAATTTGAAGAAATATTAACAGAGTTAGGAGAAAATCGTGCTAGTAGATTAGCTTATTATCAGGGGAATTTAGAAATTAAAATGCCGTTACCTAAGCATGAAGTAGCGAAAGTTATTATTGGGGATCTAGTTAAAATAATTCTAGAGGAATTAGAAATTGATTGTGAATGTTTTGCTTCAACCACTTTTAAACGTCAAGATATGGATAGTGGAATAGAACCAGATGATTCATTTTATATTCAAAATCATCTACAGATGATTGGTAAGGAAAAGATTGATTTAAATATTGATCCTCCTCCTGA
>NZ_AP018316.1:2137649-2149368 GCF_002368115.1 Dolichospermum compactum NIES-806 | reverse complement strand
AAATCCTATTAGTGATAGAAATTGATGTTACTTCCAAAACACAATTAGATGCTTATTTAGCTTTAGCAGTTCCCGAAGTATGGCGATATGAAAATGATAAATTACAGATTAATATTTGGCAAGATGGTAAATATATAGAATCAAAAATTAGTCCTAATTTTCCTAATTTACCAATTGCAGAAATAATTCCCCAATTTGTTGAAGAAAGTCGGATTTTTGGGAGAAGTCTTACTTTAAGAAAGTTTCGACAGTGGCTAAAACAGCAATAACAAAGACTAGATATTATTTACATCATTCAAAAAGAAGTCGGGGATCTTAATATTATGAAAAAACAACAAATTCAAGACCTATTTAATCAACGTTACAATCAAGCTAAATGGAAGCAATTTTTAGGAGAAACATTTGCTAATGTGCAATTATTAGCAACTCCTGAAAACTTGACAGGTATTGATCATCATGTTGCTACTAATGCTCAAAAATTAGGCTATATATTACTGAATGAAGATGGTATTGATAGACAAATTGCAGTTTATGAAGTTACACTTGCACAGGGGATTATTTTAGAACGTAATCGCGTAGGATTAAGAAATTTATTGCGTAAGTATTGGAAAAATATTGATGGTGCTTTTATTGTTTATCATCATCCAGAAAGTGTAAATTGGCGGTTTACTTACGTTTCTGAATTGACGGGTTATGACGCAGAGGGCGAATTTATTCAAATTAAAACCGAACCTAAACGCTATACTTATATATTAGGTGAGGGTGAAAGTATTAGAACTGCTGGAGAACGGTTTGAACAGATTATTAATAAGGGTAATAAAGTTAGTTTAGAAGATGTCAAAGAAGCGTTTTCTGTAGAGAAACTTTCTAAAACATTTTTTGAGAAATATAAAGAACATTATAATAATTTCTGTGAATATATCATTTCCCAACCTGGGATTTCTCAAACTATCTTTAACGGTGATAAAAAAGCTATTCGTGATTTTAGTAAAAAGTTATTAGGAAGAATTGTATTTTTATATTTTATTCAGAAAAAAGGCTGGTTGGGTGTACCAGAAAATGAAGATTGGGGAAATGGTGATCATCATTTTTTAACTAATCAGTTTCAGAATTTTACCGATAAGGAACTTTTTTATAAATATTTTTTATCTGTGCTGTTTTTTGATACTTTAAACACAAAACGCGCTAATGATTTATTTATTGAAAATCCATCTTATAAAATACCCTACTTGAATGGGGGTTTATTTGAGGAAGAGAATCCAAATCATCGGAATTTAATTTTTCCTGATCATTTATTTGCAAATCTATTTAACGTTTTTGACCAGTACAATTTCACTATTTATGAGGATGATCCTCTTGATCATACCATAGCTGTTGACCCGGAAATGTTGGGTCATATTTTTGAGAATTTACTAGAAGATAATAAAGATAAGGGTGCATATTACACTCCGAAAGAAATTGTCCATTATATGTGTCAGGAAAGTTTAATTGAATATCTGAATACCTATTGTCTAAACTGTGATTTTTCTGATTTAGGGATTACCTTGATAGAAGAAAATCAAAAGGAGTTGATTACACAATTCATCAAAAAGAAAGAAATAAATATAGATATTCTCGAAAAATCAAGCAAATCAAAGGAATCCTATAAATCATGGTTCAGACATTTGAATATTGCATTGGATAAGGTAAAGATTTGTGATCCTGCTATTGGTTCTGGTGCTTTTCCTATGGGTTTGTTACATGAAATATTTACCGCAAAACAAACTCTACATACTTTTGAATTCGGGAATACGACTAATTTTAATGCTTCGGATGTGAAGTTGAATATTATCCAAAATAGTATTTATGGGGTGGATATTGAACGCGGTGCTGTGGATATTGCTAGATTGCGTTTTTGGTTGAGTTTAATAGTAGATGAAGATAAACCAAAAGCTTTACCTAATCTTGATTATAAAATTGTGGTGGGTAATAGTTTGGTGAGTAAGTTTGGTGATGATATTATTGATATTGATTGGGAAATAAAAGATGTTACACAAGGAAGTATTTTAGTTGATGTTTACCAACCTCAAGAAATTTTAAGGAAAATTAGTGATAAACAAAAAGAGTTTTTTAGTCCAGATAGCGATAAGAAAAAATTAGCTGCTGATATCCGTGATTTGAAAATTGATTTGTTGATAAGTCAATTGGAATTGATGATTAAAACTAAAGGTATGGAAGATAAACCCACTGGTAAGGGTAAAACTTTAACTAAGCAAACGGAAATTTATTTACAAACTGTTGGTTGGAAACAAAATATTAAGGAACTTAAACAATTAAAAAATAATCCTGATAAGTCTCTTAATTTCTTTGATTGGAAGTTAGATTTTCCTGAAGTGATGAATCAGCAACTTGTGGAAAATGTGGGTTTTGATATTGTAATTGGAAATCCGCCATTTTTAAACTTTAAAATGTATTCATCAGAAGAGAGAGAAGTATTAAAACTTACTTATCCTGCCATATTTGATGGCAAAGCAGATATTTATTATTACTTCTTTATTTGTGCTGTCGAGTTGGCAAAATCTAATGCTTTTATAACATTCATAACTTCACGGTATTGGCTCGAAGCAGAGTTTGCATCAAAGCTGCGTAAGTATTTAGCAGAAAATGTCACATTTACTGAAATAGTAGATTTTAAGAATATTACTGTTTTCGATGGTATTGGAATTAAAACAGGTATTACAAGTTTTAAAAATAACAAAACAGCAGCATATACATTTTTTTACAGAGACCATTCTGGAAAAAAGATAGAGATAGTAAATCTTGATGAATTTCAAAGTTTAGAAATACCTAAAGCAAATATTGATAAAATAAATTGGGTTTTAAAAGATCAAAAAGGTTCTTTTTTAATTCAAAAAATTGAAAGCAATACAATCTTATTATCAGATATTGCTCACTGTAAGCAAGGCATAATTACTGGCAGAGATTCTGCTTTTATTATCGAAGATTATTTAATAAAAAATTTTCCAAAAGAATTATTAAAAAAATGGCTAAAAGTTGGAGATATTCATAAATTTTATATTAATCAAGTTAAAGAAAGATATTTAATTTATACAAAAAGTATTGAAAATTTAGATGATTTTCCTAATATAAAATCTCATTTTCTTAAATATATAGATAAATTAGAAAATAGAACTGAAGTCAAAAAAGGTAATCTTAGATGGTTTGATCTTCATAGAACAAGAGAACCTAAATTATTTAATAGTGAAAAATTAATATGTAGGTTCAAAGCGTCAGAAAATACTTTTTGCTATGATAATAATAGTTTCTATTCAAGTGCTGATACTACTATCGTTTGTTTAAAAGTTGATGTTAAAGATTACAGTTTAAAATATTTACTGGCTTTGCTTAATTCAAAAGTTTTAGACTACTATTTCAAAAGTTATGGTAAATTAATGGATTACCGCTTTGAGTATTATCCTACGCCAGTAGGTAATATGCGAATAAAAAAAGCCCCAAACCAAGAGAAATTCATTAAATTAGTAGATAATATTTTACTCTATAAAACACAAGGTAAAGACACCACCGCATTAGAACAACAAATAGACAATATGGTTTATAAACTTTACGAACTCTCTTATAAAGAAGTAAAAATAATAGATCCTGAATTTACATTAACAGAAAAAGAATATGCAGACATAAAAATAGATAGGTAGGGTGCGTCAGACTGCATAAATTATATCAATAAACAGATTGGTAATATCTGACACACCCTACAATGCTATAATATCAAATCATCACAAATATCACTGGAGATGAAAATTATATGACTCTCACAATTAACAACTTAGAAAAAATAGAACAAATATTAAAAGATGATGATAACGACTATCAAATAGAACTACAGGAAGGAAATATTTTAATTATGGGTCCATCGGATATAGAATCTAGTGAAATTGGAGAAATATTAAGTCTGATGTATAATCTACATAATTAATTATAAAAATAAATTAAACTATTGATTAGAAATAAATGTTAATATGAAAGTACGAGCAGTAATTCAGCGACTAGAAGCGGATGGTTGGTATTTAGCCAGAACTAGAGGAAGTCACCGACAGTTTAAACATCCTGATAAACTTGGTATAGTTACAGTTTCCGGTAAACCCAATATTGACGTACCCATTGGTACACTAAAAAGTATATGGAAACAAGCACAATTGGAGGAAGAATAATGCGTTATACAGTAGTAATTGAAAAGGGAAACAGCAGTTATGGTGCTTATGTTCCCGACTTACCCGGTTGTATAGCTGTAGCTGAAACATTAGTAGAAGTTCAACAAATGATTGTTGAAGCAATAGAATTTCATATAGAAGGTTTAATAGAGTCAGGTTTACCAATTCCCCAACCTACAAGTATCGCCCAAGAAGTTGAAGTTTTGATTTAATTTAAGTAGTAAATTCCTATATTATCCTGATCAGAAATGTTGAATAGCGTAATAAAACTTTACATATTGAAATAAACTTAGCCTATAAGTGCTATTTTTCATCTTATCCAAATAAGTTTTCTAAACCAATGAACATAACTTATTTCCTGACACATATAGGACTGAAGATAACGGAGTTTATCTAATAAAGTTTTGCCAAATTCTTGCGGTATTTCTATTAGTTGCAATATCAAATAAGCGATTAAACAGCACATTATCTGAATTCTAATTCCATTCTCATTCTTTGTCATAAGTCTGTCTAACTTGAGGTGCATTTTTAAGAATTTCCATAACAATTCAATTTGCCATCTTTGTATGTAAATTTCCATAATCTCTTGATTACTAACTTGCTCTTCTCCTTCATTTAATAAGTTTGTTGCTAAACGAAATTCACTCTTAGTTTCTATATCACAAAATGCTACTACTCTAATTTCCACTTCTCTTTCATCTTTGCCAACTTTACAATTACCATTTTCTAGCATTTCTAAAGTGACATTATTTTTAATTCTTAAGACAAAAGCTTTATTTTTTTGTTGTTTTAATTCAGATATTCTTTCGGAGGATGCAAATCCTCTATCCATTATCCCTACTCCTTTTGACGGAATTGCTTCTACTGTTTCTTGTCCATATTTATGGTCATGTCCTTGCCCAAAATGAATCACCATTCCACCAACTTCTGATGTCAAACTATCTAACCCACAAAATAGTTTTACTTGATGATATCCTTGACTCCATAATAATTTACTTGTTAATGTAATAATTGTTGAATCTATAGGAAATAATGCTTGGGTTTCTTCCTTTCCTTTTTTCTTTCTCAGTTGATTGTTTAATTCAGTTATTATCTCCAAAAATACTTGAGTATCTCTCTTTTTACTTGCCTTGGAAAAATTTGATATTTTTAAATCTATCCCTTGATTATTTAGTCTTTGAAATAAATCTCTCATACTCACTATACTTTTATCCATGACATACTGTAACCACACTGATACAAATGAAAATGTGTCCAGAACTGGATAATCTTTTTTGGGCAATGGTTTCAATATTGTTTTGACCACTTCTGGGAAATTCTTTAAGCGCATAATTTGATAATTCTTTATCTATATTTTTTTAGATTGTATCAAATTATGGTACTTTTTTTTAATCTTTTCCTAACATTCAACACTTCTGTATCCTGATAACTTAATAATTTTGTTTAGAGATCCCCAACATCTTCAAGAAGTCAGGGATCTGAATGATATAAATAAATATGCTATAATATTAAATCATCACAAATATCACTGGAGATCAAAATTATATGACTCTCACAATTGACAACTTAGAAAAAATACAAAAAATATTAAAAGATGATAATAACGACTATCAAATAGAACTACAAGAAGGGAATATTTTAATTATGGGTCCATCGGATATAGAATCTAGTGAAATTGGTGCTGAATTGATTAGATTATTAGGTAATTGGATCAAACCTCGTAAATTAGGGCGAATATTTGACTCCGGTGGTGGGTTTATTATGCCGAATACCGACTTACGCGCTCCCGATGTGTCCTTTGTTGCCGCCGCAAGATTAAAACGGACAGTGAGAGATTTTGCTAAATTAGTTCCTGATTTAGTGGTAGAAATTAAATCAAAAACTGATAGAGTTGCTAAATTAGAAGATAAACTTAAATTTTTTTTAGAATTAGGTGCAAAAGTGGGAATTTTAATCAATCCTGATGAATTAACTGTTACTGTTTATCGTCCTGATGGTAAAATTACATTATTAACAGAAGATGATAAATTAACCGTAACTGAATTATTTCCTGGTTGGGAAATTGCTATTTCTGAATTATGGCCTCCTGTATTTGAATAAGTGCTTATATTTAACCATTCGGTATTGTAGGTTCGGTAGAACGAAGACCAAACCCAACAGAAGAAGGAAAAATGTTGGGTTTTGTTCCAATTGCTTCGCAACGCTAACGTGAACAACCCAACCTACATAGTTTGACGAAATGCTATGATATTAAATCATCACAAATATCACTGGAGATGAAAATTATATGACTCTCACAATTAACAACCTAGAAAAAATAGAACAAATATTAAAAGATGATGATAACGACTATCAAATAGAACTACAAGAAGGAAATATTTTAATTATTGGTCCATCAGATATAGAATCTAGTGAAATTGGTGCTGAGTTCATATATTTGTTAAAATTATGGACTAATCCTCGTAAATTAGGGCGAATATTTGACTCCAGTGGTGGGTTTATTATGCCAAATACTGATTTACGCGCTCCCGATGTGTCTTTTGTTTCTGCCCAAAGATTAAAACGGACTGTGAGAGATTTCGGTAATTTAGTTCCTGATTTAGTGGTAGAAATTAAATCAAAAACTGATAGAGTTGCTAAATTAGAAGATAAACTTAAATTATTTTTAGAATTAGGCGCTAAGATAGGAATTTTAATCAATCCTGATGAATTAACTGTTACTGTTTATCGTCCTGATGGTAAAATTACATTATTAACAGAAGATGATAAATTAACCGTAACTGAATTATTTCCTGGTTGGGAAATTGCCATTTCTGAATTATGGCCACCTGTGTTTGAATAGGTGTTTATATCCTCAATTTTTGATATTAAATAGGACTTACGCACGCTCACTAATTTACCATGATATGAATGAACAAAATTGCGTCGTTTTCGGCTTTGGGAATAACTTATTGAGTAGGGTGCGTCAGATAGAGGGAATCTGTTTTTTTGTCAAAATATCGTGTCTGACGCACCCTACAAGGGATAAAATTTACCTCACATATTTGGGGAATCTTGTCAATGCGTAAATCCTATTAAATCATAAATATACCACTTCCTATACTGAACAACGAGATACCCGACTTCTCTAAGAAGTCGGGTATCTGACTCTATTCAGCAAGCGACAAAGTTAGTTAAAATAATCAACTAACCCCAAAACAGAAACCAGCCGAAAACTCATGGCAGATCAAATGCAGTGGATAAATGCCCTATCAACCCGTCCTTCCTTAGAAGCGGCTATTAACGATGTTGTAGAACAAGCAATGACATCTTTAACAGCACCAGCGGATTTAGGGCTGGTATTCATTTCTTCTGCTTTTATGAGTGAGTATTCCCGACTTTTGCCTTTATTGGCGGAAAAACTTTCTGTACCTATATTAATTGGTTGTAGTGCTGGGGGTGTAATTGGCAGAAAAGAGACTGGAGAAACGGAAGAAATAGAAGCAGAACCAGCCCTGAGTTTAACTTTAGCCCATCTTCCCGGTGTCGAAATCCAACCTTTTCATATTGTGGCGGAAGAATTGCCAGATTCCGATAGTTCCCCGACTGCTTGGATTGATTTGCTGGGTGTATCACCTTCAGTAGTCCCTCAATTTATTCTGCTGTCGAGTCCCTTTGCTTCAGGAACGAATGATTTGTTGCAGGGGTTAGATTTTGCCTATCCAGGTTCGGTGGTTGTGGGAGGACAGGCCAGCAGCGGCTCTATGAATGGTCGTGTGGGCTTATTTTGTAATGATAAGTTATATCGGGAAGGTACGGTAGGCATCGCTTTAAGTGGCAATATTGTTTTAGATACTATTGTTGCCCAAGGGTGTCGTCCTATTGGTGAACCGTTGCAAGTCACTAAAGCGGAACGGAATATTATTTTAGAGTTGGATGAAAAAGTGCCTTTGATGGTATTGCGAAATTTAATTAGTAGTTTGAGTGAAGAAGAACGAACATTAGCACAACATTCTTTGTTTGTGGGTTTAGCAATGGATGAATTTCGGCTAAATTTACATTCGGGAGATTTTTTAATTCGCAATGTTTTAGGAGTAGATCCTAATGGTGGGGCGATCGCAATTGGCGATCGCATTCGTGCCGGACAAAGGTTACAATTTCATCTGAGGGATGCCGAAGCATCAGCCCAAGATTTAGAAATTTTACTCCAAGAATATCAAAGTGAAAATGCCGGACAACCTTCTCCCGTCGGTGCTTTGATGTTTACCTGTTTAGGACGAGGAACAGGTCTTTATGGCAAACCTAATTTCGATTCTCAACTCTTTAGCCGTTACGTCCAGGACATACCAATGGGTGGGTTTTTCTGCGGTGGTGAAATCGGTCCTGTCAGTGGCAGAACTTTCCTCCATGGTTATACTTCTGTATTTGCTATTTGTCGTTCTCTAATCAGCGATAATAGCTATAGCAATCCTATTTGAGTTGTTAACAGGTTTTTTTTAACGAACCACAGAGGCACAGAGATCACAGAGGTAGAGAAAGAAGAGATTTCTGCTGATAAAAAAGCTAATTACATCCTGTAAATCCTTAAATCCTGTAAGTCCTGATATGGCTACGCCACGCTTCGCTATCAGACAATTTACCCTATCAATAACGTACTGTGATTATCAATAAAAGCCGGATTCCCATCATTAACTGCGCTATATTCTTCGATGTAACGACGAACATGAATGGGAAAGTGGGGATATTCTAACATAGCATCACCATCGGCAATTGTCGCCCAAAAGTCCCGTAAACCGGGGGCTAGGGTTTGTGCCTGTGCTAGTGGTAAACTCAAAGGCGGTAAAGTCAATAATTTGAGGACAAATGGATAAGAGCGATCGCCCATCCATTGTCGTGATAATGTTTGTAAATTGGGAAAATCTGGTACTGAATTAACTCGATGAGAAACAACTTGTAAGGATTCACTACCTAATTCATCCCGGTTAAATTCCAACACTCGATAAGGATGAGGGTAGCTAACTAAAGAACCCGTGGTAATATCATAAATTCCGTCTGCACAAGCCACATCTTGAACGTGCAAATGTCCGGTAAAAACTAGTTTTACCCCATAGCGTTGTAATAATGTCCGCAGTTCTGAAGCATTTTCCAACATATAGCGATTTGCCATGGGATGACGGGATTGATTTGGTAAATGTTCAACCACATTGTGATGAATCATCACTAAAACCAATTCATCCTCAATCCCGGCTAACTGCTGTTCTAACCACTGGAATTGCTGACTATCCAACCGTCCTATCTGCTGACCTTGATCATCAAATGAGTTAGAATTAAGACCAATTAACCTCACCCCTGGAAATATCTGCCGATTATAATAATGTTGTTCAGGATTTTCATAACCAAACTTTTGGTAGAAATAGGGAAAATCTGCAAAGCCAATTGATTGTTCATTGGCAATTAAAACAGGGACATCATGATTACCAGGAATAACATAAGATGGAAAAGGTAACTGTGATAATCTGTTTTGTAACCACTTGTGATTTGCTGCTTCACCATGTTGGGTTAAGTCTCCAGGGATCAACAAAAAATCTAAATCTAATTGGGTTAAATGTTCTAATACACTATCAAAAGCCGGAATACTCACTTCCACCAAATGAAAGCGACTAGGGTGATCCCAAATTGTTTCAGGAAGTGCAATGTGTAAGTCGCTAACGATAGCAAAACGAAAATTGAGTTTCATTGATTTTAAGAAAATGTTAAAAATGAAGTTGCAAAAATCCTTATAATCAAAGTATAACTCTCACTCTGTATACCTGTGTAGGAATATTTAGACTTAATAATATTTGTATACATTTGTTTAGAATTGTGTTTTTTCAAAGGAGCGTAAATTTTGTCACCTGTTCGAGTTCGTCAGCACGTTAACCCCCTTGCCAGTAAGTTCCAAACCCCAGCCGCTTCTCCAGAATGGGAAAAGATTTATATCCAACCAAACCTACCTCTACATTTAGATATTGGTTGTGCTAGGGGGAGATTTGTCCTGAAAATGGCACAAGTAGAACCAAATTGGAATTTTTTAGGGTTAGAAATCCGAGAACCCCTAGTAGTCGAAGCCAATAGAATCCGCGACGAAATGGGGTTAACAAACTTGCATTATGTATTTGCAAATGTGAATAATTCCCTAGTTTCCTTGTTATCAACTTTACCATTGGGAAGCTTACAAAGAGTTACAATTCAATTTCCTGATCCTTGGTTTAAAAATCGTCACGCAAAACGTCGGGTAGTCCAAGCGGAATTAGTCACAGAATTAGCGAATTATTTAACCCCTGATGGTGTTGTTTTCCTGCAATCTGATATAGAATTTGTAGCAGTGGAAATGTGCGATCGCTTTCATGAACATCCTGCATTTGAGAAGCTAGGAACAACAACATGGTTAGCCCAAAATCCTCTCCCTGTCCCCACAGAACGGGAAATAGCCACTCAAAACAAAGGTGAACCAGTATATCGAGCTTTATTTAGAAAAAAAGATTACTAATAATTAATTGATGTAGTTGATATCATAGCCCCCTCCTCGCTTGCGGGGAGGGGGGTGGGGGTGGGGTTCTTCTACCTCACTCAACAAAAGAACCGCTATAACCCACCTTCCGCACCCCCTGGTGTCACAATCGGTAATTTCGGATTTTTTCATACCTTAAAGGATGATTTTTATACAAAACTGTGAAAGTTTCAGATAGCGATCGCTATCTGAAATCCCCAAACGACCAATTTTCGTTGTGTGACAGTTTAGGGTGCGGAATGTGGGCTATAAGTAGTGAGACAGAATTAATTACACAATGTCATTGCGTAAGCGTTGCGTGGCGTTAGCCATATGGAACGAAGTGAAATGAAGCAATCGCAAGGGTTGTGATTGCTTCCCTTCCCTCGCAATGACTGTAAATATTTTTGTCCAATTACTTAATTTATTCCTGAAATCGGGATCTTTTAACTAACGAATTAAACCAGCCCGTTGAAAGATAGTATGAGGAGTAATTTCTAAATCTGTTAATATTTCGTGGCTGATAATTTGATTTCCTCGAAAAGTTACAGGTAGAGAAGATGCTGTAAAGACAGTGATAGTTTGAGATATTGTATCTACTATCCAAACTAATAGAATCCCCGCTTGTAGATAATAAGTGGCTTTATCAATCATGTCTCCGAAAGTCTGACCAGGAGAAATAATTTCGATAACTAATTCTGGGATAACAGGACAAGCCTCATTTTCAAGCCAGTCAGCAGCAAGACGGTGATAGGAAACATAAGTTAAATCAGAAGTATCCAACCTGCTTGATTTTTGGTTAATTTGATTCCCCATTCCACAACAACACGACCTTGATCTTGCGCCCATGTAGATAATAGTATATGAAAGAATTCAGGAGACATTTGCTCATTTTTATATTTGGCTACAGCTTCACCGTCAACAAACTCATAAGTAGTATCACTTTCGGGAAGTGCGAGAAATTCTTCCACAGTAAGCCGATTTTTTAGTTGAGTCATAGTTA